>NZ_LR134288.1:1395000-1856804 GCF_900636525.1 Streptococcus milleri | reverse complement strand
AAGAAACCTCCTTCCTTGCTAATAAATCTTCGTTATATTTAATTATCCATAGAAGTTATTTTAACATAAAACGCAAAAGTTTTCCACAATCTGTGGAAATAAATTCACATTGTTCTTTGAAGTTTTCCACAAATTGTGAATAAAGCAGTTTTTCTGTGATTTATTAAGGTTTTCTTATAAAATAAGAGTGGATAACTCTGTGACTTGAAAGAATAAAAATAACAGCCTTATTTAAAGCTGTCAATAATTCTTTGATATTCTTTTAAGTTTGAAAAATGAATACAAATTTTCCCTGATTGAGATTGTTTAGAAAATTGAAGAGAAATCTCTGTACCAAATATCTTTTTTAATCTTTTTTCTTCCTCTTTGAGGAAGAGATGATGTTTATTTTTTGTTACAGTTTTTGTCTGTTGGGAATGCAATTGTTTTTCTAGCTGTCGAACTGAAAGGCTTTGAGATAAGATTTTATCAAACCACTGATTTTGCTCTTTTTCTGAGAGATTAATGAGCAGACGAGCGTGTCCCTGAGAAATATTTCCTTCTTTTATCGCTTCGATAATATTGAGAGGTAAATTTAATAACCGGACGGAATTTGTAATATAAGGACGTGATTTTCCCATAGTTAGAGCGATTTCTTTATGTGTCAACCCTTTGTCAATCAAATATTGATAAGATTGTGCTTCTTCTATAGGATTTAAATCTTCTCGTTGTAAATTTTCAATGATAGCTTGCTTCATCATTTCATCATCTGTTACTTCTTTTATAATAGCTGGTATATTTGTTAAGCCTGCTAATTTAGCAGCTCTAAAACGCCTTTCACCAGCTAGCAATTCATAACCAATTATCGGAGATTTTCGTACAATAATGGGCTGAATAATCCCATGTTCTTTTATAGAATTAGCAAGCTCAGTAATTTTTTCTTCTGAAAATTCTTTTCTTGGTTGATAAGGATTAGTTTGAATGTCCTTAAGTGCAATATATTGATATTTTTCCATGTTTATATAGAATAACACACCTTTACAATTCTGTAAAGATGTGTTAATAAAGTGTCAATTATTTGAATCTAAATCTTTTGTAGATTTTGTAAGCTTAATGGTATTAGTAGTTTCTTTTCCATCACGATAGAAAGTGATTTTTATGTTGTCGCCAATTGAATGTTTGTATAAAGCAGATTGTAAATCACTTGTTGAAGAAATTTCTTTATCATCTACTTTTGTAATCACATCATATTTTTGAAGTTTTCCTTCAGCTGGCATTCCAGATTGAGCTGAACGCACGACAACTCCACTAGTTATTTTTGATGGAAGTTTTAAGCGTGATAGATCTGAACTAGACAGATTAGTGATGTCAATCATTTGGATTCCTAGAGCTGGTCGTGTAACAGTTCCATTTGCTTCTAACTGGTTAATAATGTTTATAACATCATTAGATGGAATAGCAAATCCTAATCCTTCAACCGAAGTTCCGCCGTTGCTAGCTATTTTACTTGAAGTAATACCAATTACTTGCCCTTGGATATTCACAAGTGGTCCACCAGAGTTCCCTGGGTTGATAGCTGTGTCTGTTTGAATAGCTTGTGTTGAAATCGTTTGTCCGTCTTCAGATTTTAGAGAAACATTACGATTTAAACTAGAAATAATTCCTTGCGTCACAGTGTTAGCGTAATTTGATCCGAGCGGACTTCCAATCGCAATAGCTGTCTCACCAACAGTCAATTTGCTAGAATCTCCAAATTCAGCAACTGATTTTACTTTATCAGCACTAATGCGAACAACGGAGATATCAGAATAAGTATCTGACCCTACAATTTCTCCAGGAACTTTATTACCATCTGCTAAACGAATGTCAACTTTTTTAGCACCACTGATAACGTGGGTATTGGTTACTAAGTAAGCGTATTTTCCATCTTTTTTATAAATAACTCCAGATCCTTCGCTAGCTACTTGTTGAGAATTATCATTGTTATTATTTGAATCATCATTTCCAAACACACTGTTTTGTGAATTATTATTAGCATAGGTAATAACGGATACAACAGCATCTTTTACTTTACTCACAGCTTGTGTTGTGGAATTTGTATTTTTATAAGCAGTAGTAACTTGATTAACTTTAGTCGTTGTAGAGCTATTTGTTGATAATTTAGATGAAGTTAAGTTTCCAAGTAAACCACCAATAAAACCTATAGCTAAGACCATGAAAAGCAATAACAATTTTTTTGTGAAATTTGAAGAGTTTTTCATATCTTCCTCCTAGTTATTTCAATTACTGAAAGTATAAAGAATTTAACTTAATTATAGCTTAAATGTTTTATCTTTTCCACAAATTGTGGATAACTTTTAAAATCTGTGATTTTCTAAGTCATTTATAAGGTAATTTATTTTTTATCCTGTGAATAAGGTGTGAAATAATTGTGGATATGGTAGAATAGAGATATGAAAATAAAACTTGTAACTGTTGGAAAATTAAAAGAAAAATACCTTAAAGATGGAATAGCAGAGTATGTAAAACGTTTAGGACGCTTTACTAAATTTGATATGATTGAACTTCCAGATGAAAAAACACCCGATAAGGCAAGTCATTTAGAAAATCAACAAATTCTTGACAAAGAAGGAACTCGTATTTTATCGAAAATAACTGATAAAGAATTTATGATTGCTTTAGCTATTGAAGGGCAACAATTTCCGTCAGAAGAATTCAGTAAGAGATTAAGCGATGTGACTGTTCGTGGATTTTCGGATATTACTTTTGTGATTGGTGGGAGTCTTGGTCTGTCTACTGCTGTCAAAAAAAGAGCTAATTTGCTGATGAGTTTTGGAAAATTGACACTTCCTCATCAGTTAATGCGATTAGTTTTAGTAGAACAAATTTATCGAGCATTTATGATTCAACAAGGAAGTCCCTATCATAAGTAATCTTGACGTCATAGGCTTTTTTTGTTAAAATGATAGAGCATTGGTCTCATAGCTCAGCTGGATAGAGCATTCGCCTTCTAAGCGAACGGTCGCAGGTTCGAATCCTGCTGGGATCATATAAGAAAAGGGCACGGGAAAGCGTGCCTTTTTCTATAACTGGATAAAGAAGTCTTTTGAGATGTAAAAATGTGTCGTTTAGAGTTTTTTTCAATTTATTTATGAAGATTTTGTATAATTACCTTGTAAGATTTCTTACAAAAAACAAACATTAAGGAGAAATTATGAAAAAGTTGTTTGCTAAAAAAGAGGTAGTAAAAAAGGAAGTTGTAGAATTTAAAGAACTGAATGATGAGCAGTTAGATAAAATCATTGGTGGGGATAGTCGAATCAGAATGGGATTTGATTTTTCAAAACTTTTTGGTAAATAATTATTTAGGAGAATAATATTGTGAAAATAGAATTTATACATTGGATTATTTTCTCAATTATAGAAGCTGTTTCTGTTGTATACTGCTATAAGAAAATAAGTAGAGTGAATAAAGTGAATATTCACTTTACTTTGTTGTGTTTAGGAATTGTATTTTTAACTGATTTCACTACTTTAATACATTATTCCATTAGATATATGATGTTTTTTATTCAACCATTATTTTTTTATTTATATTTTTTTAAAGTAAAAAAAGTTAAAAAACATCTTTCTGTATTTTTAGCACTATTTTTATCTTTAGCTGTGTCAAGTTCTGAAACCTTCTTTTCAGTCATTATTTCTTCTGTTACAGGTGATAAGTTTGTTGATAGATACTGGGGATTGTTCTATATTTTTATCAATATCATTTCTTTAGTTTTTATTTTAAAAGCAATTGATTATTTTAAGTTTAATTTTAAATATTTTAAAAAGGCGGATTTTAAAGAGAATATTGTGCAGTTAAACTTTTATCTCTTATTTATTCATTTTTTATTAAATTTGTCGCATTGGCTTAGTAATATGAAAAATTTAAATAGTTTTTCTAGTATGATTGCTACAATTTGCTTTTTAATGTTTATGTCAACTTTATTCTACTTACAATCTATTCGCGAAAAGTATGAAAAAGAAGAACAAATTAAACAGAAAGAACGAGAACAACTACAATTACAAAAATATACAGATGAAATTGTTAATCTGTATAATGAAATTCGAGGTTTTCGTCACGATTATGGTGGGATGTTGGCAAGTTTTCAATCAGCTATTCATACAGGTAATATAAAAGAAGTGGAGCGAATCTATCAGGAGGTTCTCGTAAATGCTAATTTACAGCTTCGTTCTGATAAATATACGTATTTTGATTTAAATAATGTTGGAGATTCAGCACTTAGAAGTGTTATGACGCAAACATTGTTTAAGGCACGAGATTACAATATAGAATTAACATTTGAAGTAAAAGATTTTGTTAAACCTTTGCCAATTAAATTGTTAGATTTGGTTAGAATGACAAGTGTTCTTTTGAATAATGCCATAGAAGGATCAGCAGAAAGTTATCAAAAAACGATGAATGTTTCTTTGGTGGATTTAGATACAGAAACAATCTTAGTCATTCAAAATTCACGTAAGAAAAGACCGCTAGATTTAGAAGAGATTTACCAAACTGATTTTTCAACAAAGGGTGAAGGACGCGGTTTAGGCTTAAGCAATATCAAAGAAATTATTAACAACTATGAAGGAATTATCCTCGATACTAAAATTGAGGATGAATATTTTACACAAGTAATGAGAGTGCGGAAAGAAGGTTTATAATGAAAGTATTAGTATTAGAAGATGAAATTTCACATCAAGTAAGAATGGAAACAACTTTGGCAGAGATTGCGAAAGAAATGGGAATTACGATAAAAGTTAAAGTAACTGGCAAAGTAAGAGAATTTAAAGAATATATTGAAAATGATGAGGTGAATCAATTATATTTTTTAGATATTGATATCAAAGGAGAGGAAACAAAAGGTTTAGAAATAGCAAAATTTATACGTCATCACAATCCGTATGCTATTATTGTTTTTGTTACAACGAAATCAGAATTTGCTACGATGACATTTAAATATAAAGTATCTGCACTGGATTTTGTTGATAAAAATTTGAGTGATATTGCTTTTAAAAAACATATAAAAGACAGCATTGAGTATACAAAAGCGACATTGATTGAAAATAAAGATATGGTGGATTATTTTGAATATAGCTTTCGTGGCGGAGAGGTTAGAATGCCTTTTAATGACATTTTATATATTGAAACGACAGGCTCTTCTCATAAATTAAGAATTGTCGGTAAAAACTTTTTTAAAGAATTTTATGGTACTATTGCAGATATTCAAGAAAAAGATAAAGAAACAAGACGTTTCTTTTCACCTCATAAATCTTATCTAGTCAATATTGGAAACATCAAAGGTTATGACAAAAAAATGCGAGAAATAATTTTTTATGAAGATCATCGTTGTCCGATTACTCGAATGAAAATTGGAAAGTTAAAGGCTATTTTAGAGGAATTAAAAGGATAAATAGAATAGGCAAATGAAATAGCAAATATAGTTAAATTTTTAAATAAAAACTATTGACAAAGTTTTCCAAACTGGTATAATAGTATATGTTCTGTGAAAGAACATATATGGTCCGTTGGTCAAGGGGTTAAGACACCGCCTTTTCACGGCGGTAACACGGGTTCGAATCCCGTACGGACTATATCATCCGGCATAGCTCAGTTGGTAGTAGCGCATGACTGTTAATCATGATGTCGTAGGTTCGAGTCCTACTGCCGGAGCTACTAAGCATTCATAAAGAATGCTTTTTTATATAACTAAAGAATACTAAAAGCCAAACTGTCTTATTGTTCAGCTTGGCTTTTTGGCTCTATAATTTCTGTAGTGGGTAAAACTACCGCAGAGGTTATGGAGCTATTTTTGTGTATACAAAAAGTCCCATATGACCTATAATGAAAAGCGACGAAACAACTCATTAGAAAGAATCATATGGAACAACTCGATTTTATCACAAAACTTCTTGGAATTGAAGACAAAAATATCAAAATAGACAATCTTTTTGATGCCGATACTCACAAAGAAATCCTGGCCCACCTTGACTATGATGCCCCTTCATGCCCTGCCTGCAAGGGACAGATGGCCAAATACGACTTCCAGAAACCTTCTAAAATTCCTTATCTGGAGACAGCAGGATACAAAACCCTTATCCGACTTAAAAAGCGGCGCTTTCGCTGTAAGAACTGTGGGAAAATGGCTGTCGCCGAAACCTCCCTCGTCCAGAAAAATCATCAGATTGCCGTCGCAGTCAAACAGAAAATCGCTCAATTATTAGTTGAGAAGCAAGTCATGACTGATATTGCGCACAGGCTCTCGATCTCAACTTCAACCGTCATTCGCAAGCTCAGCCATAAGCGTTTTTACAGACCGGCCTTCCGCTCTCATTTAACCAATCAGGAGATTCTCCATCAGCTACTCAGCTATTCGGACCAACTTCGACAGCACTATGAGCTTTACCAGCTTCTGCTCTTTCACTTTCAGGAAAAGCAAACTAATCATTTCTTTGACCTAATTGAGGAGGTTATTTCGGATATTCACCCGATTTTTCAAACCGTCTTTCGGACTTTCCTGAAGGACAGAAACAAGATTACCAACGCCTTGGAACTCCCCTACTCCAACGCCTTGGAACTCCCCTACTCCAACGCCAAGCTGGAAGCGACTAACAATCTCATCAAGGTCATCAAGCGCAACGCTTTTGGATTCAGGAACTTTGACAACTTTAAGAAACGCATTCTCATCGCTTTGAACATCAAAAGAGAGAGAACGAATCTCGTCCTCTCTAAAGCTTAGCTGACATCAACCCACTACAGTTGACAAAGAGTCGGCTTTTTAACTATAACAATTTTTTCTTACGTATCTGATTATAAATTATAAAGAATGAGATTCCAGATAAACATGCTATACTGCCTTCTTTAAGACCATTTGGGATAAATGTCAGTTTTATTTTTCTTGCGCCTTTTTTGACATTAATTTTCATAAAGCCATTTTGTGCTCTTGAAATTTTAATTGATTTTCCGTTTTGTGTGGCAGTCCAACCTTTATCATAAGGAATTGTGAAGAATAAAGAACTATCTCGTTGAGCTTGATAATGTGCTGTTATTGTGTTATGTTTTGTTGTTACAGATACTTTTTGTCGTTGAATCTTGTTTATTGCTTGTTGAAAATGATTTGTGTCAAGCGTATAAAATTCAGGAGTATCAAACGAAACTTTTGAGTTATCTGGGAAAGATATTTTAACGGTTATGGTTTGTTTTTGCTTAAAATAACCAAGATTAAAAAATGGAAAGACATTGTTGGTACCATAATGCATTTTTTGATTATTATTTACAGTTATGTCAACTGATTTTTGGTTGTCATTTGAGAAAGTTAAGTTTGGCAGAGTTAAATAAACTTGACTATTTGTTGGAACTTCTAAAGTGTAAGTTACACTAGCAAAGGAATCATGATTTTCTTTATCTACTTCTGCCGCTATTCTATTTCCAACTTGCTTAACATTATGATTACTTGTAGGAGATAATCTGTGATAATATTTTAAATTTAATCCAGAAAGCTGATTGAGAAAACGAGTTTGATTATCTAATGTTAAGTGATTAAACTTTACATCTCTGTAAATTGAATTTGTTAAAAATGCTAGTGAATTAGCATTTTTATTTTCATAAAGTGTTAAATTATCTTTCGTTTTAATGGAAGTAAAACCATATTTTTGAGGATTGTTTGTTGAAATATTATATTTTACACCCAATAAGCTATCCATAATGATACTATTGTTTTGATAACGTAAGTTTAAATTAGTTCCAGATGATTTAAAACCTAATTTATCAAGAATAGAACTAGCTGCGGTATTGCGAACAGAAGAAAATTGAGAGATACCATTATAATTGTATTTCATACTGTCATTTCCGGTTTGAATAGCTAATTTTTCAGTTCTAAAGAAATTGGAATTTTTCTTTTTACTGTATTTGACGAGTGAATCAATAGCTGTTAAATCTTGTTCATAAGCATTTCTACTTGCAAAGACCCATTCTTTTGCAATTCCTTCCATTTGATAAAAACTATTTAAACTTAGTTCAAAGCAAACAAACAATAAAGTAGAAATAGTAAATATTTTAACAGAGATATATTTTTTTGTATAAGCCCAAGAAATTAAAAGATAAGCGACTAAAAATTCCAATGTTAAGATGAAATTAACAGAACCTAAAAATTTATAATGCTTCTCAAAAATAAAAGTAGCAATAAAACCAAGTCCTAAGATAGAAAAACTGGCTAGAATGTTTGTCAATTTAATTTCTTTTAGACGCTCCAAGCTTTCAGCAGCTAAGAAAATAATGACAATAGAAAAAGTCCAAGAGTAACGATGTAGGAACATATTTGGCGTGTGCATACCTTGCCAAAGAAGATCCAAAGGCTGTAAGTAAAAACTAGCTACTAAGAATATAATTAAAATAACATAGGAAAGTTTCACGTGAAACTTAATAGACTTTAAAGTGAAGAAGAGAATTGCTAGTAATAATGGAACAAGCCCAACATAAATCATCGGAATAGATCCATATTTAGTTGTGTCAAAAGCTCCAATAAAGTTTTTGGCAAAGATATCCAAATACCAACTTTTTTCAGTCAGTAAGGTTGTTACTTTTGTTAATTTCTCACCATGCGTTTTTAAATCTAGAAAAGTTGGTAGAATCATAATGAGACTAGTTATCCCAGCTGAAATTGACACAACGGTAAAGTCTATGAAAGATTTAATCCTAATTTTAAAATCCCATGAAGTTTGAACAAAGAACCACAATACAAGAAAGATTGCCATCATATACCCAAAATAATAATTTTGAATAAAAAGAATTGACAAAGCTGTAAAGTAAAGAACACGTTTTTTTTGAGTAATCAACTGGTGTAAACCAAGTAAAATAAGTGGAATAATAATGAAGATATCTAGCCAAGTTTTTATTTCAAGTTGACTAACTGCAAAACTCATTAGAGCGTAGGAAGTTGACAGTATTAATATAAGATAAGGAGAAATTTTTTTAAAGATACCTTTAATACTGATGAAACAAGTTAATCCCATCAAACCAAACTTTATCAAAGTAAATAAGTATACTTCATCTGGCATATTTTTTAGATTGAAAAAATAAACTAAAGGTGATAAAAAACTCCCTAGATAATAGCTAGATAAGGCATAAAAGTTCAAACCGAGTCCACTTGTAAACGTATAAAAGATGTTATCTGTACCATGCAAAATATTCCTTAAAGTGACATCAAAAATAACATATTGATGAAATCCGTCTCCTAATAGCGGAGAAGTGTCACTTTTCCAATAGATTCCATTTATAAGGTAAGTTATAAACAGAATCAAAAATGGAATAAAAAAGGCTATCAAATAATAATTTTTGAAGAGTTTTTTGATTTTTTTCATAAGCTATCTTAAAATACTAAAATTTAAGGAACTGAATCTTTCATCAGCTCCTATTTTTTGAAAAGTCTAATCTTTCCAAAGACTATTGACTTTTTCTTGTACTTCTTGATTTTCTAAAAATTCATCATAGGTTTCGTCAATACGATCAATGACACCATTTTTAGAAAGAACAATAATGTGATTAGCAAGTGTCTGGATAAATTCATGATCGTGGCTAGCAAAAATAATAGATTCTTTAAAGTTTTTCAGACCGTCATTTAGGCTAGAAATAGATTCTAAGTCTAAGTGATTGGTTGGATCATCTAGTACTAAAACGTTTGATTTGAGCAACATGAGCTTTGACAGCATGACACGAACCTTTTCACCACCTGACAAGACGTTGACAGACTTGTTAACCTCATCACCAGAGAAAAGCATGCGACCTAGAAATCCTCGAAGGAAGGTGTTGTCATCTTCTTCTTTACTTGCAAATTGACGGAGCCAGTCAAGAATAGATTCACCGCTGGCAAAATCTTTGCTATTGTCTTTTGGTAAATAAGATTGACTAGTTGTAATACCCCACTTGACAGTTCCTTCATAGTCAATATCTCCCATAATAGCTCGAATCAAAGCGGTTGTTTGAATGTCATTTTGTCCAATCAAAGCTGTCTTGTCACCCGGACGCAAGATAAAGCTGATGTTGTCAAGGATGACTTCGCCGTCAATCTTGACAGAAAGGTTTTCGACTGTCAAGAGGTCATTTCCGATTTCGCGTTCGGCTTTGAAGTTAATAAATGGATATTTACGGCTTGATGGGACAATTTCTTCCAGCTCAATTTTGTCAAGCATTTTTTTACGAGAAGTTGCTTGCTTAGATTTTGAAGCATTAGCAGAGAAGCGAGCAACAAATTCTTGCAGTTGCTTGATTTTTTCTTCAGCTTTAGCATTACGATCTGCTAAGAGTTTAGCAGCTAACTCACTAGATTCTTTCCAGAAATCATAGTTACCAACATAGAGTTTGATTTTGCCAAAGTCTAAATCAGCCATGTGTGTACATACTTTATTGAGGAAGTGACGGTCGTGGGATACAACGATAACGGTATTTTCAAAATCAACTAAAAAATCTTCTAACCAAGAGATAGATTGAATGTCAAGACCGTTGGTCGGTTCGTCTAGCAGCAGAATATCTGGTTGACCAAATAGAGCTTTTGCAAGGAGTACTTTTACTTTATCTCCATTGGATAATTCACTCATATTTTGATAGTGAAGATTTTCTGGGATATTCAAGTTCTGGAGGAGTTGAGAGGCTTCACTTTCAGCCTCCCAACCACCTAACTCAGCAAATTCACCTTCTAATTCAGCTGCTCGGACACCGTCTTTATCAGAAAAATCAGGTTTCATGTAAATGGCATCTTTTTCTTTCATAATGTTATAAAGATGCTCATTTCCCATGATAACTACATCAATCACTCGTTCTTCTTCATAATCAAAGTGATTTTGCCGAAGGACTGAGAGACGTTCGTCTGGTCCGAGTGAGATATTTCCAGTCGTTGGTTCGATATCTCCAGCTAGGATTTTTAAAAAAGTTGATTTTCCTGCACCATTAGCACCAATTAAACCATAAGTATTTCCTTTTGTAAATTTGATATTCACATCATCAAATAATTTTCGGTCACTAAAGCGTAGTGAGACATCTGATACTGTAAGCAATATTTTTCTCCTAATTCTGTAATCTGTAATTAGTTTCATTTTACTAGAAAATTTGACTTTTTTCAAATGATTCGGGGATAAAATATGACATTTTAGAATATTGATAAGTAAGAGAAATTTCAAAAATTTATAATGAATTTAGAATATTTTTAGGAGGAGAAAATGAAAATTTTATTGGTAAATGGTTATCAAAAACATGATTTTTGTAAAGGAGAATTAAATTTTAGTTTGTATAATATTATGTTGGATAAATTACGTCACAATCATGATGTGCAATTATCGTCAGTTGAGAACTATAATGTAATAGACGAGAGAAATAAGTTTTTGTGGGCAGATTTGATTATTTTTCAATTTCCTATTTATTGATTTAATGTACCTGGGAAGTTGAAATTATATATGGATGAAGTCTTTGAATATGGTCAATTTTATTCATTTGCAGATACTTATGGACAAGGTGGTTTAATGAAAAATAAAGAATATATCTTATCCACAACTTGGAATGCACCAGAAGAAGTTTTTAATAATCCGGCTGCATTTTTTGATGGAAAAAATGTAGATGATGTTTTGATTTCATTCCATAAGACCATGGAATTTTGTGGTTTAAAGAAAAGAAAAACACTATCTTTTCATAATGTTGTGAAAAATCCTCAATTTAAATTTTATAAACAGACAATAGAAGATTATTTTTTAAAAGAGTTGTAAATAGTGTAAAGGGGGCGTAAAGTGTTAGTTGTTTTTAATTTTAAAAATCAGATGTCAATCAAGCAACAATTAGAATTGTTAGAGAAGTTCAATCAACCAATAAGCAAGCAACATCAATTGATTATTGCTCCTATCATACCGGATTATAATGTATATCATTTTGACATTGCAGTTCAAAATTTGTCAATTAAAGGAAGAAATGTAGGTGATTTATCGCCTCAACATTTAAAACATTATAATATAAATTATGCTTTTGTAGGTCATTTAGAAAGGCAAAAGTATTTAAATGAAACAACAAGAATGATTCGCTCAAAGATTGACAATGCTTTACAGAAAGATATTATTCCTATTATTTGTGTAGGAAATCATGAAAATCCTATTTTTGAATGCGCAACATATTTAGATGATCTAGATCTTCAGGATAAACATATTATTGTAGCTTACGAAATATTGAGTGCAACATTAAAAGGAAAAAAAGATTATTCCTTTATAGATGTTGAAGAAAGTTTTCAAGATTTAAAAGATTATTTGGATAATTTAAGTGTAAAGTTTGGGTTTACATATCAGTTGATTTTTGGTGGTGGTGTAAACTGTGAAGATATTGAACAGATTTTAAATATTGGATTTGATGGGATTCTTATTGGAGATAGAATTGAAAGTTTGGTTGAAACCTACCAATACTTACTAAAAGATACTCTTGTATTGATGTAGAAAGACAAGGAGAAGAAAAAATGAAATCAATTTTAGTAACAGGTGGAGCTGGATATATTGGCTCTCATACTGTAAAGGCACTTTTAGATGCTGATTATGATGTGCATGTTTTGGATAATCTAGCATCAGGTGTCAGGGATGCGGTGGATGTAAGAGCGCACTTTAAAGAACTGGATGTTTATGATGAGCTGGCATTAAAAGATTATTTACAATCTCATAAAATTGATGCTGTATTGCACTGTGCAGGGGAAATCGTTGTTAGTGAAAGTATTGAAAATCCTAGTAAATATTTTGCAGCAAATGTAGCTGGTATGAATCGTGTGTTAAAAGTATTATCAGAAGTAGGAATTGATAAAATTATATTTTCTTCTACAGCTTCAGTTTATGGCAATAATTGTATGGATAAACCTGCAAATGAAGATACGCTATTAAATCCAGTAAATCCTTATGCAGAGACAAAACTGATGGGAGAACGCATGATTTATTGGATGGCCAACCGCTATAGTTGGAAATATGTCATTTTTCGTTATTTTAATGTTGCTGGTGCTGCTATGGATACTTCAAATGGTTTGAGGGTTAAAAATCCGACACATATTATCCCTAATATTAATAAAACGGCTCTTGGACAAAATGATGCTTTAAAAATTTATGGCGATGATTATGAAACGCGAGATGGCTCATGCATTCGTGATTATATTCATGTTTTAGATTTAGCGCAGGCACATGTAAAGGGATTTGACTATTTGTTTACATATTCGTCAACTTCACAGATTTTCAATTTAGGAACAGAACAAGGTTATACTGTCAAGGAAATATACAATACTGCAGAGCAAATTTTACAGCAAAAAATTCCTCATGAAATTGTGGCACGTCGTTCTGGTGATCCAGCAAGTGTGTTAGCAAATGCTTCTAAAGCAAAAGAATTTTTAAATTGGCAAGCAACTTATTCTTTGAAAGATATTATATTATCTGATTATAAATGGCGTGTGAAAGCTGGTAATTCAATTGTCAAATAATTTTAAGAAGTGTAGAAATAGTTTCTACACATTTTTCTTAAAAATGGTATAATATTATCAAGAAAATTCAAGGAGAATGTGATGTCAAAACCTATTATTTTAACAGGAGATCGTCCAACAGGAAAATTACATATTGGTCATTATGTAGGAAGTTTGCGAAATCGTGTTTTATTACAAGATGAAGGAAAATATGAATTATTTGTATTTTTAGCTGATCAGCAAGCCTTGACAGATCATGCTAAGGATCCTAAGACAATTGTAGAGTCAATTGGAAATGTAGCATTAGACTATTTAGCTACTGGATTAGATCCTGAAAAGACAACTATTTTTATTCAAAGTCAAATTCCTGAGTTGTCAGAGTTGTCAATGTATTATATGAATTTGGTGTCATTAGCGCGTTTGGAACGTAACCCAACTGTCAAGTCAGAAATTGCTCAAAAAGGATTCGGTGAAAGTATTCCAACTGGTTTTTTAGTTTATCCAATTGCACAAGCAGCAGATATTACTGCTTTTAAAGCGAATTATGTTCCAGTAGGAAATGATCAGAAACCAATGATTGAACAAACTCGTGAAATTGTACGTTCTTTTAACCATACTTATAATTGTGATGTCTTGGTAGAGCCTGAGGGCATTTATCCTCAAAATGAAGCAGCAGGACGTTTGCCGGGGCTTGACGGGAATGCAAAAATGTCTAAATCTTTAAATAATGGCATCTATTTATCTGATGATATGGATACTTTACAAAAGAAAGTGATGAGCATGTATACTGATCCTGACCATATCAAGATTGAAGATCCTGGTAAAATTGAAGGCAATATGGTTTTTCATTATTTAGATGTGTTTGGTCGTCCAGAAGATGCGCAAGAAATTACAGCAATGAAGGAACACTATCAACGAGGTGGACTGGGAGATGTAAAAACAAAACGCTATTTATTGGAAATTTTAGAGCGTGAGTTAGGACCAATTCGTGAACGTCGTGTTGAATTTTTAAAAGATATGGGAGCAGTTTACACTATGCTACAAAAAGGTAGCGAAAAAGCACGTCAAGTAGCTAGTCAGACCCTTTCTGAGGTAAAATCTGCTATGGGGATTAACTATTTTAAATAAAAATGAGCAAAACTATCACCAAAAGTGATGGTTTTTTAGATAATAGTGATTGACAAATACAGATAGAATGGTATCATATTAACAATAAATACGAGCTGTGCTCAATCAATAAAGAAAAGAGGAATTTGTGGATGTCTAACTGGGACACTAAATTTTTGAAAAAAGGTTTTACTTTTGATGATGTATTACTCATTCCTGCAGAGAGTCATGTTTTGCCAAATGATGCGAATTTACAAACAAAATTGGCTGAAAATTTGACACTCAATATTCCAATTATCACCGCAGCAATGGATACTGTTACAGAAAGTAAAATGGCCATTGCTATTGCTCGTGCTGGAGGTCTTGGTGTTATTCACAAAAATATGTCTATTGAGCAACAAGCGGATGAAATTCGGAAAGTTAAACGATCAGAAAATGGAGTTATCATTGATCCATTCTTCTTGACTCCAACTCATACGGTATCAGATGCAGAAGAATTGATGGAACGTTATCGTATCAGTGGTGTTCCTGTTGTTGAAACGCTTGAAAATCGCAAATTAGTTGGGATTATTACAAATCGTGATATGCGATTTATTACGGATTATAATCAACCTATCTCAGCGCATATGACGAGTAAAAATCTTGTGACAGCTCCTGTTGGAACAGATCTTGAAACGGCAGAGCGGATACTTCATGAGCATCGCATTGAAAAATTACCATTGGTTGATGACTACGGTCGTTTATCTGGTCTGATTACAATTAAAGATATTGAAAAAGTAATTGAATTTCCAAATGCAGCTAAAGATGAATATGGTCGTCTTTTGGTTGCTGGTGCAGTAGGAGTTACTTCTGATACATTTGAGCGTGCAGAAGCTTTATTTGAAGCAGGTGCAGATGCTATTGTCATTGATACAGCACATGGACATTCAGCGGGAGTACTTCGGAAGATTGCTGAGATTCGTGAACATTTTCCAGAACGAACGTTGATTGCAGGGAATATTGCTACAGCAGAAGGTGCCCGTGCATTATATGATGCCGGAGTTGATGTTGTAAAAGTCGGGATTGGTCCAGGTTCAATTTGTACCACTCGTGTTATTGCTGGAGTTGGTGTACCTCAAGTGACGGCAATTTATGATGCTGCACAAGTTGCGCGTGAATACGGGAAAACAATTATTGCAGATGGTGGGATTCAGTATTCAGGAGATATCGTGAAAGCACTTGCTGCAGGAGGAAATGCAGTGATGCTTGGTTCAATGTTTGCTGGTACAGATGAGGCACCAGGTGAAACAGAAATTTTCCAAGGCCGTAAGTTTAAAACATATCGTGGGATGGGGTCCATTGCTGCTATGAAGAAAGGGTCCAGCGATCGTTATTTCCAGGGTTCTGTCAATGAGGCGAACAAGCTAGTTCCAGAAGGAATTGAAGGTCGTGTAGCTTATAAAGGTGCAGCAGCAGATATCGTTTTCCAAATGATTGGAGGAGTTCGTTCTGGTATGGGATATTGTGGAGCAGCCAATCTCCAAGAACTACATGACAAAGCTCAATTTATTGAAATGAGTGGAGCTGGTTTGAAAGAAAGCCACCCTCATGATGTTCAAATTACGAATGAAGCTCCAAACTATTCTGTACAATAAGATCTATTATAAAAGCTCTGCAGTAGATAATGCAGAGCTTTTATAATTAACATACTTTACAAACGTGTAAAGCGTGTTAATATCTAGTTTATACCTTGTCTTCAGTTAAATGTCCTTCATGAATTGAGAAAATTTTAATATTAGAAGGCATGTTTTGTAGATGTTCTAGAGTTGTTGTTGTCATAAATGTTTGGATATTTTGAGAAATAGTTTCAAGTAAATTAAGTTGACGACTATTGTCAAGTTCACTCATAACATCGTCAAGTAGAAGAATTGGTTTTTCTTTAGTAACAGTTTCCATGAGCTCAATTTCTGCCAGTTTGAGAGATAAAACCACGCTTCGATGTTGTCCTTGACTACCAAAATTGGCATTCATGTCATTGATATAAAAAGCAATATCATCTCGATGGGGACCAACTCCAGTATTTTTTTTAAATAAATCTCTACTACGGCTTTGCTTTAATGCAATTTGGAAAGATTCTTTTAACTTATTGGAATCTGAAAGTGGAACAGAAGAGCAGTACTTAATGGTTAAGTTTTCTAAATGACCTGAGAGTTCCAAATGTTTTTGTTGACCAAAGTGCTCTAGTTTCTTGAGAAATTCTATCCGATGCTGCATAACACGACAACCAAACTCCACTAGTTGATCATCTAAAACTGCTAAAAAAGTCTCATCTATTGTTTTTGCTGTTTTTAAATAAGTATTTCTTTGTTTTAAAACATGGTGGTAATGTGATAAATCAGATAAATAGATTGGTTTAATTTGCCCCAATTCTATATCAATAAATTTTCGTCTAAGAGCTGGAGCTCCTTTAATCAACTGTAAATCTTCTGGAGCAAATAAAACAACATTCATATTTCCAACATAATCAGATAGTTTGCTTTGTTTTAGATGATTAACTTTTGTAATTCTTCCTTTAGGTGTCAAGTCAATTTCCAAAGAAATATTTCCAGTTTGCTTGACAAGTTGTCCAGATATTTTCAGGGTATCTTTGGAGAAATAAATTAAATCTTTGTCTGAACGAGTTCGATGACTTCGTGTCAATGCAAGAAAATAGATAGCTTCCAAGATATTTGTTTTTCCTTGAGCGTTTTGGCCTAGAAAAATATTGAGACCAGAATGAAAATCTATTTCAGTTACTTCATAATTACGAAAATGTTGAATTTGTAAGTTTTTTAACCACATATTAAATACCTGGGAAGCGGATAGGAGCCTTTTTATCCGATTTATTGGTTCTCAGACTTGTTGTCGATTTACTTTTTTTGATACTTTTGTTCATTTCTTTTACAAGGGTGGCAACTCGTCTTTTTTCTAAAAGCTCTTTTTCATGCTCCCCCCTTTCCTCTTCATTTGGTGCAGTCAGCAGTATTTCTAATTTTTGATTTGGAAGAGTAATAGTATCGCCAATGCGAATTTTCTTTCCGCGGCGAGTTTCGAGCTCTCCATTAAAATAAACTTGATTTTCTTGAAGAAAACTTTTAATAGCACCACCACTTTGAATGATTCCGACTTCTTTTAATAAAGCTTGTAGGGTGATGTAGTCATCAAATAATTTATATTTCATAATTCACCTCGATCTTTGTCATTATATCATAATTAGATGAAAAGATGATATTAGAATTATCACAATCACACCATTAAGAAAACGTTTTAAGTTGAAAGAATAAAGCTTGAAGGAGAAATTAGGAGTCGTTTCGTGATATAATAGAAGTCAATATTAAAAGAACATGAGGGACACTATGGAGCTGGTTTCTGGAGTAGATCTCCATTTTATAACATCCAAAAAATTTAAAACGAATCGAATAAAAATGAGGTTTTCAGCTCCGATGTCTACGGATACGATAGCGGGGCGCGTGCTGGTTGCAAGTATGCTTGAAACAGCTAATGAAATCTATCCAACTTCGCAGATTTTTCGTGAACGATTAGCAACTCTTTATGGTGCCAACTTTTCAACGGGATTATCACGCAGAGGACTAATACATTACGTGGATTTAAATATCTCTTTTGTTAGCGATGCATTTTTAAGTCGAAAAAATACACTAACAGGAGAGATACTTGATTTTTTAAAGGATAGCTTGTTAAAACCTTTAGCGAATGAAGGAGCTTTTAATCAGGCTGTTTTTGAAATTGAAAAAAAGAATGTACTCAATGATTTAAAAGCTGAAATTGAAGATCATTTTTATCACGCGCATCAAGAGCTGAATAAATTATTTTATACAGAAAAGGAAATGAAAACTCCTCGTTTAGCTACGCCAGACTTAGTTGACAAGGAAACACCAGAAAGTAGTTTTGCTATTTTTCAAAAAATGCTTCAAAATGATAAAATTGACATCTTTTTTATGGGTGATTTTAATGAGATTGAAGTCTGTGAACATATTAAAACCTTTGGTTTACAGCCGCGTCAACTTAGTTTGCAACTGCATTATCATCAAGAATTTTCGAATGTTTTAAAAGAATCATTGGAGCGAAAAGATGCTCATCAATCTATTGTTGAATTAGGATATCATTTTTCTGCTCAATATGGTGATAAGACTCATATCCCTCTTATTGTATTGAGCGGACTTTTAGGTGGCTTTGCTCATTCAAAATTATTTGTTAATGTTCGGGAAAAAGAGGGTCTAGCTTATACAATTTCAAGTAGTATTGATATTTTTTCGGGTATGATGCGTATTTATGCTGGAATTGATAGGAAAAATCGAACAAAAACAGTGAGTTTAATTTATCGACAAATTGCAGATTTAAAAAAAGGACATTTTACTGATGAGGCGTTAAATCAGACCAAAAAAATGCTACGAAATACGATGCTCCTTTCTTTAGATAGGCAAAATACGTTGATAGAACAAGCTTATATGGCATCTGTTTTGCAGAAAACATTTATGCCAATTGCTGTTTGGCTAAATGCTTTAGAAGCAGTCAGCCGAGAAGATATCATTGTTGCTGCAACACAACTCAGGCTACAAGCGATTTATTTTATGGAAGGAAAATAATGCAAATTTTAAAAATGGAGAGGAAGGATTATCCAGCAGTTGGAGAAGCAGTCTATCAGACTACTTTACGAAATGGTCTAAAAGTATTTCTTTTACCCAAACGAGATTTCAATGAAACTTATGGGATTATGACAGCAAATTTTGGCTCAATTGATACTTCTTTTATTCCGCGTGGTTCTAATCAAGCTGTTCAATACCCTGCAGGAGTTGCACATTTTTTGGAACATAAATTATTTGAGGATGAAAATGGTCAAGATCTTTTACAACAATTTGTTGAATTAGGTGCTGAGAGCAATGCCTTTACAAGTTTTACTAAGACCAGTTATCTTTTTTCGGCGACGGACAATGTTTTAGAAAATGTGAGATTGTTGCAAAGTTTACTAGAAAATGCTTATTTCACAGAAGAATCTGTTCAACGTGAACAGGGAATTATCCAGCAAGAAATTGATATGTACAAAGACAATCCAGATTATTGCCTGTTTTTTCACACTTTAGCAAATCTTTATCCAGACACTCCATTGGCAGAAGATATTGCAGGAAGCGTTGAATCAATTGCAGAAATAACTGTTGAGGATTTGGATGAAAACTTTGAAACCTTTTACCATCCATCTAATATGAGTTTACTGCTGATTGGTAATTTTGACTTAGAAAAGACCATTGCTGTTATTCGGGAACAACACGAATCTTTGAAGGGGATTGATGAAGCAAGTTTGATTAGACGTTTTCCCCTTGCGTTAAATCCTGTTATTTCTACTGGGAGTGTTCGAATGGAAGTGGCAAGTTCTAAACTTGCAATCGGATTACGTGGGAGTCAATCACTAGTGGGAGCTGATTTATTTCGTTATAAGACTGCTTTAAAATTGCTATTTGCAATGATGTTTGGTTGGACATCTAAAAGATTTCAAACGCTTTATGAGGCTGGAAAAATAGACAACTCATTATCGTTAGAAGTTGAAGTAGAAAAAGATTTTCACTTTGTGATGTTAACAATGGATACTAGTGAGCCAGTTGCTCTGTCTCACCAATTTCGTTCTGCGATTCGTGATTTTGAAAAAGACCCTGATGTAACAGAAGAGCATCTTGATATTATAAAAAGTGAAATGTTTGGTGATTTTTTACATGGACTGAACTCATTAGAATATATTGCCACTCAATACGAAACCTTTTCAGAAGGGGATAATCTATTTGATTTACCAAAAATATTACAGACAATTAGTTTAGTTGATGTGATTGAAATAGGACATCATTTTATTGATTCTTGTGAAATGATTGATTTTACTATTTTTCCAAAATAATTTCATGTTTTGATGAAATTTGGTAAAATAGTGTTTAATAGAAAGAAGGCTAGTGTGTATGAGAAAGAAAACAATCGGTGAAGTCCTGAGGTTAGCTCGTATTAATCAAGGAATGAGCTTGGAAGATTTACAACAGAAAACAGATATTCAGTTAGAGCTACTGGAAGCTATGGAAGCTGATGATTTTGATCGTCTTCCCAGTCCCTTCTATGCCCGTTCTTTTCTAAGAAAATATGCTTGGGCTGTTGATTTAGATGAGCGAATTATTCTTGATGCTTATGAAGAGGGAAACATGATTACTTATGATGAAGTGGATGTTGATGAGGAAGAGAATTTTAGAAGTCGAAGAACAAAAAAACAACGAACTTCTTTTTTACCATTATTTTATCTGACGATTCTTGCATTAGCTATTTTATCTTTTGTTAGTTATTATGTTTGGACATACGTTCACCATAACTCATTAACAACCACTCCTTCATCAAGTTATAGTGTTGTAAACAAACAGACAACTACTTCTTCTAGTTCGACTAGTGAGGCAACTTCTAGTGAATCTTCTGGCAGTTCAAATACAAATTTGACTGTATCAGGAAATGGTAACAACTTGACAGCAACCTTAACAGGTGCAACAAGCTCTGTCAATTTAAAACTATCAGTTACTGATGCAACTAGTTGGGTAAGTGTTACAGGTACAGACTTAGAAGGTGGGGCAATATTAAGTCCTGAGAATCAAAGTGTGTCAACCACTATTTCACCAGGCACTACATCAACAATTACTCTTGGTGTGGTTCAAGGTGTGACCATTACAATTGATAATCAACAGATTGATACGTCAGGCTTGACAAGTTTGACAGGTACAATTACACTTATAATAAACAATTAAGGAAAAGAAAATGAAAAAAGAAAATATTCCCAATGCTTTAACTCTTTTGCGGATTGCTTTAATTCCAATTTTTATTTTAGTACTATCCTTGGGTCACTCTGTTGGAATGCATGTCTTTGCAGCGATTATTTTTGCAGTAGCCAGCATTACAGATTATTTGGATGGATATTTGGCTCGTAAATGGAAGGTTGTAACAAATTTTGGGAAATTTGCTGATCCGATGGCAGATAAGTTATTGGTCATGTCAGCTTTTATTATGTTGATTGAAATGAATATAGCACCTGCTTGGGTTGTTGCAGTTATCATCTGTCGTGAGTTAGCTGTGACAGGTTTGCGGTTATTATTGGTTGAAACTGGAGGGACAGTCTTAGCTGCTGCTATGCCAGGGAAAATAAAAACATTTACGCAGATGTTTTCCATTATTTTTCTGTTATTGCACTGGACACTGCTAGGACAAGTTTTGCTATATATTGCATTGATTTTTACGATTTATTCGGGTTATGACTACTTCAAAGGAAGTGCCTATCTTTTTAAAGATACATTTAGATAATATGAAAAATATCATTGAAGTTCAGCATTTAAAGTATAAATACGATCATCATGTAGATGATTATATTCTCAAGGATGTGACGTTTCACGTGAAACAAGGAGAGTGGCTGTCTATTGTGGGGCATAATGGCAGTGGCAAGTCTACGACGATTCGTTTAATAGATGGCTTGTTGGAGGCAGAAAGTGGCGAGATTATCATTGATGGAGATAAATTAACTCTTGAAAATGTATGGGAAAAGCGCCAGCATATTGGGATGGTTTTTCAAAATCCGGATAATCAATTTGTGGGGGCGACTGTTGAGGATGATGTTGCCTTTGGTTTGGAAAATCAAGGAATGGATTACCAAATAATGTTTGACAGAGTTCAAGAAGCATTAGACATTGTTGGAATGCAAGATTTTAAAGAGCGTGAACCTGCAAGACTTTCAGGTGGGCAAAAGCAGCGCGTGGCTATTGCTGGTGTGGTTGCTTTGCGTCCTGACATCATTATTTTAGATGAAGCAACTAGTATGTTGGATCCGGAAGGGCGTTTAGAGTTGATCCAGACAGTTAAAAAGATTAAAGATCGACATGGAATGACTGTTATTTCTATCACGCATGATTTGGAGGAGGTGGCTCTTAGTGACCGAGTTTTGGTGATGAAGGAAGGTCAGGTGGAATCAACCAGCACACCAAGTGAGCTTTTTTCACGAGTGGATTTAGAAGATTTAGGTTTAGATGAACCTTTTACAAATCAAGTAAAGGAAACTTTGCTGAATTCAGGCTTTCAATTGCCAGAGCGCTATTTAACAGAAAAAGAATTGCAGGATTATTTATGGGAATCACTTTAGAAAATGTAAGTTATACTTATCAAGCAGGCACTCCCTTTGAGGGTCCTGCCCTTTTTGAAGTCAATTTAGAAATAAAAGATGGCTCATATACTGCTTTGGTTGGTCATACAGGTAGTGGAAAATCAACTATTTTACAATTGCTGAATGGGCTTTTAGTCCCAACTGAAGGAAGTGTTGTGATTGATGATGTCAAAATTACTTCCACATCTGTAAACAAAGATATTAAACAAGTACGTAGAAAAGTAGGCCTAGTTTTTCAGTTTGCTGAAAGTCAGATTTTTGATGAGACCGTTTTAAAAGATGTTGCTTTTGGTCCACAAAATTTTGGAATATCAAAGGAAGACGCTGAACGTGTAGCACGTGAAAAATTAACTCTTGTCGGAATTTCAGAAGAATTATTTGAACGAAGCCCGTTTGAACTGTCTGGGGGACAAATGCGTCGAGTAGCCATAGCTGGTATCCTAGCCATGGAGCCAGATATTCTTGTATTGGATGAGCCAACAGCAGGCTTAGATCCTGCTGGACGAAAAGAATTGATGAGTTTATTTAAACGATTACATGAAGCAGGAATGACCATTGTTTTGGTAACGCATTTGATGGATGATGTTGCTAATTTTGCAGATACGGTTTATGTGATGGAAAAAGGAAGATTAGTCAAAAGCGGAGAGCCTCGGCAAGTTTTTCAAGATGTAGCATTTATGGAAAGTATTCAACTAGGAGTCCCTAAAATTACAAAATTTGTACAAGAATTAAAAAATAGAGGGTTAACTCTTCCGTATTTACCTATCACCATAGAAGAATTTAAGGAGTTACTACATGGATAGTATGATTTTGGGGCGATATGTTTCTGGAAATTCAATCATTCATCGATTAGATCCTCGCAGCAAACTTTTGTCAATGTTTCTCTTTATTTTAATTATCTTTTTGGCAAATAATATTGTAACAAATGGACTATTATTCGTCTTTACAATATTATTAGTTGGACTTTCCAAGATTCCTTTAGGCTTTTTCCTTAAAGGATTAAGATCTATGGTCTTTTTGATTGCTTTTACTACTTTGTTTCAACTACTTTTTACATCTGGTGGCACGACTTTATTTCAATTTGGCTTTATTAGAATTACTGAAGTAGGTCTGGCTCAGGCGGGTATCATTTTTAGTCGTTTTCTTTTAATTATTATATTCTCTACCTTATTGACTTTAACAACAATGCCACTTAGTTTGGCAGACGCAGTTGAATCATTATTGCAGCCTTTAGTAGCATTAAAGGTACCCGTTCATGAAATAGGGTTGATGTTATCAATGAGTTTACGTTTCGTTCCTACTTTGATGGATGATACGACACGGATTATGAATGCTCAAAGGGCGCGTGGGGTTGATTTTGGTGAAGGAAATATTGTTCAAAAAGTAAAATCAATTATTCCGATTTTAATTCCGTTATTTGCTTCTAGCTTTAAACGTGCGGATGCTTTGGCAACTGCTATGGAAGCGAGAGGTTATCAAGGTGGTGTAGGAAGAAGTCGTTATCGTCAATTGAGGTGGAAAAAAGCAGATACCCTTTCTATTTTTATCATGTTTGCTTTAGGTTTGATGTTATTTTTCTTAAAAAGTTAAAAAACTTATATTATTGTTAGCTAAAAAACGCCTTGAAGGGCGTTTTTTGCGTATAAAATCAATATTTCTGTAATCTTTGTAATATAATTATAAGATTAAAGTAATATTTTATGTGTAATATAGTATTATACGAAAAAAGGAGAAATTGATATATACATGAATACAAAATCAATGAAATGGACTTTATCAGGACTTTTTACGGCAGTTGCTTTTTTTGCAACGGGAGCTATTGCAAGTGCTGAATCTTATACTGTTAAATCAGGTGACACTTTATCAGAAATCGCTAAAGAAAAAAACACATCAGTTGAAAAAATTGTTGAGCTCAATAAAATTGAAAATCCTGACTTGATTAAAGTTGGGCAAATTTTAGAACTTGATGAAGAGAAAAATTCAGAAGTTTCAACAGAAACTACAACAGAAGAAGCTGTAACTTATGAAGATGTGACATATAACGCACCTGCTGCTTCCACTACCTATTCGCAACCGGCTGCAAACACTTCTTCAAATGTTGTTCTTCCTAATGGAAATACTGCTGGTGCTACGGGATCTTATGCAGCTGCTCGTATGGCAGAATTGACAGGTGTCCCAGCATCAACTTGGGAACATATCATTGCTCGTGAGTCAAACGGACAAGTAAATGCTTATAACCCATCAGGAGCTAGTGGTCTTTTCCAAACTATGCCAGGTTGGGGGTCAACAGCAACAGTAGATGATCAGATTCAATCTGCTTACCGTGCTTATAATGCTCAAGGTCTTTCAGCTTGGAACTATTAAGCAAAATTTTATGATAAATGAGTAAACAAAAAGACGAATCATTGAGTAAAAAATGATTCGTCTTTTTCTATGAGTGATTGGCTTAGTAAACATAGTTGTTTGTTTTAGAATCTTTGATTGTATATTGTAAAGATGGTTTACAATTCATGTAAAGTATTATTTACCAAAGCTGTTAAAATTTTCTGAGGCGAATCTGAGATAAAATCTGCCCCATTGTCAGTTAATTCTTTCTTGTTTCCAAATCCCCACAGAACTCCTAAAGTAGCAATTCCGACTGATTTTCCACCAATCATATCAAATTTTGTATCCCCAACAATAATAGATTGCTTAAGATTAGCATGAGAATTATTTAAAGCACGAGTTATAACATCTGCTTTATGATAAGAATTTGGAAGAGAGCCGAAGATACCATTAAAATGTTTATCAATTTCTAGGTATTGTGCCATTTTATGGGCCATTGGTTCATTTTTACTAGTGGTAATATAGACATGGTAATCCGAATGTTCTAATTCTAACAACAGTTCTTTTATACCCTTGTAAAGTTGAGCTTCAAAAACACCGTTATTTTTATAGTATTCTCTAAAGAAAGCAATAGCTTGATTGACGTTGGTCTCTGGCACTACAGAAGCGAAACTAACTTCTAAAGGTGGTCCAATGAAAGTATCCAGCTCTTTGCTATCAGGGGCTTTGATATTTAGTGAAGTAAATGCGTGCTGGAAAGCATTCTTGATTCCTACAGAACTGTCAACAAGTGTTCCATCTAAATCGAAAAAAATATATTTAAAATTTTGCATAGTCTAAATTCATGTTTACAGAGTTGTAAACTTTTTCCTTTTTTGGAGAAAGTTACTCTCCAAAAATTTCTTTGGACAATCTACGACCAGTAGGTGTAGCTGCCAATCCACCTTCAGCAGTCTCACGGAAGGCAGTTGGCATACTTGCTCCAACTTGATACATAGCGTCAACTACTTCGTCAACGGGAATTTTTGATTCAATACCTGCTAAAGCCATATCAGCGGCAATGAAAGCGTAGCTAGCTCCCATAGCATTTCGTTTGACACAGGGAACTTCTACTAATCCTGCAACGGGGTCACAGATTAATCCAAGCATATTCTTAATCACAAAACAAATCGCCTGGCTGGCTTGAAATGGGGTACCACCTGCTGCCAAAACAAGTGCTGCTGAACTCATGGCTGAGGCTGATCCAACTTCTGCTTGACAACCCCCTTCAGCTCCTGAAATAGAAGCATTATTAGCGATGACTAGACCGAAAGCTCCAGCTGTTAATAAAAAGTCTAGTTGTTGTTTTTCAGTAAGGCTTAATTTTTCGATAGCAGATGTAAGGACAGCGGGTAAACAACCAGCACTTCCTGCTGTCGGTGTTGCACAGACCAACCCCATTTTAGCATTGTATTCATTGACAGCAATAGCATTTTTAGCTGCCGTCAAGACAGTATAGTCCGAAAGAGTTTTTCCTGATTGAATATATTTGTGGAGTTTGGCTGCATCGCCACCTGTTAAACCACTCCGAGATTTACTTTCATCTAATCCCATAACGACAGAAGCTTTCATAACTTCTAGATTTCTAGTCATCAAGCGTAAGACTTCATCTCGTTCACGACCTGTCAGTTCGTATTCAGTAGCAATCATAAGTTCGGCAACACTACCCTGAAAGTCTAAATCTGCTTGCTCCACTAATTCTTTGATTGAATAAAACATAAACTCTCCTATTTAAAGAAATTGACATTATGAAGTTTAGGAATTTTCTTGATTTCCTCAATAGCTCTTTCACAGCTGCGACTGTCAACTTCAATGATCATAATTGCTTTTTCACCTGCTTTTTCTCTTGTGACATTCATCTGTGCGATATTGATGTTATAACGAGAAAGTGCTTCAGTAACATGAGCAATCATTCCAGGTACGTCCTGGTGAACGATAATGATTGTTGGAGTGTTCATGCTGAGTGAAACAGAAAAACCATTTAATTCAGTTACCTGAATATTTCCACCACCAATAGAAATACCAGTAACACTAATCGTTTTGTGGTCGTTTTTTACGGTGATTTTAGCTGTATTTGGGTGTGGAGCATTGCTATCTTTTTGAATAGTCCAGACAATTTTAATCCCTCTTTTATGAGCAATTTCTAGGCTATTTGGAATATCAGAGTCATCTGTATCCATTCCGAGAATCCCAGCTACAAGAGCCAGGTCTGTACCATGTCCCCGATAAGTTTTCGCAAAAGAATTAAATAGTTGGAATTCAACTTCTGTTGGTTCGTCATCAAAGATAGACGAGACAATTTTTCCGATACGAACAGCTCCTGCAGTATGACTACTAGATGGACCAATCATAACAGGTCCAATAATATCAAAAACAGATTGAAATTTTAGTGAGTTCATTGTAATTCCTTATAAGTTCATTAGCTTCATTATATCAAAATTCAGTATTTTTTGTTTGATAAAATAGATGTGATATAAATTCTAGACCATCTTTAAGGTCACTTTTCTTATAGTAACCTTAAAGCAAAGAAATATAGGGTGAATTTTAGTCTCTCTTCAATTTGCCTGTAATATTTTTAATGAAAGGTAAAAACAATAGTAATAATTAAGGTATATGATAGTTCTATCACAGAAAAGGAGAATTTAAATGATTTTGAATTTAAAGAATACAAATAAAAAAATGAAAGTAGGTTTAATGAGCTTAGCAGCAACAGCGCTGTTCTTTCTTCCTACACTTGCAAACGCGGATAGTTATACAGTGAAATCTGGAGATACACTTTCAGCTATTGCTGCATCACATCATACAACAGTTGATAAAATTGCTCAGAAGAATAAAATTAGCAATATTCATCTGATTAGTGTTGGGCAGGTATTGGAGTTAGATGACACCACTACAAGCACTGCAACTGCGGAGTCAAGTAATTCGGCAACTACCACATCTGGTCTGAGTGCTGAAGATGCAGCTGCAAAAGAATGGATTGCGCAAAAAGAATCAAGTGGCAGTTACACAGCCCAAAATGGACAATATTATGGTCGTTACCAATTGAGTTTATCTTACTTAAATGGTGATTTGTCAGCAGAAAATCAAGAAAAAGTAGCTGATGCTTATGTAGCAAGTCGTTATGGTTCTTGGTCAGCTGCAAAGACTTTCTGGTTAGCAAATGGCTGGTATTGATGAATACAAAAAATGATTGAGGTTGGGACAAGATGTCTCAACCTTTTTGTGATGAAAGCAAGGTTTTAATATAGTAGTTTACGACTAAAAGCACCATTTTCAGACTGTAGATAGAGGCTGAAAGTTGCTCATTAGATTCGCCCTTTTGATAGAATCTCTATTGTTTCATTCACTGATTTAATAGTTTATCCACTGAATTTTTAGTTTACAGTAGTGTAAAGTTATTGATGTCTGGTTATTGAAATTTGTTCTTAAGGTTATTTCGTGTTATAATAAACCTTGCTCTAAGCGACCTTCAATCGTTGAAAGCAAAACACGACCTTCAATCGTGAAATAACGAAAAGATGGGAGAACACTATGAGTGATCATTCTAAAACACGTGTCGTTGTCGGAATGAGTGGCGGTGTGGATTCGTCAGTTACGGCTCTTTTGTTAAAGGAGCAGGGCTATGACGTGATCGGCATTTTCATGAAAAATTGGGACGACACTGACGAAAATGGGGTCTGTACGGCTACAGAGGACTATAAAGACGTAGCAGCTGTGGCAGACCAAATTGGCATTCCCTATTATTCTGTCAACTTTGAAAAAGAGTATTGGGATCGCGTTTTTGAATATTTCTTAGCTGAATATCGAGCTGGTAGAACCCCGAATCCAGATGTCATGTGCAACAAAGAAATTAAGTTCAAAGCTTTTTTGGACTATGCTATGACATTGGGAGCGGATTATGTGGCAACAGGTCACTATGCGCGTGCAAAGCGCGATGAAGACGGAATTGTTCATATGCTGCGAGGAGTGGATAATGGCAAAGATCAGACTTATTTCCTTAGTCAGTTATCACAAGAGCAGCTGCAAAAAACGATGTTCCCTTTGGGACATTTAGAAAAGTCTGAAGTTCGAGCTATTGCAGAGAAAGCAGGATTAGCTACTGCTAAGAAAAAAGATTCAACTGGCATCTGCTTTATTGGTGAGAAAAACTTTAAAGAATTCCTAGGAAACTATTTACCGGCTCAACCTGGTCGCATGATGACAGTTGATGGTCGAGATATGGGTGAACATGCTGGTTTAATGTATTATACAATTGGTCAGCGTGGTGGCCTTGGCATTGGTGGTCAGCATGGCGGGGATAATGAACCTTGGTTTGTAGTGGGTAAGGATCTCAGTCAAAATATTCTTTATGTTGGTCAAGGTTTTTACCATGACAACTTGATGTCAACGAGTCTTGACGCTAGTCAAGTACATTTTACAAGAGAAATGCCAGCTGAGTTTACTATGGAATGTACAGCTAAGTTTCGTTATCGTCAGCCAGATTCTAAGGTTACAGTAACTGTAAAGGGTGACAAGGCAATTGTCAACTTTGCAGAACCTCAACGTGCTATTACACCTGGACAAGCCGTTGTATTTTATGATGAAGAAGAGTGTCTTGGTGGTGGCTTGATTGACAATGCCTATAAAGATGGTAAACTTCAACAGTATATTTAGATTGACATTTTTTAGCAATCTGCTAAAATGGATATAGCAATAACTATGATGGTCAAAGCTCATGGATGTTGCAGGCTTTTTGTCCTGCACTTCTAGAGGTTTGACTTTTTTGGTGAAAAAATAAGGAAAGAAAAGATGACACACAATTTTACTGAAAGTTATGATATTGTCGTAATTGGCGCAGGGCATGCAGGTGTTGAGGCTTCGTTAGCAGCCAGTCGAATGGGCTGTAAAGTCCTACTTGCGACAATCAATATTGAAATGCTAGCTTTTATGCCTTGTAATCCTTCTATTGGAGGATCTGCTAAGGGGATCGTTGTACGTGAAGTGGATGCTCTAGGTGGAGAGATGGCTAAGAATATAGATAAAACTTATATTCAAATGAAGATGCTCAATACTGGGAAAGGTCCAGCGGTTCGTGCTCTTCGTGCCCAAGCAGATAAGGAACTTTATTCTAAAGAAATGCGCAAGACGGTTCAACATCAAGAAAATCTCACTTTGCGTCAAACTATTATAGATGAGATTCTAGTTGAGAATGGGAAAGTCGTTGGTGTGAAAACAGCCACGCACCAAGAGTTTGCTGCACAGGCAGTTGTCGTAACAACCGGTACAGCTCTGCGTGGAGAAATTATTATTGGAGATTTGAAGTATTCTTCTGGCCCTAATCATAGTTTAGCTGCAATTAACTTAGCAGACAATTTACGTGATTTAGGGTTTGAAATTGGGCGTTTTAAAACAGGGACTCCACCACGTGTGAAAGCCTCTTCCATCAATTATGAAGAAACGGATATTCAGCCTGGAGACGAAAAAGCGAACCACTTTTCCTATACTTCTCACGATGAGGATTACCTCAAAGATCAGATTCCTTGTTGGCTAACTTATACTAATGGAAGAAGTCATGAAATTATTCAAAACAACCTTTACCGTGCACCAATGTTTTCAGGAATGGTGAAAGGTGTAGGACCACGTTACTGCCCGTCAATTGAAGACAAAATTGTTCGTTTTGCAGATAAAGAGCGTCACCAACTTTTCTTGGAGCCAGAAGGGCGAGATACGGAAGAAGTTTATATTCAGGGGTTGTCAACGAGTTTGCCAGAAGATGTTCAAAAAGATTTAGTGCATTCTATTAAAGGGCTTGAAAATGCTGAATTGATGCGAACTGGCTATGCGATTGAATACGATATGATTATGCCACATCAGCTTCGCGCTACTCTAGAAACTAAGAAAATCTCAGGTTTGTTTACAGCTGGACAAACGAATGGGACGTCTGGTTATGAAGAAGCAGCGGGACAAGGCATTGTTGCAGGAATCAATGCAGCTCTGAAAGTTCAAGGAAAGCCAGAACTGATTTTGAAACGCAGTGATGGTTATATTGGGGTCATGATTGATGACTTGGTCACCAAGGGAACGGTGGAGCCGTATCGTCTTTTGACAAGCCGTGCTGAATATCGTCTCATTTTACGACACGACAATGCAGATATGCGATTGACTGAAATTGGACGTAAAGTAGGATTGGTTGATGATGAGCGCTGGCTGCGTTTTGAAATTAAGAAACATCAATATGAAACTGAAATGAAGCGTTTGAATTCTATTAAATTAAAGCCAATTAAAGAAACGAATGAAATGGTTGAAAAATTAGGCTTTAAACCATTGACAGATGCAGTTACAGCGAAAGAATTTTTGCGTCGGCCAGAAGTTTCATATCAAGATGTTGTCAAGTTTGTCGGTTCAGCAGCTGAAGTTTTAGATGAAAAGATTATTGAATTGATTGAAACTGAAGTTAAATATGAAGGCTATATTTCCAAGGCGTTGGATCAGGTTGGGAAGATGAAACGAATGGAAGAAAAACGGATACCAGCAAACATTGACTGGGATGATATTGATTCCATTGCGACAGAAGCTCGTCAGAAATTTAAGAAAATAAACCCAGAAACAATTGGTCAAGCTAGTCGGATTTCAGGTGTCAATCCAGCGGATATTTCGATTTTGATGGTTTATTTGGAAGGTAAATCACGAAGTATCTCAAAAAATCAAGAAAAAGCAAAAAAATAAATGATGAAGATGCTTGTTCACATTTCTGAGCAAGTGTTTTTTCGTCAATAATACTTGACAAAGCTGTAAACTACCAGAGAAATAAAGCTAATTTAATGGGAAAATCAGGTATTCTGTTCTGTAAAGTAATCAAAGGGATGCAGGAAGATTTAATTTTTTCTAATGTTTGACAGTATTATTTGGCTTGACAGTATTATTTGGCTTGTTTTAATAAGGGAAAACTCGCTTTTTTAGAGCTTTTGTGGTAAAATGGCGGTTAAGAGGTTTGTGATGAAAAAATTTCGTTTTACTCCAATTCAGTTTGTAATCATGGGCATTATTTCCTTTGGAATTTTAGCTATTTTATTACGAGTTTTTGGTAGCAGCATTCTGATGTTATCTGCACTTTTTTTGGTGCTTGCCCTTTTGATTTTTCTATTGATTTACCAACAAAAAAGTTATGAAATTGATGAAGTGGAACAAATCCAGTATGTGAATGATCAAGCAGAAAATAGTTTGGCATCATTGCTTGAAAGAATGCCGGTTGGTGTTGTAAAAGTTGATCAAACATCTGGAAATGTAGAATGGTTTAATCCTTACGCAGAGTTGATTCTTACCAATGAAGACGGTGAATTTGATGTGGATTTGCTGCAAAAAATTACCAAAACACCATCTGAGGGTGCTGGGTCGTATGCAACAATTGGGGATACAAAATATTCGGTCTACTTAGATCATGCTTCAAGTGTGTTTTACTTTTTTGATGCATCTAATGAGTATGAAGCAACTTCAGAATTAGTAACGACAAGACCAGTTATTGGTATTATTTCAGTCGATAATTATGATGATTTAGAGGACGTCGTCTCAGATTCAGATATTAGCCACATTAATAGCTTTATTGCAAATTTTGTCTCTGAATTTGCAGGAAAATATGCTATGTTTTCTCGTCGTGTTGGAATGGATCGTTTCTATATTTTTACGGATTACACGGTGCTAGATCGGTTAATGCAAAATAAGTTTGCAGTTATTGATCAGTTTAGAGAAGAAGCTAAAAAGCGGGAAATTCCTCTCACATTGAGTATGGGCTTTTCTTATGGTGATAGTAATCATGAGCAAATTGGTAAAGTGGCTCTCTTAAACTTGAATCTTGCTGAAGTTCGTGGTGGTGATCAGGCTGTTGTCAAAGAAAATGCTGAGTCAAAGAATCCTGTTTACTTTGGTGGTGGCTCAGCTGCATCGGTGAAACGGACACGTACTCGCACGCGCGCTATGATGACTGCTATTTCGGATAAGATTAAAAGTGTGGACCAAGTTTTTGTAGTTGGGCACAAAAATTTGGATATGGATGCGCTTGGTTCTGCTGTGGGAATGCAAGTATTTGCTAGTAATATTATTGATCAGACTTATGCTGTTTATGATCCTCATCAAATGGCTGCGGATATTGAGCGAGCAGTTCGCAGACTGCAGGATGAAGGGGAGACCAATCTTCTTTCGGTCGCTGATGCGATGACAATGGTGACCAATCGTTCTCTGTTGATTATGGTGGATCATTCAAAAACAGCTCTGACTTTATCAAAAGAATTTTATGATTTGTTTAACCAAATTATTGTCATTGATCACCACAGAAGAGATCAAGATTTTCCGGAAAATGCTGTTATCACTTATATCGAAAGTGGAGCAAGCAGTGCCTGTGAATTGGTAACAGAGTTGATTCAATTCCAAAATTCTAAGACAAGACGCTTGAGTAAAATGCAGGCTAGTGTGTTGATGGCTGGGATTATGCTGGATACGAAGAAGTTTTCTTCTCGTGTAACGAGTCGGACGTTTGATGTAGCGAGCTATTTGCGCACGCGCGGAAGTGATAGCGTAGCCATTCAAGATATTTCTGCCACAGACTTTGATGAGTACCGTGAAGTGAATGAGCTAATTTTAAATGGTAAGAAAATCTTGCCAAATGTACTCGTCGCTACCGGAGCAGAAGAAAAATGCTATGATACAGTTGTTATCAGTAAAGCAGCAGATGCTATGTTAGCTATGTCAGGGATTGAAGCTAGTTTTGTTGTCAGCAAAAACAAACAAAATAGTATATCGATATCTGCTCGTAGTCGTAGTAAAATCAATGTCCAACGTATCATGGAAGAACTGGGCGGCGGCGGTCATTTTAATTTGGCGGCAGCGCAAATTCCTGACCAGACAATTGCTCAGGTGGTTCATAGCCTGAATGAAATTATTGTTCGTGAAGTACTAAAAGATAAGGAGTTAGAAGAATGAAAGTAATCTTTTTAGCAGATGTAAAAGGTAAAGGAAAAAAAGGTGAAATTAAAGAAGTGCCTACTGGCTATGCACAGAATTTTCTGATTAAGAAAAATCTTGCAAAAGAGGCGACTGCAGCAGCTATCGGCGAGCTTCGCGGAAAACAAAAATCAGAAGAAAAAGCACACGCTGAAATGCTAGCTGAAGCGCAAGCCATTAAGGAAAAGTTGGAAGCAGAAAGTACAATTGTCGAATTTACTGAAAAAGTGGGACCAGATGGACGGACTTTTGGTTCTATTACCAGTAAAAAAATTGCTGAAGAGCTGCAGAAGCAATTTGGAATTAAGATTGATAAACGATTGATTCAAGTCAAGAGCCCTATTCGTTCTGTTGGTTTGATTGATGTGCCAGTGAAAGTTTATCAAGATGTGACGAGTGTGATTAACTTACGTGTAAAAGAAGGTTAATTGAAGAATATTTTTTGAGAGAGGAGGTCTTATGGCAGATATTGATGAATTGCGAGCACAACCGCAGGATATTTTAGCAGAGCAATCTGTTTTAGGTGCGATTTTTATTGATGAAAGTAAGCTGGTATTTGTTCGTGAATATATCGAGCCAACTGACTTCTTTAAATATGCTAATCGGTTAATTTTTAAAGCGATGATTGACTTGGTAGATCGAGGCGATGCCATTGATGCGACAACTGTTCGTAATATTTTAGACAGTCAGGGTGATTTGCAAAATATCGGTGGCTTGTCTTACTTGGTTGAAGTGGTCAATTCAGTTCCGACTTCTGCCAATGCTGAATATTATGCTAAGATTGTCGCAGAAAAAGCTGTTCTGCGTCGGTTGATTTCGCGGCTGACAGACTCTATCAATCTAGCTTATGATGGCTCTAGTCCTGCAGATGAAATCATTGCTGGGGCTGAAAAAGCGCTGATCGATGTTAGTGAAAATGCTAGTCGAAGCGGCTTTAAAAATATTAAAGAGATTTTGAATCTTAACTTTGGCAGCTTGGAAACGCGGTCTCAGCAAACTTCTGATATTACAGGGATTGCGACAGGTTATCAAGATTTAGATCACATGACTACGGGTTTGCATGAAGAAGAGTTAATCATCGTGGCAGCTCGTCCAGCGGTTGGTAAAACAGCTTTTGCTCTCAATATTGCTCAAAATATTGGAACAAAGCTAGATAAAACAGTCGCTATCTTTTCTTTAGAAATGGGGGCAGAAAGCCTAGTAGACCGAATGCTGGCAGCAGAGGGGTTAATTGAATCACATTCAATCCGTACAGGGCAACTGACGGATGAAGAATGGAGCAAGTATGCGATTGCACAAGGAAATCTAGCAGAAGCTAGTATTTACATTGACGATACGCCAGGAATTCGGATTACAGAAATTCGTTCGCGTGCTCGAAAATTAGCGCAAGAAACAGGAAATCTTGGATTGATCTTGATTGACTACTTGCAGTTGATTACAGGGACTGGTCGAGAAAATCGTCAGCAGGAAGTTTCTGAAATCTCTCGTCAATTAAAGATTTTGGCAAAAGAGTTGAAAGTGCCAGTCATTGCGCTGAGCCAATTGTCACGGAGTGTGGAACAGCGTCAGGACAAACGACCTGTTTTGTCAGATATTCGTGAGTCTGGTTCAATTGAGCAGGATGCAGATATTGTTGCATTTTTATATCGAGATGACTACTATGAACGCGGCGGTGAAGAACCTGAAGGGCTTCCAAACAACAAGGTTGAAGTGATTATCGAAAAGAACCGTAGCGGTGCGCGTGGTACGGTGGAATTGATTTTCCAAAAAGAATACAATAAGTTTTCAAGTATTTCCAAGAGAGAGGAATAAATAATGAGTGATGCATTTACAGATGTTGCAAAAATGAGAAAAATCAAAGAAGAAATCAAAGCCCATGAGGGCAAAATGGTAGAAATGACTCTTGAAAATGGTCGTAAACGTCAAAAAAATAAGCAAGGGCGCTTGATTGAAGTTTATCCTTCTTTGTTTATCGTTGAATATACAAGTAATGGAGGTCAACCAGGTGAGATTGAAAACACTTATGTCGAATCTTATACTTATTCAGATATTTTAACAGAGAAAAATCTCATTCATTATTTGGATTGAGAATAAATTTGTTTTAATGGCGAAAAACTGCTTTGATGTGATGTGGCTGGAGTGAAAAATGATTAAAAATCTAGTTTTTGATTTTGGCAATGTTTTAATTGAATGGAATCCCGCTAAGATTTTAGCTACTTTTGTAGAAGATGAAGAAGACCGAAAGTGCGTCAAAGCTGCTATTTTTGATTCGGGGTTCTGGGCTCAGACAGATACTGGACAATTAACTTTGGAAGTAGCCATTCAGGCAGCTCAAACATTGCTAGATAGTTCTTACTCTGCTACTGTTGAAGCCATTTTTACTCATTGGTATGAGACAGTGGATGTTTATCATCAGCTACAAGAGAAAATTTTTGAATGGGCTCAGCTGGGATATGGCATTTATATTTTGTCTACTACAAGTGAGATATTTTATGCAGTTGAAAATGCAGGTTTATTACCGATGACGAAAGTTTTGACTGGTAAAATCCTTTCTTACGAAGTAGGGTGTGCAAAGCCAGATAAAAGTATCTATCAAAAGTTACTAGCTCAATACGCATTACAAGCTAATCAATGTGTGTTTATAGATGATCTACAGGTTAATTTAGATGTCGCTAAAAGTCTAGGATTTGAAACTATTTTAGCAACATCTGAACAGCAAAATATAATTGCGATAGAAGAATTGTTGAAAAAGAAAGGTTATTTTCATAGAAAGAAATAATCTGGTAAAATCCGTCTTTACAGATAGGATTTTTTTTGATATAATGGCTTTTGTGTGAAATAGCAGCAGGAGAGCATGAAGCTCGTCAACAGAACATTAGCTATAAAAGTAGCCTTGGCTGTTTAGGCGAAAATGTTCTGCACGAATCAGGGCTTTCTAAGTGACTATTTCCTCAAATTATTATTTTTACAGGAGGACATGTTTATGTCACGTTATACAGGACCATCTTGGAAACAAGCTCGTCGTTTGGGTCTTTCACTTACAGGTACAGGTAAAGAATTAGCACGTCGTAACTACGTACCAGGTCAACATGGACCAAACAACCGTAGTAAATTGTCAGAATACGGTTTGCAATTGGCTGAAAAACAAAAACTTCGCTTCACTTATGGTGTAGGTGAAAAACAATTCCGTAACTTGTTCGTACAAGCTACTAAAATTAAAGGCGGAATCCTTGGTTTTAACTTCATGCTTCTTTTGGAACGCCGTTTGGATAACGTTGTTTATCGTCTTGGACTTGCAACAACTCGTCGTCAAGCTCGTCAATTCGTAAACCATGGTCATATCCTTGTTGACGGAAAACGTGTAGATATTCCTAGCTACCGCGTATCTGTTGGACAAGTGATTTCAGTTCGTGAAAAGTCACTTAAAGTACCTGCAATCCTCGAAGCTGTTGAAGCAACTCTTGGACGTCCAGCGTTCGTATCGTTTGATGCTGAAAAATTAGAAGGTTCATTGACTCGCCTTCCAGAACGCGATGAAATCAACCCAGAAATCAACGAAGCACTTGTCGTTGAATACTACAACAAACAACTTTAATCAATGGATTATCAGAAGTTGGGATTTCCCCAGCTTCTTTTTTGTTATAAAGATTACGAAAAAAGTCCTAGAGAGCTTGTGGGTGCTACTAGGGCAGGTATAAGAAATATTCTAATCCAACATTTTTAAAAGAAAATCTGCCATTTGCTCAGGGCTTTCTTTTTTCCCTCTAGCAATCCACATTTGACAAACTCCAAAAAAGGCGTTTGTCAGGTAAACATGGCTGTATTCTTTCTCCACTTGACTTAGTAGTTTACTACTAAAGCGCTCTTGTAGGTCTTCAGCTAGCATAATTTGGAATTTATGGCGTAAAAAAGTTTGGATTTCTTTGGTTCCGTTTTCTGTCAATAGGGCAGAAAGGAGAGATTCACGTGTGAGAAAATCAAAAACTTCTATAATGGCACTGCGCTTATCTTGGGCATACTTATCAAAAATGTATTCTAACTTATGAAAAAGTTTTTGCTGATAATGCTCAATCATGTCATATTTATCTTTGTAGTGTGTATAAAAACTGCTGCGACTGATACCAGCCGTTTTTGTCAACTTGACAGTGCTAATCTGATCGAATGATTCGTGTTCCAGTAGCTCTACCATAGCGTTTTCAATAATCATTTTTGTTTTTTGACGTTTGTTACTTTCTACCATTTTACCTTCCTCTTTTGAACAATTTTATACAACGTGTCTAAAAATGAATTTTTTCTCTTGTGAAAAATTTCAGAAACTGTATAATCTATTATATCAAATATTTAGACAATGTGTATAAAAATATTTCAAAAATTAAAATTTTTATACAGAGTGTCTAAGATAGAGGAGAAAAAATGTTCAAAGAATGGAAAGCAATTTTCAAAAAACCAATTTTTGTGATTGTCATGATTGGTGTTTCCTTGATTCCTGCTCTTTATAATGTGATCTTTTTGAGCTCCATGTGGAATCCTTATGGTAAAGTTTCAGAATTGCCAGTAGCGGTTGTGAATAAAGACCAACATGCAACATTTAACAACAACACCTTATCTGTTGGCGATGATATGGTGAAAAGTCTTAAAAAGAATGATGCTTTGGACTTTCATTTTGTATCTGAAGGAAAGGCTAAGAAGGGATTGGAGAAAGGTGATTATTATATGATAATCACGCTTCCAAGTGATTTGTCTCAAAAGGCTGCTAGTATTCTGGATAATAAGCCGCAAAAGATGCAGATTGATTATCAAACATCTAGCGGACACAGCTTTATTGCCAGCAAGATGAGTGACTCAGCTATGATGCGGCTTCAACAAACTGTCGCTAACAATGTAACAAATACATACACGACATCTCTCTTCAAGAGTATGAATAGCTTGAGGAAAGGCATGACAACAGCTGCTTCTGGTAGTGGTCAACTCGCTTCTGGCGGTCAACAATTAAAAGACGGTAGTCAAACCTTGACAGATAATTTGAATACTTTATCTAGCTCTAGCATGACGTTTGCAGACGGCGCTAATACATTGACGACAGGTTTGGGGACCTATACGCTTGGTGTGCGTCAGCTTTCAGACGGAATTGGTACGCTATCGACACGCCTTTCAGCTTATACGTCAGGTGTCGGTCAATTGGCTTCTGGGTCAGATACGCTTTCAAAAGGTCTGACAGACTATACAAATGCTGTTGGTCAATTAGCTTCTGGGTCAGATATATTATCAAAAGGTCTGATAGACTATACAAGTGCTGTTGGTCAATTGGCTGACGGCTCAGGGCAATTATCAGATGGCTTAACTACCTATACCAATGGTGTGGCCAATCTTGCAGGTGGCGCAAATCAATTAAACAGTCAATCGCAAAACTTATTGGCTGGTGTTAATCAATTGAGTGCTTCTAATGAAGAAATTCAAAAATTATCAAGCGGTGCGCATCAATTAGCTACGGGTCTGAACACGTTAATGACGACTGTTCAACAATCTGGCATGACTGCTGAACAAGTTCAAAAGCTACAGGATTTGCAAGCAGGTTTAACTGCTGTGCAAACTGCTCTTTCAACTGGATCAGACTTGTCAGCTGCCAAAGCAAGCATGACAACTGCTTTAAGCGATATGGAAACGGCTGTGAACACGCTTGCCAATAGTGCGACGACAGACAAGACTACGATTGCAACTAACGTGGCTGCTACAGCTGCTTATCAAAAGTTAAGTGCTAGTGAGCAGGCAGAAATCAATGCTGCGATTTCGCAAACTCCAAGTCAAACTGCTACGACTGCGGCAAGTCTATTGACAAATATTCAAGCGCTCAAGACGCAAGTGACGAACTTGCCAGAGCAATCTTCTAATCAACAAAGCGCAGCTGTCATCGGACAAGCAAAAGGTGCGCTTTCAGAGCTTCAAACGAGCGCACAACAATCCCAAGCAGAAATCCTTGCATCTTTGCAACAATCAAATGTGGGTGCTAATCAAGTAGCAGCAGGTATTGACCAATTGCAAACGAGCTTAGCAACAGGTGCTGGTCAATTGGCAAAAGGTGTAACCGACTACACCAATGGGGTTGCGCAGATAACAGCAGGAGCTAATACCTTATCTAGTAAGAATAGTCAATTAACATCCGGCATGGCGAAAATCAGTTCAGGTTCTAAGACCTTGGCTGGTAAGAATGAGCAGTTGACGTCTGGCATGGCGAAAATCAGTTCAGGTTCTAAGACTTTGGCTGGTAAAAATAGTCAATTGACATCTGGTATGGCAAAAATCAATTCCGGAGCTAATCAATTGGCGGCTAATAATGGTCAAATCGACGCTGGCTTGGCAAAATTGGCAGACGGAGCTAGTCAATTAGTGAACAACTCTGCGGCTCTTGTGTCAGGGGCAGGCAAACTATCTGACGGTGCTGGTCAAATTGCGAATGGTTCTACGAAGCTGGCAGACGGCAGCTCAACTATCACGTCTAATCTGGGAGCACTTGTGTCGGGTGCGGACAGCTTAACAGCAGGTTTGACAGACGCCAAAGATCAATTATCCACGGTGACAACCAATAAAGCCAACGCCAAGGCGCTTGCAAATCCATTGACAACGAAGAAAACAGATAAAGACCACGTTGGTAAAAATGGTATCGGTATGGCTCCATATATGATTTCTGTGGCACTTTTTGTAGCAGCGATTTCAACCAATATCATTTTTAACACGTTGCCCTCTGGTAAGAAACCTGAGACACGTATGGAATGGCTGAAAGCACGTATTCAGGTCAATGGCGTTATTTCTCTCTTAGCAGGTTTGTTGGTGTATGGTGCGGTACATATGATTGGCTTAACCGCCAACCACGAATGGACAACGCTTGGTATCATTCTTTTGACCAGCATGTGCTTCATGGCTGTGGTGACGGCTTTGGTAACGTGGGACACTAAGCTTGGTGCTTTCACTTCTTTGATTTTGTTATTGTTGCAACTAGCCTCTAGTGCGGGTACTTACCCATTGCCATTGACGGATAAGATTTTCCAAGATGTCAATCCTTGGTTGCCGATGAGCTATTCTGTTTCGGCTTTGCGTCAAACGATTTCGATGACGGGGCAAGTTGGCGGACAAGTTGCCTTCATGACAGTTGTTCTGCTGCTCTTTGTCGGTCTTGGTTTCTTGGTCTACAATCCGAATAAAAAAGAATTAGTCTAATCTAAAAGCTCTTGTATCTTGAATACAGGAGCTTCTTTTTTAAATTAAACCAAAGTGGGCAAGGGCATGTGGAATGCCATTTTCATCATTAGAGCGCGTGATGAAAGTGGCTGCTTCTTTGACGGCTGTTTGGCTATTGCCCATTGCAATGGGATAATCTACTGTTTCAAACATGGTCAGGTCATTGAGCCCGTCTCCGAATGCGTAAGTCGGTGCTTCGTCTGCCATCAAGGTCAGCAGGTGCTGAATCCCAGAGCCTTTGTTACAGCCGTGCGGCGTGATGTCTATCGAGTAGGGGCTGTTACGGAAAAAGTGCAGTTCAGGGACTTCTGTTTGGTACTGGGTGTCTTTTTCTGGCTCCTCACTAAAAATGAGCAACATCTGACAAGGCTGGTTTTGATAAATGGTCGGACCGACTTGGGGCAGGTCTTGATGAAAATAGCGGAAATTCCGCTGAACAGTCAGACTGAGCGCCGTCACACGCATTTCTCCTTGCGAATAAAAACCAAGGTCATGCTCATTTTCCTTTGCCAGTTGCAGGAGCTTGAGAATGCTGTTTTGTGCAATTCGTCCTTCAAACAGGAATTGCTTTTCATGGAGGATTTCCATGCCATTTAGCAAGATAGCGGAATGAATCCCAGCGTCTTCCAGAACCGTCCCCATTTCTCCGCGACCGCGCCCCGTACAGATAATAGGCAGAAAGCCGTTGGCTCGTAGTTGAGCAATGGCTGTTTTGTTGTCTGCTGGGACTTGTCCTTGGCTATCAACCAAGGTGCCGTCAATATCAAAAAATACAAATCCGTTGTAAGTCATTGGCGTCTCCGTCTCTTTTAAGGTGTTGAAGTTCCACGTGAAACATGAGAAGAAGGGGAAGTACGATGCTGTTTGACTTCTTCTTTCAAGTTTTCGAGCAAGGTCGTTTCTTCTGTCAGCTCAAGCAACTGGAGACCTTTCTGGATAAGGTCGTCGTCTCCTTGGCAAATGCCCAGGCGAACCTGAGCAAAGCCGAGCTTGTCGTATCGTTTGGTTTGCTTGGCGATCGGTAAGATCATCTCGGTGATACGCTGGCAATCGTCAAGGTGGTTGTTGTAAAGGTAGATGGTCGAAAGGTTGGCTAAAATGGAGAATTGTGTACTGTGAATTTCTTTGTAATGCTTATACTTGTTGAGACTGGCTAAGATTTTTTCCGTTATATTTTGAATGGTTTCTAGTGGGAAGAAATAAAGAATGACACTTAGTAAATTTAGGTCACTTTCATAAAAAGTATCTCGTTTTTCTAAATCTGTCCATAACTGTTGGGCTAAAACTTGTGCTTGACTACTGATTTTATTTTTTCTAATTTCAATTAGTATATTTGCCATACGCAAAATATTGCTAATGGGAATATCATGATGAGCTTTCAAGTAGGCTTCACACTGTTTGGTTAAATCCAATAATTGTTCTGTTTCAACGACAGACAAATAATTTTTAAATTGTAAGATGATCTTCATTCTGTGATTTGAATGATAATAATCACAAATATATTCAAATTCCCCAAAGCTCATGTCAATCTGGTGGAGCAGAAATTCCATGGTTTCATAGCTGGGAACGGATTGGTTGCTTTCAAACTTGGAAAGATTGGAGCGAGAAATCCAATCTCCGCAAATCTCTTGCTGGGTGATTCCCTTTGCTTTTCGAATCGTCTTGTAAACTGTGCCAATATCCCAACGCATAGGTGACTCCTTGTGTTAAATATGAAATGTGAAAATAGTGGGCATTTTGTGAATGCCTTTTCATCATATTATATCATATAGATGAAAGGAGAAAAAGTGATGAAGAAAAATACCTTTTCTGCTTCTGCCGTCCATTAAGGACTGTGTGTTCAAACTGTTTTGAAAGTGGTTAATCCTCTTTTTCAGAAAATTTCCTATAATTTCCCATTCATGTTATACTAAATGAGATGATTTTTCTGGATTTCGTTGGCTGATGAGGTGAGGCGAGACAATTTTACTTCGTCCGCGCAGCTGACAAGGCAAACTGATTGTCGTTCACTCCGTCCGCCCGGCGGACGAGATAAACTACTTTTGATTTATGCTGTCCGCCGGGCGGACGGAGTAAACCAAAAGTAAGGGAAACTTTCCGCCGGGGCGGACGAAGTGAACAAAAAGTAGTTGAGGTCATCCGCCGCGCTGACGGAAAAAGGAGAAGTCATTGAAACGGTCGCTTTAAGTGACAAGTAAAAAAGGAAAGAAGGAATTTATGAAGCAAGAAAAGCTCATTGGACTTAAAATTAGTAATCTCCGTCATGCGGAATTCACGCAGTTTATCACTCGTTTTTTAGACGATGTGGAGAAAGAAGCGCTCGACTTTAAAAATGAGGATGTCATTACCGCTCTCGTCAAGAAGATAAAAGCAGCCTTGCCTGCTTATCAAGCCTCTCTCGGTCAGATTCGGGCGAGTGAAAAGTCAGCTTCGATTAGTGCGGCTGACGAATTGCGCGACGCTGATTTGCAAGCTCTTCGCGATGCGCTGAAACCTTATCGGGCAGCCAAGCGGGAAGAGGAAAAGGCAGCTTATGCCAGCTTGAAACGCTTGTTTGACCAATACAAAGACGCTCATCAGAAGCATTACGAGGAAGAAACAGCCCTCATTGTCAGCTTACTGGACAAGCTAAAAACAGCCCCATATAAGGAGCAGGTGGGGACTTTAGCGCTTGGGAAATTCGTTGAAAATCTGACCGAAAGCCACTCGACTTTTGAACAACTTTTTGCTTCTCGCTCCCAAGAGAAATTGCAAAAAGTGAGCTATGATGTCAAGCGATTGCGCAAAGAAGTGGCGACGCCTTACCAACAGTTGGCGGACTATGTAGTGATTTTGCACCAAGTCAAAGACGATGGCTTTTATGCGACCTTCCTTTCCGTGCTCAATAACAGCCGCAAGCATTATGCGGATGTCCTTGCCCGTCGCAAGGGCAAAGATCCTAAAGCAGAAGCAGGAAAAGTAGCAGAAATCAGTTAACATTTCTCCTTCATCTTACTTGAAGTTTGTCTGTCAGAGTGGTAGGATAAAGACGAAGAGGAACGAGCAGAAAATTAGAAAGTGTGATGGGATGATAAGATTTCATTTTAATAACGAATTTTGGTTTCGGTGGCGGTTTTATCTGTTGAGCATGATGATATTCGTTTCCTTGGTTGTTGAGCCTTATGCGAAATTAGACGTGTACAATGTGATTTATTTTGCTGTGTTGGGAACATTTTTGCTTTTGCAGATCTTTGTGCCAGAGTGTTCGCATAAGCGGTCCTATCCAGTAGGCAGCTATCACTTTAACTGGGAATTTTATAATGACATTTCCTTGTATCTGATGATTTATTTTTCGCGTTCCCTCTACTCTGGTCCGAGAAGCAGCCACGATGTGTTGTACTGGATTTTTCTAGTAGCAGATATTCTGATTATTTTCAGTTTTCTTATCAAAAAAGAAAAAGAAGAGAAGAGTGAAGAATAAGATTGCGCTAGTTTCTATTTTCTATTTCATTCTACAGACATCTATTAAACATCTCCAGAAAATGGGGGTGTTTTGTTTTCTTTAAGTTTTCTTTAGCTTTCTTTTAAGGATTTGCCCGTAAACTACGTAGATAAAGAACGACAAAGGAGAGCAATCTCATGGCTAAAAAAACATTTAAAGATAAATTTCAACGGATAGAAACCAAGTACGTCATCTCAAAGGAAACGTTGGCAGATTTGCTACAGGAGTTTGAAGCGTATATGGCAGAGGATGAGCATGCCTATTCAACGATTGGCAACCTCTACTATGATACGCCGACCTATCAGATGATTCGGGAGTCTTTGGAGAAGCCTTATTTCAAGGAAAAATTGCGCGTGCGCACCTATGATGCCAGTCCTCAGGCTGATAGCCGAGTCTTTTTGGAAATTAAGAAAAAAGTGCGCAAGGTCGTGTACAAGCGTCGGATTGCGACTGAGTTGTTGACAGCAGAGCAGTATCTCGCAGGGGAATGCCAGCTTGAAGATTCACAGATTAAACAGGAAATCGAATGGCTTTGCGAGCGCTATGGTGGCGTGCAGCCCATGATGTATATCTACTACAACCGCTACTCTCTAAAAGGCTTAGAAAACTCCAATGTGCGGATTACCATTGACTATGATGTGGCTTATCGGACGAAAAATTTGAGCTTGTTGGCAGGAAAAGACGGCAAGAATCTTCTTCCTGACAACCATGTCATCATGGAAATCAAGGTGCCGGGGGCGTATCCGCTCTGGTTGGCAGAGATTCTGGACCACCACCACGTTTTTCCAAAGTCTTTCTCAAAATACGGGGTTGCCTACAAGAAAACAACCGACTACAAAGGAGTGATCAATCATGTTCGATCAGCTATTTAGTGATGTCTTTACAGGGACAACGGTCAATCCAGCCAGTATGTTTGGTGCGATTGGTGTTGCCCTTGTGCTGGGGCTGATATTAGCCAAGGTCTATCAGTACAAAACCATTTACAGCAAATCATTTATGATGACTTTGGTTATGCTGCCGACTTTGATTGCCATTGTCATTTTCTTAGTTAATGGTAGTCTGGGAGCAGGGGTTGCGGTCATGGGGGCTTTCAGTTTGATTCGCTTTCGTTCGGCACCGGGCGGCGCTAAGGAATTGCTTGCGATTTTCCTTGCGATGACGATTGGGATTGCTGTCGGTATGGGCTATCTTGTCTTTGCCAGCGTCTTTACGGTCATCATGTCAGTTGTCATGTTGTTGCTGGAAACGGTGAATTTTGGGCAGATGAAGCATTCTATGCGCCAAGTGACTGTTGTCATTCCAGAAAGTTTGGATTATGAGATGGTCTTTGATGACATCTTTCAAAAGGCGACCAACTATGTTGAACTGGCAAATGTCAAAACGTCTGATATGGGAAGTTTGTTCAAGATTAAGTATATTGTCCAATTAAATGGTACGATGACAGAGAAAGAATTGGTAGACGCTCTGCGGACGCGAAATGGGAATTTAGAGATTGCCATTAGCCGCTATGTCACAAAAGAAAATGAACTATAAAAGGAGGACCGCTATGAAAAAAACAGCCTCAAAACGAAAAAAATGGGAACGACTGGTTCCACTTGTCCTATTGACAGTTGCTTTAGGGGCATGCAGTGCGACAAATACCAGCTCAACCAACGCCAGCTCCTCTAGCACAAGTAAAAAAACAACCACCAAGACGTCCACTTATTTTACTAAGCGTGACCAAGATGCTTCTTATGATGAATCAAAAGCAACTAAGATTAGCCTGAATAGTTCATCTGCCAAGACTTCTGGTTCCGGTGCAGAAGTGTCGGGATCTACGGTGACAATTACTAAAGCTGGGACTTATGTCTTGTCTGGTTCAAGTAAAAATGTCCAAGTTGTCGTTAAAGTTGGCGACCAAGACAAGGTTCAGCTCGTGCTGAATGGAGTCACGATGACCGGAACAGATGCTGCTATTGTCGTAGAAAATGCAGATAAAACTTTTATCACGCTTGCAAAAGGTAGCAAGAACACGATTTCGGATTCTGCCAATCACAAGAATACAGACTATGACGCTGCGATTTACAGCAAGGACGATCTCACTTTCAACGGTTCTGGTAGTCTGACGGTCGAAGGCAATTATGGCAATGCTATTGAGTCCAATGATGATTTGCGCATTACAGGCGGAACCTACACGATTAAAGGTTATAAAAACGCCCTTTCAGCGAATGACGCAATCAATATCAAAGACGCGACAATGAATTTGACTGCAACGGAAGATGCCATTCATGCGGATAATGATGAAGATACATCATTAGGCAATTTCTATATCCAGTCTGGAAAGATTACCATTCACGCTGGAGATGATGGTATTCACGCTTCTAATACTGCTTTTATTGACGGCGGTACGATTAAGGTTGAAAAGAGCGAAGAAGCGCTGGAAGGCAAGACCGTCACCATTAACGGTGGCGATTTAGACCTGACAGCCAATGACGATGGTATCAATGCTGCAGACGGTAGCAGTAGCGAGAGCGCTCCAGGACAAGCGACCGCTGGTGTCAGTCTGACCATCACAGGTGGTAAGGTCAAGGTTAATGCCCAAGGTGACGGTCTGGATTCTAACGGAGATTTGACCATTTCAGGTGGCGAAGTCTATGTGGACGGGCCGACAAATGGTGGCAATGGTGCTCTTGACTATGACGGCAATGGCACCATTACTGGCGGGACCGTTGTAATGGTCGGCAGCAATGGCATGGCAATGGGCTTTGGCTCAAATTCTAAACAAGCTTCCATCCTTGCGAATGTATCAGGTAGTGCTGGAGACAAAGTGACGATTACCGATTCGTCAGGCAAAGAAATCCTCAGCTATACCGCTGCTAAAAATTTCCAATCCGTTCTTGCTAGCTCAGCTGCTATCAAAGACGGTGAAAGCTACACCATTACAGTCAATGGACAAAGCACGACCGCAACAGCTAGCCTGACTACCCAAAATGGAAACGGCATGGGCGGAGGTCCTGGCGGACGGTGATGATAGACAAAAGAGGCTGGGGAAACCCAACCTCTTTCGTTTGACCTTTGCTTAATCGTCAAGGTGTGATAGTGTTTTAATCGCTAACCATTGTGATAGGATTAAAACTAAGAAAAATATATGAAATAATAAATCACGTATAATTGGCATATTTCTACAAATAAATAAAGAAATGAAAGGGGAACAAACAAACCAAATAGCTTGAAAAATAACAATCTTTTTTTTCATACTTAATAACTCCTATTTCCATGATAATATAATGGACTGTGGTAACTAGATGTATCAGCAACTCCGACATTAAAGCTACCAACCTGACCAATACCAATTCCAGCTCCGATTGAAGTGGTTGTTGATGTATTTCTATACAAATGACCGTTTAAAGTAAAGTGTATTCTATTGGCATCGGGTAAAGCGTATTGAAAATTTCCTTGGAATATTAAACTTCCAGAATAATAACCTGCATAAACAATTCGTTTTATTCCTCTAAACCAACCGCTTTTACTAACTTCACAATAAAAATAGACATGTCCTGCATTATTTGGAATATAAGAAATTAACGTATCATCTTGATATGTAGCACCACGTAACACTACATATGAAGTTTCTTCATTTAGCTGAGCATTTCTAGCTTGAGAAGTGCTCTTATTGGGGAATAAAGTACGTTCAGCTTCTGCAAAACTAACGCCTGTATTACTAACATAATTGGCTAAGATTTCATCTTTAGTAACTGTTACAACATCAAAATTTTTAACAGTAGTTTCATCAGCTTTTACAGTCGTTCCAATGCCAAAGGCTAGAACTAAGAAACTTAAAAAGCTAATAAACATTAAACCTAAACGTCTCATAGTGTTTCCTCCTTTTATAAAATCAAATTGATAAAACTACAGCTCTAATTATAAATCCTCCCTTCTGACGAACTGCTTAAAGAATTCCCCTTTTTTCACTTTCAATATATCACAAAAATAAGAAGAAACAAGTCTATTTTTGAAAAAAATTTATGATATAATAAAGTTGATAACGTTAAAAAACTAGAGCGAAACAACTCTAGTTTTTTTTGCATGCTCAGCCTAAAATCTCTAGAATCTCTGTCAGATTATCAACAGTCCAATCTGGTGCTTCTGCTGGATTCGTTACGTGGTTCAAGTGGCTAAATCCCTGTCGGATCCAAATGGTTTGCATTCCAAGTTGTTTAGCCGGAAGAATATCATTGTCCAAACGGTCACCAATCATCACAGCGCCTTCAGCTAAGCAGTTCGCTTGTTGGAGAGCTAACTCAAAAATAGCGAGATCAGGTTTTGCCAAGCCAACATCGGCAGAGGAAATCACCAGATCAATCCAAGAATCAATACCAAATCTTCCCAATCTTGCTTGCAAGTTCGGTAACTGGTTGGCAATAATCCCAATCTTGTAGTGCTGGTGGAGAGTTTTCAGCACTTGCTTGCAGTCAGGATACAGCACCTCTAAATCAGACCTCCAAGACGGATGCTTTAGACCATAATCGTTCAGAGCTTCTACATTGCCTTTTTTATTTTCTTTAAACTAGTGGATCATAGTTTGATAAAATGTTGCATAAGAAATGTGAGTATCCGCAATAGCCTGCTCAATCCGATCTTGGTAGGCTTTTTCTTCATTTACCAAAGTTGAGCCAACATCAAAGAATAACCAATGAATCTGTTTCATGCGAAACCTCTAATAAAGATTGATGTCTCCGCTGACAGCTTGGATAGTAAGAGAATCTGTAGAAGCCGTTGCTTGGTGGTGAATCGTGTTGCCAACGATTTGGTGGCTTGGTTGGAGCTGATCAGAGATAGAAATGTCTCCGTGCACCGTTTCAAGATCATAGCTGAAATCATGGCGCAGCAGATGAAGTGAAATATCTCCGCTTGTTGTTTGAATAGAGGTTTTACCAGCAATTTCTAAAGAATGCGTGTCGAGATCACCTGATACAAGAGTAATTTTACAATCTGTTAATTTGGCATGCGCTAGATGAATATCACCACTGATAAGGGTAACATTGGTCTGTTGCAAATGGCAATGACGCATGGTCAAATCACCACTTGAAAGCTCAATCGTTCCTTTTTGTGTTTGAAGATGAGATACAGCTACATCACCAGAAGTTGCTTGAAGTGAGAATGACTGAAGAACCTTGCCAGTCGGGATTTGAATGCAAATAGGATGATTATCAAAACCGTTTTTCATGACGTTAATAATCCAGTCCAAACCACTATAATGCGTGTTGCCTTTTTCTGTAATGTGCCACTTCTCGTTTTGAACAGTAGAAATGATTTGATTGTTGCCTTTTCCATTATAGTATTTGATGTGGAAAAAATCATCAGGTGAAGGCTCAATCAGAATATCTTGCGTGGTGACATCAATATGCAATTCAGAGATTGTTGCATAGTCTTCAAAGATATAAGCATTGTCGGTATATGATTGGTGATTGTGTGCAGATGACTGGTGTTGAGGACGAGTTGACGTTTCTTCTGCTTGATTTGATGAAAGTGAGCGAATAATCTCTTCTGCTGCGTCTTTGGGATCTCCCAACTCCTCAATGACTTGTGCTTCATTTTCAGGTCCGGCTTCTTCAAAGTATTCCGTAAAATAATCCATTGCTTCTTTATAATCTGCTTCTGGCAATGTTTTCAAGTATTTCTCTAGTGCGGCTAAATAGTCAGTTTTTGTCATGGCGAATGCTCCCTTCTATGATACCGTTGACTGTCGCTGTATATAACTCCCACTCCCTTTTAAGGGTGTTTAACTGCTTTCGCCCCTCTGGAGTAAGGGAGTAATACTTCCGTTTTCGACCTTGATATTCTTGCGAGTAAGTCGTTAAATAACGATTTTTTTCTAACTTTTTCAAAATAGGATATAAGGTTGATTCCTTGATATTGGCAATCAATTTAATCGTTTGGCTAACCTCATAGCCATAGGAATCTTCGCTTTCCAAAATCGCTAGAATGAGAAATTCAATCAAGGTAGAAGATGTTGGAAAATACATGAGCACCTCCTATATATAATATTTTTATATATATTTTTTCTATACATAGTATAGTTCTTTTTCTTTTTAAAGTCAAGAAAATATATAAAATTTTTATATATTATCAAAAGTTGCTGTTAGTAGACGTATTTTTTCATCTAACTGTGTCAAGAAGTATCTGTAATTTGTCTAGGTTTGTTGTAAATAAACCTTAATTCTAACTGAATTCCTCAATTAAAGAATGTTTTGTATTGAAAAATAGCGTTAGAAAATGGTAAAATATACTAAGTCTTATCTAGAAGTAAGACAAAAGTGATGAATATGATGAAAAAACATAAAATAATTTTTAAATTTTTTGGACAGACGCTGTTTTATTTTGTGATATTTCTAGCGTTGCTTTATTTCTTTAATTATCTTGGTCAAGGCCAAGGTGGTTTTATCTATAATGAATTTTAGGAGCAGACTGTGACCAATTCAGTAATTAACGACATGATTGAAACGATTGAGCGCTTTGCTCAGTCTCAACCAGATTTTCCAGTTTACAATGTTCTCGGAGAAGCTCATACTTATCATGATTTGAAAGTGGACTCGGATTCGCTCGCTGCAAAGATTGATAGTCTTGCGCTTCCTGAAAAGTCACCAGTGGTGGTGTTTGGTGGGCAAGAATACGACATGTTAGCAACCTTTGTAGCTTTGACGAAGTCAGGACATGCTTATATTCCGATTGATAGTCATTCAGCTCTGGAGCGTGTGACAGCGATTGTGGAAGTGGCACAGCCTAGTCTCATTATTGCAATCAATGACTTTCCGCTGAAAGATGTGACGATTCCGATTCTTGATGTAACAACAGTTCAAGTAGCTTTTGCAGCCAAACATCCTTACGAAATTACACACCCTGTTAAAGGTGATGAGAATTACTATATCATTTTCACCTCAGGAACGACTGGAAAGCCAAAGGGTGTGCAAATATCGCACGATAATTTGCTTAGCTTTACCAACTGGATGATTACAGATAAGGAATTTGCGACTCCAGCTCGTCCGCAAATGTTGGCGCAGCCACCTTACTCTTTTGATTTATCAGTTATGTACTGGGCGCCAACCTTGGCACTTGGAGGAACACTTTTTGCAGTTCCGTCTGCCATTACGCAAGATTTCAAGCAGCTGTTTGAGACTATTTTGAATTTGCCAATCGCTATTTGGACATCCACGCCGTCTTTTGCAGACATGGCAATGCTGTCTGAAGATTTCAATGCTGAAAAAATGCCAGGCATTACACATTTCTACTTTGACGGAGAAGAATTGACGGTTAAAACGGCTCAAAAATTGCGTGACCGTTTTCCAAATGCACGTATTATCAATGCTTACGGTCCGACAGAAGCAACTGTGGCTCTATCTGCCGTTGCTATAACGGATGATATGCTGACAAATATGAAACGCTTGCCGATTGGCTATACCAAAGCGGATTCTCCAACTTTTGTGATTGATGAAGACGGAAACAAATTGCCAAATGGTGAGCAAGGAGAAATCATTATATCTGGACCAGCTGTATCAAAAGGCTATATGAACAATCCAGAGAAAACAGCCGAAGCATTTTTTGAGTTTGAAGGGTTACCAGCTTATCATACAGGTGATGTTGGTACTATGACAGATGAAGGTTTACTGCTTTATGGCGGTCGTATGGATTTCCAAATCAAGTTCAACGGTTTTCGTATTGAGTTAGAAGATGTTTCCCAAAACCTGAACAAGTCTCAATATGTGGACTCAGCTGTGGCTGTACCGCGTTACAATAAAGATCATAAAGTACAAAACCTTCTAGCCTATGTCATCCTGAAGGACGGGGTTAAGGAACAATTTGAGCGTGAGATTGACATCACCAAAGCTATCAAAGAAGATTTGCAAGATATTATGATGTCTTATATGATGCCTTCCAAATTCCTTTATCGGGATTCCTTGCCATTGACACCAAATGGTAAGATTGATATTAAAGGTTTGATTAGCGAGGTCAACAACCGATGATGGATTTCATAAGACAGCTTCCTCACTTGGAACCGTACGGGGATCCGCAGTATTTTGTTTATATCATTTTAGCCGTTTTGCCAATCTTTGTTGGTTTATTCTTCAAAAAAAGATTTCCCATTTACGAAGCTCTGGTCAGCTTTGCTTTTATCATTTTTATGCTGACTGGACCGAAGTTAACGCAAATTTATGCGCTACTGTTTTACGTTATTTGGCAGATAATTTGGGTTTGGTCTTACAAAATTTATCGAAAAGCAAGAGACAGCAAGTGGATATTCTACTTGCACATTGCTCTCTCTATCTTGCCGCTTTTCCTTGTAAAAGTGACGCCAGCGATTTATGGACATCAATCACTCTTAGGCTTTTTGGGAATTTCTTATTTGACTTTTCGTTCAGTAGGAATGATTATTGAGCTGCGAGATGGCGTACTAAAAGACTTTAGCTTATGGGATTTTCTACGTTTCATGCTCTTTATGCCGACTTTTTCAAGTGGGCCGATTGATCGTTTTAAGCGGTTCAATCAAGATTATGAAAATATCCCTGATCGTGATGAACTGCTAGATATGTTGGAGCAATCCGTTCAATACATAATGCTTGGCTTTCTATACAAGTTTATCTTGGCACATGTTTTAGGCTCAATGATTTTGCCTCCTCTCAAGCAATATGCAGTGCAAATGGGTGGTATCTTCAACCTGCCAACTCTAGGAGTGATGTATGTATTTGGATTGGATTTATTTTTTGACTTTGCGGGTTATTCCATGTTTGCCCTCGCTATTTCCAATCTAATGGGCATTAAAAGTCCGATTAACTTTAATAAACCTTTCGTTTCGCGCGATTTGAAAGAGTTTTGGAATCGTTGGCACATGAGTCTGTCTTTCTGGTTCCGTGATTTTGTATTTATGCGGCTGGTCACAGTACTTATCCGAAATAAAGTATTTAAAAATCGGAACACCACTTCAAGCGTAGCTTATATCATCAACATGCTAGTCATGGGCTTTTGGCACGGTGTGACTTGGTATTACATTGCTTATGGACTCTTTCATGGTCTAGGGCTCGTTATCAATGACGCTTGGGTGCGAAAGAAGAAGACCGTCAATAAAGAACGGAAAAAGAAGAATTTGCCACCATTGCCAGATAACAAATGGACACAAGCAGTGGGGATGTTTATCACTTTTAATGTTGTAATGTTTTCATTCTTAATCTTCTCAGGATTTTTGAATGACTTATGGTTTAAAAAATAAAAAAGGAGTTCTCTAATGGACGTAAAAGCAGAAGTATTAGAAATTATTGATGATTTGTTTATGGAAGATGTATCAGACATGATGGACGAAGATTTGTTTGATGCAGGAGTCCTGGACAGTATGGGTACTGTGGAATTGATTGTTGAGCTAGAAAACCATTTTGACATCCATGTTCCCGTCTCAGAATTTGGTCGTGATGATTGGAATACGGCTAATAAAATTATTGAAGGTGTAACGGAGCTTCGCAATGCTTAAACGATTGTGGCTCATTTTAGGTCCAGTTTTCTGCGCCCTTTTGATGGTGGTGGCTTTACTATTTTTCTACCCAACCAAGCAACAACATGATTACCAAGCTGAAAAGCGCTCAGCCGTTACTTTGACGGCGGGAAGTTTCAAGGGAAGAACACAAAAAGTACGTACTTTGACAGATAAAAAGCACCGCTTTGTTCCTTACTTTGGTTCAAGTGAATGGCTGCGCTTTGACAGCATGCATCCTGCGGTTTTGTCAGAAAAATACAACCGCAATTACCGTCCGTATTTTTTGGGGCAACGTGCCGCAGCGTCTCTTACACAATATTTTGGTATGCAGCAGCTGCTTCCTCAACTGAAAAATAAAACAGTCGTGTATGTGGTCTCTCCTCAATGGTTTACCAAAAAAGGCTACAGTCCAGCAGCATTTCAACAATATTTTAATAGTGATCAATTGACCAGTTTCTTGCGTCAGCAAGAAGGAGATATTGCTGCTCAGTATGCGGCTAAGCGTCTCTTACAACTGTATCCGACAGTGGCTATGAAAGACAATGTAAAAAAAGTCGCTGCTAATCAGAAACTGTCAAATTTTGACAAGCAATATATTCGTCTTATTAGTCGTTTGAATCAGCGGGAGGATGCTCTTTTTAGCTCACTATTTGCCGAACGCAATGCAAATTATGAAAAATTGGTTCAGCCTCAAGTCAAGCGTTTACCAAATAAATTTTCCTACGAGGATTTAGAAAAATTTGCTATTAAAGATGCGCAAAAAAATACTAACAATAATAACTTGGGAATTGATAATAAGTTCTATCATCGCCGTTTGCGAAAGCATTTAAAGAAGCTCAAAGGTGCGCAGGGAAAGCTATCCTATGTCAAGTCTCCTGAGTATAATGACTTACAGCTTGTTTTGAAGCAATTTGCCAAGTCAAAAACGAATCCAATCTTTGTTATTCCCCCTGTCAATGCAAAGTGGATGGCCTATACTGGTTTGAGTCAAGAAAAGTACCAACAAGCGGTGAAGAAAATTCGTTATCAGTTGGAAAGCCAAGGTTTTACCAATATTGCAGACTTTTCAAACGATGGTGGGAAACTTTATTTTATGCAGGACACCATTCACATGGGCTGGCTTGGCTGGCTGGCGTTTGATAAGGCTGTCAATCCTTTTATTTCCAATCCAAAGCCTGCTCCGACTTACCGGATGAATGATCGATTCTTCAGCAAAGAATGGGCAAATTATGACGGAGCAATTGAGAATTTTAAATAAGAAAAATAAAACACGAACACAAATTAACTAGTTGGTTGCTAGTTTGCTTGTCCGTGTTTTATTTTTGGGAACTATATAGCAGTTTACACCAATTACAATATGTAGTATTTTAAAACAAGATTTTGTAAATTTGACAACTATACTTTGCGGTTGTGTAAACAGGTACATAATTCCCTTAATTTTTATATGGAGAACTAGAGAATTTTATGAATCTGTTCGTTTTTCTATTGTATTTTGGAAAGATAGCTGTTAATCCAAGACGTATTGCTCTATTGCTTGAGCGACTCCTCCCTCATTGTTTGTCAGAGTGACTATAGTAGCTTGCTCTTTGACTGCTTTAGGAGCATTTCCCATAGCCACTCCTAAACCGGCCAATTTCAGCATGGGGAGATCGTTGAAGTTATCACCGATTGCCATGACTTGCTGGAGAGGGATTTGGTAAAAATGAGCAATCTCTTGAAGAGCATTTTCCTTAGAAACCTGTTTAGCTGTAACTTCTAGATAATTCTCTTTTGAAAGATAAAAGGCTGTTTTAGGAAAATCTGTGTTTTGCAGATAGTCGTGAAGATTTTGAATGATGACTGCTTCACCTATCAGAAGAAGTTTGTGAATAGAAGCATAATGTTCTACAACAGAAACTAGAGATTGAAGGATAGGATTTTCACCGGTAATATCTGCTTCTTCCTGAACCCATTTGTCAATCTGTTCAGCAAACCAATCCTTTCCTGTATAGAGATTGATAGCTACAGCTGGAAACTTCTCTTGGACGAGCTCTAGCAGACAACGAACTTCTTTTTTATCCAAAGCGTGTTCCATTAAAATATCATAATTCTGAGGATTTCCTTTGATGACAAGAGCGCCATTGTAGCAAGCCAATGGATTGTCAATGAGACCAAGCTGCTGTGCGATTGGCTTCATGCCAAGTGGTGAACGTGCAGATGCCAACACAAAAGGGATTCCTTTTTCCTGCAAAAGAGGAAGCTGTGTTTTTAGCTGATAATCAACTTGGTGTTGGTCATTTAAAATAGTACCGTCAATATCGCTTATGACAAGGTGGATAGGTCGTTTGTTCATAAAATTTCTTCCTTATAAGCATGATATCATTGTGGGGTGATAATCAGAATGTTCATTTTTCTTCTTTGTTATAATTTTAACACAAAAAAGAATTTTTGAAAGCGGTTTAGCTGTTTTCTATTAAGACAAATTTAAGCAAAACAAGGTATCTTATAACTAATCCTAAAAAACTTTTTTCATCATAATTTCCTAAACAAAAAAGCAGTCTTTCTCGATTGCTTTTTTTGTATGGCATTCATGTTATAATGAAATCATGTTATCAAAAGAATTTAAACATATCATGCAGACAGATACAGTCGCAACGGCTAAGTCCTTGTTAGGTATGCAATTGTGCTTAGACGGACAAGTGTTGGGACGAATTGTTGAGACAGAAGCCTATTTGGGAGCTAAAGATAGTGCTTGTCATAGTGCGCATGGCAAACGAACACCGAAAAACGAGTCTATGTATTTATCTGCTGGACACTGGTATGTCTATCAAATCTACGGACATCAAATGTTGAATTTAGTCACAAGAGCTGAGAATGTTGCAGAAGCTGTCTTGATTCGAGCCTTGGAATTGCCAGACGGGACATTGATTGCCAACGGCCCAGGAAAATTAACTAAATTTGCAGGGATTACCAAGGAATTTGATGGTCAAGGTTTGACCACTTCAAGATTGCAATTGGTAGAAAATGCTGTCCCGTTTTAAATTGGCTCGCGCTCTCGAATTGGCGTGACCTGTACAGATGAATGGCGAGCTGCGCCTCTAGGCTTTTATGTTATGGGCAATCGGCATGTTTCTAAAATTTCGAAGGTAGGTTTATTGCCAGATTCTAAGACATGGAAAATAGATAATTAAAAAAACAGAGTGGAGAAAAGAGCCCAACAACTGAAAAAGGTTCACTCTCCATTCTGTTTTTGATTTTTATAAAATTTTATCAGATTTTTCTACATAAAAGAGGGCAATAATCATAATGATTGTAAGAATGAGCAAGACACATACAGCAGGTAGCCAAGAATGGAAGAAATCGGCACTATAACCAAATAGAGCTGGTCCAAAAGCAGCTAGTAAATAACCACCTGTTTGTGCTAAGCCAGATAGCTGAGCAGTTTGTTCAGGGCTACTCGTTTTTGTTGAAAAAGTAACCATAAGATATGGGAAAAGAGCACTCACAGCTGACCCAATGAGGATATTGGCAATAAGCCAATAAAAGAAATCATTCGTTTGAATTAAGAGCATGCTAATACCAAGGATACCCGCAGCAGAGATAATTGCTAACATTATCATACGATGACGAGGAGACAGCCGTGTTGTCAAGCTAGGAATGGTCATTGAAAAAGGTAGACTAATCAAGTTAAAGACAGAGGCTAAAACTCCAGCAGAAGTATTTGAAATGCCGGCTTGTGTTGCCATAGTTGGTAGCCAGGTTAGGCAAGTATAAAAAAGCAATGATTGCAAGCCACCAAAAATAATAATAGCCCAAACTTTTTTATTTTTCCAGATAGAGCTACCTTGGTGCTCTTTATTTTTGTTCACTAAGAAATGGTTATAAGATGTATTTGGTAGCCAAATCAAAAATGCTAAAAGACAAACCATTGTCAAAAAAAGAACAAGACCTCGCCATGAAGTTGCTTTTGTTATTGGTACTGCAATAGAAGAAGCAATAGCGGTTGATAGCCCCATAGAGGTTACATACATGGTTGTTAAGAGTCCAATCCGATGCGGTTGATTGGCTTGGATGACACTTGGAAGTAAAACATTAAGTACTGCAATGGAAACTCCAATGAGAATCGTCCCCACATAAAGAAGTGGTAGATTAAAAATCCGAATGAAGGATCCAATGGTAAGCAGAGCAAGGACGAGAGTAAAAAGCTGTTCGAGCCCAATTTTGCTCGCTAAACGCGCCGAAAATGAAGAGCAGAGAGCAAACATGATTAAGGGCAGACTGGTCAAAAGACCGAGGGAACTAACTGAAACATGAAGTCCGTTGGCAATGTCTGTTAAGACAGTTGGAAGCGTTGTAAAGGGCGTCCGCAAAGCGACACCCACCATGATAATTCCTGGTAATAAAAAGATAGAATGTTGTTTTTTCATAAATTCTCCTAGAAGGGTTCTTAAAAAAATTATACCATAGCGATAACCAAAATTATAGCCCTATATTAGTGCATTAGCTCAAGATAGTAGGCTGTAATAGTGGCTTCATCGATTTTATTTCGTTGTCCCAACCACCAAGTAACTGTTTCAATAAAAGTTGTCGTGACATAATTTTTTAAAAATGGTTCTGGTAGCTCAGACTTTTGTGCCAATAGCTTTTCACGAATGAGAGGAAAAAGATAATGCTCTAGTTCTAATTTTAAACGATTGATAAAATAAATATTTTTAGACAATAATAAAGTGGCTATTTTATCTTGGTTTTTCCTGAAATGGTAAAAAATATGAGCTGTTGCGTCAAAAAGTTCGCTTGCTTGGTAGCGCTCAACAAACGTATGCTGGAACAAATCTTGGCACATTTCTTCAAGTAGTGCCTCTTTTGTCTCAAAATGAGCATAGAAAGTCGACCGACCGACATCTGCAAGGTCAATGATTTCTTGAACTGTGAGGGACTCATAGCTTTTTTGATTCAAAAGAGTGAGAAAAGCCTGATAAATAGCTGCGCGTGATTTTTTAACTCGTCTATCCATCGTTTCCGAACAAATCTCCTTAAATGTACACTATCAAACGAAGCATTAGATTTGTTTCTTGTTTCCTCCGTTAAAATAGTAGATAATATAATTGAACAAAGTGTTTTGTTTTGAATACATTATACAATAAATAAAATCAAATCTCAATGTGCGATTAGAAGGAGACAATAATGAAATCAAGTAAAAATGTCTGGATTGCATTTCTGTTAAATTTTTCGTTTGCGATTATTGAATTTATCTTTGGAGCTCTATTTAACTCTAGTGCTGTACTGGCAGATGCGGTACATGATACAGGAGATGCCTTAGCGATTGGCTTATCGGCGTTTTTTGAAAAAATTTCCAACAGACGAGATGATAAGGAATACACACTAGGGTATAAACGGTATAGTTTGCTGGGAGCTATGTTGACTTCTACCATTTTAATAGTGGGTTCTATTCTCATTCTGGTTGAAAATGTTCCCAAGCTGTTTGCGCCTGAACGGGTAAATTACGATGGTATGCTTATTTTGGGAATTTTTGCAATTGTAATCAACTTTGCAGCCAGCAGAGTTGTTAGCCATGGACATACACACAATGAATCCATTCTGAGTCTGCATTTCCTAGAAGATATTTTAGGCTGGTTGGCTGTGATCTTTGTATCCTTCATTCTTCGTTTTACAAACTGGTATTTCCTTGACCCATTGCTTTCGCTCATCATTTCGATCTTTATCTTGAGTAAAGCATTGCCTAAGTTTTGGGAAAATGTTCAAATCTTTCTTGATCACGTACCGAGTGATGTGAACTTGAATGATCTTTATGCAGAGATTCAAACAATCGAGAATATCCAAACAATCACTCAGCTAAATGTTTGGACAACCGATGGGCTAGAAAAATTTGCGATGATTCATATTTGCATGAAACATCCCGAACAACAAGCAGAAACTCAGCAGCTCATTCGCCAACATCTCAAAATGTATGGAATTACAAAAGTAACCATTCAGACAGACGAAAGTTTAGATGAGCATGAAGAATGCTGTATTGGTGAGCAACAGTGAGGGGCAAAAAGTTTAAGACAGATGTTTTAAACTCTTTATTTGTATGTTTTCTTTTTTATGATTGTTGAAAATTCTACTTTCATAAAATGGTTGATTATTTTACTTATAAATTAAAATATGGAAACTAGTATCACGTATATTAAATGTAAGAATCAGCAAGGTAGCCCATTGTATCATACAGAAATTTCAATGTTCCTGCAAGGTGGTTCAAGTCAGTCTGCGAAATACAACAAAAAAAGTGGAAAACCTTATAAAGATATTGATGACTTAGTAGATTTTGGTAGACCTATTCATATAGTTCCTCACATGTTTCGACATAGCTTTGTTTCAGTTATGGCAGATAAAAATGTAAGTCTAAACGTGATTCGAAAATTTGTAGGACATTCAGAGGATAGTAGAGAGATAGAAAAAATCTACCTTTATGTCATGCAAAAAGGGAGACATAAGATTGAACAAGCTATGATAGATTTGGCTGAAATGATTTCTTGATGATTATAAATATTTGATATTTAGTTTGAGATATAAGAAAAAAGCCTTTGAAAGATTGATTTCATCGGCTTTAAATATCATTTGCGATTTCTATAAATGAGTATTCCAATAGACAAAGAGATAGTAATCAAAGCACTTATCGATAATATTTTTATATTATTAGTAAAAATATCTACAACTTGAAGAACAGAGACCAAACTAACGATGAAAAGCATAATTTCCATAATCCTATCCTTTTGTAACTCATTAAATTGATTTCGCTCCTTTAACAAATTGAATTCTTCTTGCTTAATTTTTTCTATATATTCATCATGCTTAAAGTAAGAATTCTTTTGTAAATGAGTAAATAAGTCAAAAATAGCTCGATGATTGATTCGATAGATAAAAAGAGAAGATCTTTTATAGTTGTGAATCCACTCGTTAAATTTAATTAGCTGTTTATCATTTGAAAGTTGAAATTTTTCGAGTCCGTCCATAATAGTTTCATCTAGACAAACTAACTGAAAGAACGGAGTAGCCGAAGATAAAAAGAAGCTAGCTTGTTTTAGAAAATTAGACTCAAAATTATTAAAATTGTCGTTATTCCATACGATATAATTTGCACCTTTGTTTATATAATTAATAGAATCTAAATCAAAATAGTTTGTTAGATAATTTTTTGATCTATTTTTAGAAGACACGTTTTTTGGACTATAAGGGGCATTAATCATCCAAGTATACAATTTATCTTTTTTAAAGAACTCCATTTTATTCATTTGATCCATATTTGTGATAAAATGTAAAATAAATGTACTCTCAGTTAATTTCAAACCTCCATTTATAGATGAAAGTTCTTTTTTTATATACTTCAATATATCATCAACTTGATAATCAGAATTTAAAGAATATATCCTATTTTTCTTTTTGAAATCGGGAAATATTTGAGCTTTCATTATTGTATATGGATGGAGAAAGTCAATAGTGTAGAAAGAGGACCTTAAATCTTCAAATAATTCAATTATTATTGATCCGTTTTGAAAAATAGTGAGTGTAACAAAGAAAAAATGTAATTCATCTTCCCTGTCCATCTCTATTAAAGGAGTAAAAACAAATTTAACAAATGGATTAGATTTGGAACTATATAGACAACTTTGTTTTTCCTTTTCTAGTTTTTTGAAATATAAATCTAAATAGTAATTAGTTTTTTCGTCTACCTCGCTTTTTAAATGGTGTAACTCTTTGGGGATTTTCCATGGTTCGTGTTTTTTTGAAAAAAGTTGGTTATCTTCGGTAGCTATTAATGTCATAATTGTAGCAGGATGATTTTCAAATTTCTTAATTATTATTTCCGTTAATTTATTATTTTCTATTTTGTATAAGTCGGTGCTCAGCATATAAAAACAAGTGATTTTGATTTCTTCAATTTGTTTGGAAACTTCAGGAATTTTTTCAGTGAAATTGATGCTGTTTGTCTTCTTCATATTATCTACCTTCAAAAATTTTCTTACGATTATTATATCAAATTCTAGTGTGAATAAATCTTCATCAGTTAAAATTCAGTTATTTTGCTAAAGCCAAAAGAAAAAGCCTTTGAAACGTTGATTTCATAGGCTTTTTTAATCTCAATTATTTCACTTCTGTAAACACTACATGTTTACGTAATTTTGGTGAGTATTTTTTCAATTGAAGACGGTCCGGAGTGTTACGTTTGTTTTTAGAAGTAAGGTACAAGCGTTCACCAGATGCTTTGTGTTCAAGTGTGATATTTACGCGCATGATAGCTCCCTTCTATTATTCTGCTGCTGCAGCTTTGGCGATTTTACGTCCTTTGTAGTATCCTTTGAGGGATACACGGTGAGAACGTGAGTAATCTCCAGTAGTTTCGTCAAAATGTACAGATGGAGCTGTAATTTTGTAGTGAGTGCGGCGTTTGTTTTTCTTCGCTTTTGAAGTGCGACGTGCAGGTACTGCCATTTTCTTTATTCTCCTTTTAATATAAGTTCGATTCAATCTCTTTGATTTTCATCAACTGTAATAGTATATCAAAAAAATTTTGTAAAGTAAAGTTACTTGACAGATTTTCTTTTACTTTTTGGAAAATAGCAGAGCGTGCTAGCTTTTTAGAGAAAATATACTGAAACTGTCCTCAAAATCTGCTACTTGTGGTAAAATAATTATATTATATGAATGAAGAGGAAAGCTATGAAATTACAAAAACCCAAAGGGACTCAGGATATTCTCCCTCAAGAGTCTGTCAAATGGCAATATGTAGAAGAATTTGCTCGCAAAACGTTTAAAAAATATCATTACGCAGAAATTCGCACCCCGCTATTTGAGCATTATGAAGTGATTAGTCGTTCTGTTGGAGACACGACTGACATTGTAACCAAAGAAATGTATGATTTTTATGACAAAGGCGACCGTCATATCACATTACGCCCAGAAGGAACAGCACCAGTTGTACGTTCTTATGTGGAAAATAAGCTCTTTGCACCAGAAGTCCAAAAACCAGTGAAACTTTATTATATGGGCTCTATGTTTCGTTATGAGCGTCCTCAGGCCGGACGTTTGCGTGAGTTTCATCAGATTGGTGTAGAGTGTTTTGGCTCCAATAATCCTGCGACAGATGTAGAGACAATAGCTATGGCAGCTCAATTTTTCAATGAAATTGGTATTCAAGGTGTAACGTTGCAGTTGAATAGTTTGGGGAATGCAGAGAGTCGCGCCGCTTACCGTCAAGCATTGATTGATTATTTGACGCCGCTGAAAGACAGTCTTTCTAAAGATAGCCAGCGTCGTCTGGAAGAAAATCCTCTCCGTGTGCTAGACAGTAAGGAAAAAGAAGATAAACTCGCTGTTGAAAATGCACCCTCTATCCTGGATTATCTAGATGAAGAAAGCCAAACTCATTTTCAAGCTGTGCGTTCGATGTTGGAATCACTAAAAATTCCTTATGTTATCAATACCAACATGGTTCGCGGATTGGATTATTACAATCATACGATTTTTGAATTTACTGCAGATGTGGCGGACAATGAATTGACAATCTGTGCAGGCGGCCGCTATGATAGCCTCGTTGCTTATTTTGGCGGACCAGAAACGGCTGGTTTTGGCTTTGGAATGGGCGTGGAGCGCCTGCTTCTTGTTCTTGAAAAGCAGGGTGTAGTCTTGCCGCTAGAGGATAGTTTGGACGTTTATGTTGCAGTTTTGGGAGACGGTGCTAATAACAAAGCTTTGGAAATTGCACAAGCACTTCGCAAGCAAGGATTTACAGCTGAACGTGATTATTTAAACCGTAAGTTGAAAGCGCAATTCAAGTCAGCAGATACTTTTTCTGCTAAAGTGTTGATAACTCTTGGCGAAAGTGAAATTGAAAGTAACCAAGTTACCGTCAAAAACAATCAAACTCGTGAAGAATTGACAGTCAGCCTAAATCAGATTCAAAAAGATTTTCAAACAATTTTTGAACAACTGGGGTTTTAATTTAAAAAGGGAGAAGGCCAGTCAAATGGCTTTTTTCTCATAACATAGTAGAATGTTGAAGTAGAAGTGGAGAGAACAATGAAAAAAATAATCATTCCGTCTGTAATTCAGTTTCTAATTGTTTTTTTGATTATAGGAGGAATTGCCTATTTTGTAAGAGGGGATTTCTTTTTTCGGTTTTTAGCACCGATTTTTGGCTTAGCAGCAGGGCTATTGCGCTTAGCATCAAGTTATGTGGTTAAGGTTTTGCATCCTGAATTATATGACAAAGAAAGTAAGAGGTGAGTCATCATCTTCTTTTGTAAAAATATTACGTTAAGATATGAAGTTTTTGAAAAGCATATCTTCTTTTTCATCGCTTTTGTGGTAAAATAGTAAAAGAATTAAAAGTTTGGAGAATAAAAATGAAACGTTCAATGTATGCCGGACGTGTTCGTAGTGAACATGTTGGTCAAAAAATCACTTTGAAAGGTTGGGTGTCCCGTCGTCGTGACTTGGGAGGACTGATTTTCATTGATTTGCGTGACCGTGAAGGCATAATGCAGCTAGTTATCAATCCTGAAAATGTGGCTAAAGAAGTCATGGAAATCGCTGAAAGTTTACGAAGCGAATATGTGATTGAAGTGACTGGAAAAGTAGAAGCCCGTACGCAGGCGAATGATAAATTGGCAACGGGAGCTGTTGAACTACACGTGGAGAATCTGACAGTTCTCAATACGGCCAAAACGACTCCATTTGAAATCAAAGACGGTATTGAAGCGAATGATGATACCCGTCTCCGTTACCGTTATTTAGACCTTCGTCGTCCTGAAATGTTGGCAAATTTGAAATTGCGGGCTAAGGTAACACATTCTATCCGCAATTACTTAGATGAGCTTGAATTTATTGATGTGGAAACGCCCTTCCTTACTAAGTCAACTCCAGAAGGGGCGCGTGATTATTTGGTACCAAGTCGAGTGAACCAAGGTCATTTCTATGCTCTGCCACAAAGCCCTCAAATTACCAAGCAACTGTTGATGAATGCTGGATTTGATCGGTATTATCAAATTGTAAAATGCTTCCGTGATGAGGATTTGCGTGGAGACCGTCAACCAGAGTTTACACAAGTTGACTTAGAAACTTCTTTCCTATCTGATCAAGAAATTCAAGATATTACAGAAGGCTTGATTGCTCGAGTGATGAAAGAAACGAAGGGGGTTGAGGTTACACTACCATTCCCACGAATGAAATATGATGATGCAATGGCTTTGTATGGAAGTGATAAACCAGATACACGTTTTGAGATGCTATTGCAAGACTTGACAGATCTTGTCAAGAGAATTGACTTCAAAGTTTTCTCAGAAGCACCAGCTGTTAAAGCTATTGTTGTGAAAAATGCAGCTGACAGCTATTCGCGAAAAGATATAGATAAGTTGACAGAGCAAGCAAAACAGTATGGAGCAAAAGGACTTGCTTGGGTGAAAGTGGCATCAGGTGAACTAAATGGACCAGTTGCTAAGTTTTTGAAAGACTTGACAAGTGACTTGACAGATGCTTTACAGCTTGAAGACAATGATTTGGTTCTTTTTGTAGCGGATACTCTAGAAGTTGCCAATGCAGCACTAGGTGCTTTGCGTATACGCTTGGCAAAAGAGTTGGGCTTGATTGATGAATCGAAATTTAATTACCTTTGGGTTGTGGATTGGCCAATGTTTGAATGGTCGGAAGAAGAAGGTCGTTATATGAGTGCACACCATCCCTTCACTCTTCCACAAGCGGACACAGCTCATGAATTAGAAGGTGATTTGAGCAGGGTTCGTGCTATTGCTTATGATATTGTCTTGAATGGTTATGAATTGGGTGGTGGAAGTCTTCGTATTAACCACAAAGATTTGCAAGAACGAATGTTTAAAGCCCTTGGTTTTTCTGAAGAAGAAGCTACTGATCAATTTGGTTTCTTGCTAGAAGCAATGGATTATGGTTTCCCGCCACATGGTGGACTGGCAATTGGACTCGATCGCTTTGTCATGTTGCTGGCTGGTGAGGAAAATATCCGCGAAGTGATTGCTTTCCCTAAAAACAACAAAGCAAGTGATCCAATGACTCAGGCACCAAGCATAGTTGACGCCAAACAACTTGAAGAATTAAGTTTACAAGTAGAAACTCATGAAGAAAAGTAAGATTTACAAACGATTGCGTTATTATTTGCGCCGTCTAGCCTATGATTTTAAGTTGATACGAGTACTTAAGAGTATTTCTCGTGAGAAATACGATGAAAAGATTTCTGCTTCGCTCATTTATGGTTTTCTATCTGCGGTTGCAGTGAATCTTTTCTTTCAACCGGGACATGTTTATTCAAGTGGTGCGACTGGATTGGCACAGATTTTAGCTGCTTTAAGTACACGTTTTTTAGGATTTACTATTCCGGTTTCTGTGACTTTCTACCTCATCAATATCCCGCTGATGATTTTGGCTTGGTATCAAATTGGGCACAAGTTTACGGTATTTACTTTTATAACCGTTTCCATGAGCTCGCTGTTTATCCAGTTTGTTCCTGAAGTGAGTTTAACAAATGATCCGATTATCAATGCCTTGTTTGGTGGGGTCATCATGGGAATGGGAATTGGCTTTGCTTTGCGTTCCAATATTTCTAGTGGTGGGACGGATATTGTCAGCTTGACGGTTCGGAAGAAAACCGGCAGAAATGTGGGAAATATTTCCTTTATGGTCAATGGCATGATTATGATTATTGCCGGTGTGACTTTCGGCTGGAAATATGCACTATATTCGATGATTACGATTTTTGTGTCAAGCCGTGTGACAGATGCAGTCTTTACTAAGCAAAAGAAGATGCAGGCGATGATTATTACCAGTCATCCCGAAGAAGTTGTTGATAAAATTCATAACAAATTGCATCGTGGTGCAACCATGGTTAATGGTGCAGAAGGAACTTACAATCATGAAAAAAAGACTGTTTTGATTACAGTCATTACGCGTGCTGAATTTAATGAATTTAAACATATTATGCGTAAAACTGATCCGCATGCTTTTGTATCGGTAGCAGATAATGTTCACATTCTTGGACGTTTCGTAGAAGAATAAAATATCAGATTGGCTTGTTTAGCCAATCTGATTGTTTTTTGTTATGTGACTTTCAGTCCGTCTCGTGGTTTTTAGTGCGAGACAAATAAAACAGATGTTACGATTATTTAAGTACGAGAACTTGTTTTGCAGGGACAGTATAGGAATCTTTGTTAGTATTGAGAGGAACGTCAAGGCTGATCTCTGGGTAGTTGATAAAAATAGCTTGTTTATCCTGATTTGGATAGCTAAATGCTTCATTTCCAAAGTTAATGAGGATTGTGATTTGATCTTCTTTTTCTTTAATTTTATATTCGACCACAGAATCAGTTAGCCATTCGACAGAACAGTAATCTTTAATTTCTGTTCTTGTTTCCAAACTGAGGAGCGGATTTGCTTTTCTGAATTGGACTAACTGGCGAATAAAATCTACGTCTTTCTCATATTCAATGGAGCGTAGCCAATCAAGACGGTTGATGGTGTCTGGAGCATTATAAGTATTATCCATGAGGTTTTTACTGCGGAAAAACTCTTGCCCGCTATGGATGAATGGTACTCCCTGAGCTAACAAAGTAATATGCAAAGCAAGTCGTGCATCTGCTAACCGCTTATTTAGAGAGATATCTGGCTTTTTAATTGTAAAATAATCAAAAGCCGTTGCATCGTCATGGCATTCCACGTAGTTGATAGCTTGCTGGGGTGCAATAAAATGTGCTGTTTCCGTTAATCCAACATTAGCTGTCAATACATTTTCTATCGTATCTATTGGTTTGGAATCTTGGATTTGACTGCCTTCTAAAATCGTTTCTTTGATTGTATTGCGGAAGTGGTCGCTGAAAAAACCATAGCTTGGTAACTGAGCGGCGTTGAATTGATGTGCAAGCCGATTGCTATCCAGTCCGGTGGCCATACGCCACCCTTCTCCATACAAATAAACATTTGGATAAAGAAACTTCAATTCCTCTGCAATCTGCTTCATGGTTTCCATATCTAGAATGCCCATGAGGTCAAAGCGGAAGCCATCCATTCCATAAAGAGTTAGCCATTGTTTGAGGGAATGCTTAATATAGCTACGAACCATTGCCCGCTCACTTGCCACATCGTTCCCACAGAAAGTCCCATTTGTCAAATTGCCGTTGTGATCGTAGCGGAAGAAATAGCCTGGGACGATTTTTTCAAAAGCATAGGCTTTAGGATCGTAGACATGATTGTAAACGACGTCCATGATAACACTAATGTCGGCTTGATGATAAGTAGCGATTGCTTCTTGCAATTCAACGATTCTTGTATAAGGATCATGTGGATTCGTTGCAAAGCTACCGTCAGGAAGATTGTATTGCATAGGGTCGTAGCCCCAGTTATACACGAGTTCTGTATGATTTTCATCAACGCTGCCAAAATCATACAAAGGCATGAGCTGAATGTGGGTTACTCCAAGCTGTTTGATGTAATCCATTCCTAAAGTATGCTCTTGCAATTGCGGAGACTCTGTTAGGGATTTGAATTTACCAGGGTAAGAAAACTCAGCTTCTTTTTGCATGGAAAAATCTCGCACACTCATCTCGTAGATAACAGCTTTTGTTATTGGAATTTGTGTTGCTGCTCGGTGAATTGGGCGAGTAATTTTCTCTGGATTGACAACATAACTAACGCCAGAATTGCTTTCTGAAGATAAGGCATAAGGATCGTGTACTTCCACCCAATGACCATTCACTTTGTGTAGATAGTAATAAGCCGCCCCATCAAAATCTCCAGAGACTTCTGCTTGCCAAACTCCTTTTTCTCCGAGCATCATTGGGTAAATGTCATTTTGCAAATGAAGCAATACTTGTTCAGAAATTGGTGCCCAAAGCTTAAAAATAGTTGCTTGTGGAGTATAATGAGCCCCTAAATCGCTTCCGTTGTAGGTAAATGTTTGGTCAAAAATCGGTTTTCTCACAATATGGCGAAATTGTAAGAAAGTTTTATTGCGATCTTGGTCGTAAATCCAATAATGGCTAGCTAAGTCCAGCGGTTCAAGAGGAGCAAGACTGTATTGCACGAAGTTGTCATGTTCTCCTACAGCTCTTATCCGTAAAGTTTCTGCACAATCAACCGTTTCAATTGTAAATTGTAATGGTTCGGCATAAAATTGTTTTTCTAACTCAATAGTGATGAGACTTTGGTCATCTAAATAGGCTTGGAATGTTCGGAAAGCCATAAACTTCCTTTCTTTATCGTTCGATAATGCGATGTGGAATCAATTGGCGATAGCAAATTTGTCGATTTTCTTTGGTATCATTGATAATTTGTAGAATAGTCTTGAACGAAACCCGCCCTAGCTCTAATGTGTTAATGTCTACATAAGCTGTTAAATCAAGTTTGGGTTTAATAGAGTCAAAGGCTAGAGTGGGAACAGACAATTGATTTTCATTTAAATAATTACAAACTCCTTCTGCCAGCATACTGTCTGTTGTGATAATAGCATCAATTTTTGTATCATGACTGAGAAGGCGCTTGGTAAATTGATATCCTTTGTCTTCCAAAAATTCATTTGCAAAGGCTGTATTTTGAGGGTCAAGCTCTAAGTGATAATCCTCTAGTGCTTTTTGATACCCTTTATAGCGATCTTGCGTTACAAATAGTCTTTTGCTACCACCAATAAAAGCAATATTGTGGCAGTCTTTTTTGATAAAATATTCTGTTGCATCATATCCAGCTTGGATATTGTCATTATCCACCAAAGGAATAAACGGAGAAAGCGATTTTCCTAAAATTAAGAAAGGAAATTGTTCTTCACTGACCATTTTCACTAGTGGATCATTTTCTTGAGAGTAGAGAAAGATGAGTCCGTCTACTCGTTTGCCAAGAACCATTTGGGAAATAGCTTCCATGCGTTCCTTTTCATTTTTTCCGGTTGCAATTTGGATAGCGTAGTGATGCTCGGAAGCCACCTGAGCAATTCCGCGGAAAACAGAAGGAAAGAACGGATTTTGATAAAAAGTGTCTGAATCATCAGGTAAAACAATCCCAATGACTTGTGTGTAACTGCTAACAAGACTACGTGCATTGAGATTAGGGTGATAATTCAATTCTTTCATAGCCTTGCGGACTCTTTTTTTTGTTTCATCGCTAATGCTGGATTTGTTTTGAATCACACGGGTAACGGTAGAAGGCGAAACTCCTGCCAATTTAGCAACTTCTTTAATAGTAACTCGCATAAAAAACCTCCTACTTTTTCATTTTTTCATCACGGAAATGTGTCCGATAGAAAATAATGATGAGATAAAGAACAAAAAGAATGTTTTGAATGGTAATCATAGTGGTCATGGCTTGACCGAACAATAACCCTGCTGCAACAGCAATCAAAGTTGGCAATCCCAAACAGTTCAAAGCAAAGTGATAGCATTCTTTGACTGTTTTAAAGGAGAAGAGACGGGATTTTTTCGTTAAATAAAGGAAAAAAGTAGCACCTAGAAGGACAATAAAGAAGTTTAATGCCAATAGAAATCCTGAAATCAGAATCAAAAATAGACTGACTGTCACACGATTTTGTTGGAACCAGTCTTGAGAAATAGCAGCGCTCAGAGCGGCTTTATCTTTCAAAGCAGCTTGATTAATATGCTGGTATTGAATTTCTGCTAGTTTTCTTCCTTTTTTACTAATAACCAATTGCTTTGGCTCAAAAGCAAGCGTTAACTTTTCTTCTAAGGTTGTATTCTCTTTTCCAAGAATGACAGTTCCCGTTTTGCTATTGTGAGTTGCTTGCTGGCCAGAATAGCTAAATTGATGATTTTCTATTTTAGCGTTCTCTGCAATATCAGCCATTGTTTCTTTTGTTAGCGAGTCAAAAACACCGTCTACAAAAGTGGTGAGTGGGTAACTTTTGAGTGAAGAATTTTGAATCGCAATTGGTATCATGGATAAGGAAATTAAAAAGACACTAGTGAAAATCAGCTGAAACCATGTCAGCAATTTCCGATTAGCAAAAGGCTTTTTAAAACCATAAATACTGGAAAAATAATTAAATGGATAAGGTAACATAAGCATTTCTTTCTAAAATTTATAATCAGGTGACGACCAATAAACTGTGTTTATTGGCTATCATACAACTATAAATAAAAGAGGGTGGGACAAGATTATCCCTTGTCGCCACCACTTGTTAAACCAGATACAAAGTTCTTTTGTAGGAAGAAGAATAAGATACAGATTGGCAAGGCAATCAAGATAGCACCTGCTGAGAAGTAGGCAATCTTCAAATTCTTCACATCACTAACAAAGGTTTGTAAACCAACAGCAACTGTATAGAATTCTTTTTCACGAAGTAAGAAACTAGATAAGATATAGTCTCCAAATGGTCCCATGAAAGCCCAGAGAGCTTGTACAGCGATCATTGGGCGAACGAGTGGCAGTACAATTTGCCAGAAGCGTCTGAAGTGACCAGCACCTTCCAATTTAGCGGACTCATCAAGCGAGATAGGTACAGTATCAAAGTACCCTTTCATGAGCCAAGCGTTCATTGGGATACCACCGCCAACATAAAGGAAGATGAGGAACCAACTGTGGTTGAGCGCATTTAACATCAAAGCCATAACGAAGAAGGCAGTAAGGGCTGCCATTGTTGGTACCATTTGAATGATTAAGAAGAAAACCAAACTTTGTTTTCTAGCGAGGAAATTATAACGGCTATAAGCGTAACCAGCTAGTACAACTATACTTGTTTGGATGATCATTGTCAAGATGGCAATGATTAAGGTGTTAAAGTACCAAGTACCGTATAGAGTTTCGGTAAAGAGCTTGCTAAAGTTTTCAAAACTGAAATTAATATCAGTATCCAACTTGAACGCAAGGACATTCCCTGTCTTGAAAGCGGACATAATCGTGATCAAGAGAGGATAGATAATGATAATAGATAAAGCCACTAAATAGAAATAAGTTAGGAAGTGGTTTAAACGGCGTTTAAATTTAATAGAATTATTCATCTTACACATCCTCCATATCAAATGCATGTAGTTTCTTGAACGCAATCATGGAGATTGAAATCACGATAAGAGAAATGATAAGTGTTACCGCAGCAGCCATTGAGTATTGAGGAGCTGCACCTGTCGTTAAACGATAAATCCATGAAATGAGGATGTCAGTCGAACCTGCACCACCACCAACTGTACCAGGACCTCCATCATTAAAGAGGTACATGATAGAGAAGTTGTTGAAGTTGAAAGTATACTGACTGATGAGTGTAGGGGCAGCAACTGCTAAAATCATTGGGAAAGTGATATTGCGGAATTTTTGCCATGCATTTGCACCATCAATGTAAGCTGCTTCGTAAAGATCGTTTGGAATGGATTGCAAGATACCAAGTGTCAATACATAGATGTAAGGGAATCCAAGCCAACCTTGCATCATAATCAAAGCAATTTTAGTCCAGGTTGGATCTGTTTTCCAAGGAATCAGATGTCCATTTAAGAATGGCAAAACTTTACCAAGAAGCGGAATGACTTGGGTATTGATCGCACCGATACTATCGTTGAACATGTTACTGAAAGTTAAGATAGTGATAAATGCTGGGACAGCCCAAGGCAGTAGGAAGATAACGCCGAAAATGCGTTTTCCTTTAATAAATGGTTGGTTTGCAATAATAGCGGTAAAAATACCAATAACGATTTGGACGGTTGAGGCAGTCAGTGCCCAGATAATAGTCCAACCAAGAACGGCTCCAAAAGCAGAACGGAAAGTGCTAAGTCGCCAAATATTAGTGAAGTTTGTCACGCCAACCCAATCCAAGAGCTTGGTTGGAGGCAAATGTTGGAAATCATAGTTTGTAAAGGCGATTAAAAGAGTGACCAATACAGGGAAAATGATAGCAAAAGTCATTGCAATATATGAAGGAATAATCAATAGGTAAGGAAAACCATTAGCGTAAATTCCTTTTAACATATCTTTGAAAGTCGTAGGAACTGGATAATCATTATTCCAACGTTTCGCAATAGTATAAGCATCTTTTAAATTGAGAGCATAAAAGATGAAATAAACAATGACAAGAATAAAGTGGAATGCACCACGAATCAACATGAAAAGAGAGTTATCGCGTCCAGGCACCTCACCGAGAGTAATTAAGTTTCCTAACTCAGGAGCAGCAATGGCGAAAAAGTAAATCAAAAATAAGATGGTAACTCCTAAAAAGATAGCCCCTTTTGCTTTTTGTTTATTATAAATTTGCCCAAGTCCTGGGATGAGGGAGAGCAGCAATGCTTTACGTGGCTGTTGTTGTGTAGTCATCAGAGTCTCCTTTTTCTAAAATATAGAACTCGACTGGTGCTGCCAATCGAGTTCTATCCTACCTCAATCTGTTTTATTTTTTACCAAATTTTTGATTGATAGTATCTTTAATCAATTTAACGGCATCATTTACAGCGGTTTTAGTATCTTTTTTACCACTTACAGCATCAAAGAGCATACTTGCTGCTGGATCCCATACAGTACTCATTTCAGAGATATTTGGCATAGGTTGAGCAGATTGGAATTGTTTAATAACAGCTGAAGTCAATTCATCATTCTTTCCTTCAGCGTATTTACGAGCCTCTGTGTTTGCAGGTACTTCGTTTGTAGCATCATAGAAAGCTTTTTGTTGTTCAGTCGAAGTCAAGAAGTTAACAAACTTTTGAGCTGTTTTGGCATTTTTAGATCCTGCAGGGATGACCCAAGCTTTACCACCACCAAAGGTTTGATAGTTTTTACCATTTGGAAGTGTAGGAATAGTGGCAACACCATAGTTCACTTTAGCTTCTTTGAATGATGCAGCTTTCCAAGGGCCTTCAATGATAGCAGCTGTTTTACCTGATTGGAATTGAGTTTGAATTAAGTTTGCGGCACCTTTAGTATCTTGCATTCCTTTTGGCCATTTTGCATACCAAGTTTTAGCGTATTCAACACCTTTGATAGAACCGTCATTTGCAAGTCCAATGTCTTTAGGATCAGTACCGTTCTTACCAAAGACATATCCACCATTACCCGCTAACAGACCATAAGTGTAGTAGAAGTTTGTCCAGTCAGCAAGGAAACCAGTTGTTTTGCCATTTTCGCTAGCAAAAGCATATTTGCTGTCTTTTGCTAGTTCTTCTAATTCAGCAAATGTAGTTGGAGCTTTAGAAACAAGGTCTTTATTGTAGTACATTACTAATGTTTCGATAACGGCAGGTGCGCCATAAGTCTTACCTTTTGTAGTTACGAGTGCTTTTGTTGTGCCATCAGTCATTGAACCTTTGTCAAGTTTCACTTCTGAAAGTTGACCGTCCGAACCGAGACTACCTACGCGGTCATATGGAGACATCATAACGTCTGGAGCCTTGCCAGATTGGTTGTCAAGTGAAAGATTTTCAAGACCTTTAAGTTGGTCACCTGTCTTAATAGTAACTTTTGTACCAGTTTCTTTTTCAAAAGCAGCAGCAGCTTTCTTCATGTAGCCTTCGTATTGTTTTTCTACGTAGGCTGTAATGTTCTTGCCGTCGCTAGAAGAAGAATTACTTGTTTTACTTCCGCAAGCTACTAAAAGCAAACTAGCCAACCCTACAGTTCCAAGAACTGCAGCACTTTTCAACATTTTACGTTTCATGATTTATTCCTCCTAAAGAATAAAATAATAAGATAACAATTTAAAATAGTTTACGCAAACGTTTTCTTAAACTATACTTAGTATACCACAAACAGAAAACGGTTGCAACACTTTTTTTAAAAATCTTGAAAATTTTTTATTTTCCACTCCAAAAATCTTGATAAAATATAGAAGAAAATGATTCAATTGTCCAAAATATTTTAAAAATTTACAAAAAAACTAGAAAAATGGTTGCACACAGACCGGAATTAAGTTATAATCAAATCAACGCAAACGTTTTCGTTAAATGAATGCAAAATTTAACAGAAAAATTTATTGAGGTGATAAGATGAAAGAGCGTCAAAGTGGTGTTCTCATGCATATTTCTTCTCTTCCAGGAAAATACGGAATCGGCTCATTTGGGAAAAGTGCTTACGATTTTGTGGATTTCTTGGTAAGAACAAAGCAACGCTACTGGCAAATTTTGCCTTTAGGCACGACCAGTTATGGAGATTCTCCTTACCAATCATTCTCTGCATTTGCGGGAAATACACATTTTATTGATTTTGACCGACTGATTGAAGAGGGTCTACTTACTGAAAGTGATCTTGACGGTTTAGACTTTGGACAAGATCCAAGAAAAGTAGATTATGCGAAAGTTTTCAACAATCGTAGACCGGTTTTAGAAAAAGCTGTGAAACGTTTCTTAGAACGCGGAGATTTAGCGGCTTATGAAAAATTTGTAGCAGATAATGCGTCTTGGCTTGAAGTATTTGTTGAATACATGGCGATTAAAGAGCATTTCGACTTGAAAGCTTGGACGGAATGGCCAGATGCAGCGGTACGTCGTCGTGAAGCGTCTAGCTTGGCAACTTATCGCGAAAAGCTAGCTGATCGATTGACCTATCATCGTGTTACGCAATATCTCTTCTTCAAACAATGGTTAGAATTGAAAAATTATGCTAACGAACATCATATTGAAATCGTTGGCGATATGCCAATCTATGTGGCAGCTGATAGTTGTGATGTGTGGGCACAACCTCATTTCTTTAAAACAGATGCACTAGGTCAACCAACATGTGTAGCAGGATGCCCGCCAGATGAATTTTCTGCAACCGGTCAGCTTTGGGGAAATCCAATTTATGACTGGAAAGCAATGGACGAGGACGGATACAGTTGGTGGATTGAACGGTTACGTGAAAGTTTCAAGATTTATGATGTAGTTCGCATTGACCACTTCCGTGGCTTTGAATCTTACTGGGAAATCCCTGCTGGCTCCGATACAGCCGCTCCTGGTAAATGGGTTAAGGGACCTGACTATGCTTTGTTTAAAGCTGTGAAGGAAGAATTGGGTGAACTAAACATCATCGCCGAGGACTTGGGCTTTATGACCGACGAAGTAATTGTTTTACGTGAAAAAACTGGTTTCCCTGGTATGAAAGTGACTCAATTTGCCTTTAATCCAAATGCTGAAAGCATTGATAGCCCACATCTTGCTCCGAACAATTCTGTTATGTACACAGGGACACACGACAACAATACTGTTCTTGGTTGGTATCGTGATGAGATTGATGATGCTACACGTGAGTATATGGCTCAATACACCAATCGCAAGGAATATGAAACAGTTCCTCATGCAATGTTACGAACTATCTTTGCTTCTGTTAGCTTTATGGCAATTGCAACCATGCAAGATTTACTAGAGTTAGATGGTTCAGCTCGCATGAATTACCCATCAACTATCGGTGGCAATTGGTCATGGCGTATGACAGCAGATGAATTGGACCCTGTGATTGAAGCGGAGTTATACAGCTTGACGAAAACATATCGTCGTTTAAATAAAAAATTATTAAAGAAAGAGAATGAATTGTAACGTTCTTTTCTAGGTAGGAGAAAAAATGTCAAATTTACAAGAATTTATCCAACAAACTTATCAAAAGGAAATTGCTGAATGTAGCAATGAAGAATTGTATATTGCCCTTTTAAACTATACAAAATTGGCTAGTGCACAAAAGCCAGTTAATACTGATAAAAAGAAATTATATTACATTTCAGCAGAATTTTTGATTGGAAAACTGTTGTCAAACAACCTCATTAATCTTGGCCTTTATGATGATGTCAAAAAAGAGTTGGCAGATGCTGGTAAAGACTTGATTGAAGTGGAAGAAGTAGAATTAGAACCTTCACTTGGTAATGGTGGTTTAGGACGTCTGGCTGCTTGTTTCCTTGATTCTATCGCAACACTTGGTTTGAATGGAGACGGTGTAGGCCTGAACTATCACTTTGGTCTTTTCCAACAAGTCTTGAAAAATAATGAGCAAACAACAGTACCAAACTTCTGGTTGACAGAGCAAAATTGGTTAGTAAAATCAAGCCGTAGCTATCAAGTACCATTTGCTGATTTCACTTTAACATCAACTCTTTACGATATTGATGTGCCTGGTTACAAAACAGCTACTAAAAACCGTCTTCGTCTGTTCGACCTTGACTCAGTAGATGCAAGTATCATTGAAGATGGGATTGACTTTGATAAGACAGATATTGCTCGTAATTTGACTCTATTCCTTTATCCAGATGATAGCAATAAGCAAGGTGAATTGCTCCGTATCTTCCAACAATACTTTATGGTGTCAAATGGCGCACAATTGATTATTGATGAAGCGATTGAAAAAGGTAGCAATCTTCATGACTTGGCTGACTATGCTGTTATCCAAATCAACGATACACACCCATCTATGGTCATTCCAGAGATGATTCGTCTCTTGACAGAACGTGGCATTTCTCTTGATGAAGCAATCAATATCGTTAAGAATATGACGGCTTATACAAACCACACAATTCTTGCTGAAGCGCTTGAAAAATGGCCACTTGAATTCTTGGAAGAAGTTGTTCCACACTTGGTTCCAATCATCAAAGAATTGGATAAGCGCGTGAAGGCTGAATACGCAGATCCAGCTGTTCAAATCATTGATGAACACGATCGTGTGCACATGGCTCACATGGATATTCACTATGGATATAGTGTCAATGGGGTTGCTGCTCTTCATACAGAAATCTTGAAAAACTCAGAACTCAAAGCCTTTTACGATATTTATCCAGAAAAATTCAACAATAAAACAAACGGAATCACCTTCCGTCGCTGGCTCATGCATGCAAATCCACGCTTGTCAAATTACATTGATAGCTTGATTGGCCGCGATTGGCACCATGATGCTTCAAAATTAGAAGACTTACTTGAATTTTCTGGTAAGGCTGATGTGAAAGCTGAACTTGAAAAAATCAAAGCTCATAACAAACGGAAATTAGCTCGTCACTTGAAAGAGCACCAAGGTGTTGAAATCAATCCTGAATCAATCTTTGATATCCAAATCAAACGTCTTCACGAGTATAAACGCCAACAAATGAATGCTCTTTATGTCATTCACAAATACTTGGATATCAAGGCCGGAAACATTCCTGCGCGTCCAATTACAGTCTTCTTTGGTGGGAAAGCTGCTCCAGCATACACGATTGCGCAAGATATTATTCATTTAATCCTTTGCTTGTCAGAAGTAATTGCTAACGACCCAGAAGTTTCTCCGTACTTGCAAGTCGTTATGGTTGAAAACTATAATGTAACAGCAGCTAGCTTCTTAATTGCAGCCGGTGACATTTCTGAGCAAATTTCCCTTGCTTCTAAAGAAGCTTCAGGTACTGGTAACATGAAATTCATGCTAAATGGTGCTTTAACGCTTGGTACGTCAGACGGTGCGAATGTTGAAATTCATGAATTAGTTGGCGATGACAATATTTATATCTTCGGTGAAGATTCTGAAACAGTTATTGATTTGTATGCCAAAGAAGCTTATAAGTCAAGTGAATTCTATGCTCGTAAAGCAATCAAACCGCTGGTTGATTTCATTGTCAGCGATGCCGTTCTTGCAGTTGGTAAGAAAGAGCGCTTGGAACGACTTTACAATGAATTGATCAACAAAGACTGGTTCATGACGCTTCTTGACTTGGAAGATTATATCGAAACAAAAGAACGCATGTTTGCGGATTATGAAGACCGTGATGTTTGGCTTGAAAAAGTTCTTGTCAATATTGCAAAAGCAGGCTTCTTCTCTGCTGACCGTACGATTGCTCAATATAACGATGAAATTTGGCATTTGAACTAGTTCAATAGCGAATAGGCCCCTTGATTGGTAGTTGAGGGGCTTTTGTTTGAAAAAAATAAAGGACACTAGTGAAACTTTTGTTTATTTTTGTTGCCATTTTTGACTGCGTACGTTATAATAAATAAAACTGAAAACTTTTTCACAACGAGGAGGATTATTGTGAAAAAACGACCAATTTATCTATATGTCTTGCTGACACTATCAGCCATTCTATCATCTTTTACATTTGTAGGAACCTTTTTTGGCAGTGAAAAAATAACGAATACAAGTTCTTATAAAGGACTGTCTGAAACGGTTGTGAAGCAAATCGTGGAAGTAACTGAAAGAAGTCTTGTCTTTCTTCATAATATTCCGCATAAAATATTAGTTGTCCTTTCAATTTTATTGTTGATTGCTGCTATTGTGTTTATCGTCAAGAAAAACATTTTATACGCTAATTTTGCCTATATTGCTTATGTGTTATTAGGAATTATTGGGACAATTTACAATTATATCGGTGGTATGCCACTCAACAATCTTTATAAGGATCAAACGATGCGTGCCACAGCAATCTCATCGACAAGAGTTTTGACCATTATTTATTTTGCATTTAATATTCTTTTCCTTGTTATTGTCTTTTTCAAGATGAAACGGCAGCAACAAGACTTAGCAAAAGAAGAATTACAATAGTTGACAAAACATATCTATTAGCTTAAAATTTTAAGAGAATGATAGATGTGTTTTATTTTTAGAAAGTGAGAAAATATGAAGATTTCCTTAGTTTATATTAGCTTAAGTGGCAACACAGCGAGTTTTATCAAACGTTTGTCTGCTTTTTTGCAAGAGCGACATGAAAATGTTGAGATTGAGCAGGTGGATATAAAAGATATGGTGAAAGAGGAGCGACCATTTTACGCCATGTCTCAGCCCTTTGTAGCCTTTTTGCCAACCTACTTAGAAGGTGGGAATGGTTTGGATAATGGAGATGTGGAGATTCTTACCAATGATTTAGGTGACTTTATCGCTTTTGAAGAAAATTACAAACGCTGTTTTGGCATTGTTGGTAGTGGTAATCGTAATTTTAACAACCAATATTGTTTAACAGCTAAGCAATATGCAGAGCGATTTGACTTTCCAGTCTTGGACACATTTGAACTTCGTGGCTTGAATGAAGATGTCAAACGAATTGGTCTGAAAATTGAAGAATTATACGGAATGTAATAAAAAATCCTATCGTTGTAAATACCGATAGGATTTTTTGATAGGGTTAGAAAATTACATTTTTTCTGGAGCATCAACGCCGAGAAGACGAAGAGATTCTTTTAGAACAACAGCTGTTGCGTAGCTGAGAGCCAGACGGCTGTCACGTTCAGGGCTTTCGTCCAAGATACGAGTGTGTGCGTAGAATTTGTTAAATGCTTGTGCAAGACTGATCGCATATTTTGCAATGAGTGATGGGTCATAATTGTCAGCTGCACGTTTGACAACACGGGCAAAATCTTGTAGCAGTTTAATGATTTCCCAACTTTCAGCATCATCTAGGCTGTATGTTGCTTCAGCACTTGGCCTGAAGTCAGCTTTGCGAAGGATTGATTGGATACGTGCATAAGCGTATTGGATGTATGGACCTGTTTCTCCTTCAAAGGATACCATGGCTTCCAAATCAAAGTCGTAACCGTTGCGACGGTCTGTTTTTAAATCGTAGAATTTAACAGCTCCTACCCCGACAGCACGAGCAACAGCCTCTTTGTTTTCAAGGTCAGGATTTTTGGCTTCAATTTGTGATTTAGCACGACTGATAGCCTCTTGGAGAGTTGGCTCAAGAAGGATGATATTTCCTTTACGTGTAGACAATTTTTGGCGGTTCTTTGTTACCAATCCAAAGTCTACGTGAATCATATCATCGCTCCAGTCAAATCCCATCTTCTTCAAAACGGCTTTTAATTGTCTGAAGTGATTAGCTTGTTCTTGACCTACAGCATAAATGTTTTTAACGAAGTTGTAAGTGCGAGCACGGTACATAGCTGTCGCAATATCACGTGTAATGTAAAGTGTTGCTCCGTCAGATTTCTTAATCATAGCTGGTGGCAGATTGACATCATCAAGGTTGACAATGCTAGCCCCCTTAGACTCTTCCAACAATCCTTTTTCTTCAAGGATTTTGATGCCTTCGTCCATCTTGTCATTATAGAAGGCTTCACCAGCCAGACTATCGAATTCAACACCAAGCAATTTGTAGATACGGTTAAATTCTTTCAGGCTTTCGTCGCGGAACCATTGCCATAATTCAGTAGCTTCAGGATCGCCGTCTTCTAGTTTTTTGAACCAGAGGCGACCTTCGTCATCAAGCTCAGGATCTGTTTCGATTTCCGCATTGATACGAACGTACAGTTTCAGTAATTCATCAATTGGATTTGCTTCGACGGCTTCTTTGCTGCCCCATTTTTTATAGGCCACCATTAAAAGACCGAATTGTTTTCCCCAGTCACCTAAGTGATTGATTTTAATGGTGTTATAGCCCAATTTACGGAAAATATTAGAAAGGGCATCACCGATAACAGTTGAGCGCAAATGACCAACTGAAAATGGTTTTGCAATGTTTGGGCTGGAGAGGTCAATGGTGATGTTTTCTCCATTTCCTTCATTTTGCTGACCATAGTTATTTCCTTCTTTTACAATTTCTTTGATAACTTGAGCTGAAATTTTTGATTTATCAAGGAAGAAATTAACATAAGGACCAGTTGCCACTACTTTTTCAAAGTTTGTTGAGTCAATTTTTTCTGCAATGTCTGCTGCAATTGCTTGAGGCGCTTTTCGTTCTACTTTCGCTAAAGAAAAGGCAGGAAAAGCGATATCACCTAAATCTGAGCTTTTGGGTTTTTCTAGTAAATTTAAAATAGCGTCTTGGTCTAAGCTGTCAATGACCTTAGCCAATTCACTTGCAATCAATTGTTTATTATCCATGGTTTCTCCTTTGGTCTTTTACTAGTATTTTAACATATTTTTTGACGAATCTTCAATTTTTTTGGTATAATTTTGAGTATAAATATACATTATTGAGGATAAAATGAAAAAGAGTGAACGTCATAAACTAATTAAGCGAATGATTAAGGAAGAAAAACTGAGTACACAAAAAGATATTCAGGATCGTTTAAAGGCACAAGGCATCATTGTAACACAGACAACCCTCTCTCGGGACTTACGTGAAATTGGATTGACGAAAGCCAAGAAAAACAATGAAGTTTATTATGTTTTAGCAGATGAAACAAATAAAATCGATTTGGTTGAGTTCTTGTCTTATCATGTAGAGGGTGTTTCTCGGGCGGAATTTTCCTTGGTTCTTCATACTCGCTTAGGAGATGCTTCTATTCTGGCTAACTTTGTGGATGCCAATAAAGGTGAGCTGATTTTAGGAACGGTAGCAGGGGCTAACACGCTCTTAGTTATCTGTCGTGATACAGCAGCTGCAAAACAAATGGAAGAGCAGCTCCTTGAGAAAATGGATTAAGAGAATGAATGATGAGGCTGGGACAAAGAGCTCAGCTTCCTTTGTTTATGTAGTCAACAAGACGCAGTAGCTGATTGCTCAACAGTCTCCCAGACTGTTGAGCAACCCTGCGGAGGTGAGACTACGAACTGAAAATTTTCAAGATGAGTCCTGTCCCACTCCCAGCTATGCGGATGTGGGACGACGAAATCAAGTTTCTACGAAACTATTGTTTTCTATCCCACTCTTATCACTATTAACCAACAGAAAGGATGAGAATGACAAAAGAAAAACTATCTCCAGGAATGCAACAGTATTTAGATATAAAAAAAGATTATCCAGATGCTTTTTTGTTGTTTCGCATGGGAGATTTTTATGAATTATTCTATGATGATGCGACCAATGCGGCACAGATTTTAGAGATTGCTCTGACTAGCCGCAATAAAAACTCGGAAAATCCAATCCCAATGGCAGGAGTTCCTTATCACTCGGTGCAGCAATACATTGATGTCTTAATTGAAGCAGGCTATAAAGTTGCGATTGCAGAGCAAATGGAAGATCCTAAAAAAGCGGTTGGAGTAGTCAAACGTGAAGTGGTGCAGGTCATAACGCCGGGGACGGTTGTTGATTCTTCAAAGCCAGACAGTCAGAACAACTTTTTAGTGGCTTTGGATAAGCTGGCAGGTATATATGGGCTGGCTTATATGGATGTGGGAACAGGTGAATTTCAAGTTACAACTCTCAGTGATTTTAACATGGTCTGTGGAGAAATCCGAAACCTACGAGCGCGTGAAGTGGTCATAGGGTATGAATTGCCTGAAATGGAGCGTCAAGTATTGGAGACTCAAATGAATCTCCTTTTATCGCAAGTAGAAACTACATTTGATGATGTTCAGCTACTAGGAAAGGACTTGTCGCCGCTAGAGCATCAAGTAGCTGGAAAATTATTAGAGTATGTTCATAAAACGCAGCTACGTGAGCTTAGTCATTTGAAACAAGTTTATCATTATGAAGTCAAAGATTTCTTGCAGATGGACTACTCAACTATGGCAAGTCTGGATTTAACAGAGAATGCTCGGACAGGAAAGAAGCACGGTAGCCTTTATTGGTTGATGGATGAGACCAAGACAGCTATGGGAACGCGATTGTTGAGAGCGTGGATTCAACGTCCGTTGATTGATAAAGAGCGAATCGTCAAGCGGCAGGATGTAGTGCAAGTCTTTTTAGATCATTTCTTTGAGCGCAGTGACTTATCAGACAGTCTCAAAGGAGTGTATGATATTGAGCGTTTAGCCAGTCGGGTTTCGTTTGGCAAGACCAATCCGAAAGATTTATTACAACTTGCTGCGACATTGAGTCATGTACCACAAATTAAGGGAATTTTAAAAGGAATTGACAGCCCAGTTTTGGAAGATTTGATTGCCAAATTGGATGAAATTCCTGAATTGGCGGCCTTGATTCAGTCAGCAATTTCATCGGATGCTCCAAATGTCATTACAGAGGGTAATATTATTAAAACAGGTTTTGATGAAACTTTAGACAAGTATCGAGTGATCATGCGAGATGGAACGAGTTGGATTGCAGATATTGAGGCGAAAGAAAGAGAAACTAGTGGAATTAACAACCTGAAGATTGATTACAATAAAAAAGATGGTTATTATTTCCATGTCACCAATTCCCAGCTTGAACACGTTCCCAGTCATTTTTTCCGCAAGGCAACTTTGAAAAATTCGGAGCGTTTTGGTACGGAAGAGCTGGCTCGTATTGAAGGCGAGATGTTGGAAGCGCGTGAAAAATCAGCTAATTTGGAATACGAGATTTTTATGCGCATTCGTGAGGAAGCTGGTAAATATATCAAACGCCTGCAATCTTTGGCGCAAACTCTGGCAACGGTTGATGTGCTGCAAAGCTTTGCAGCTGTAGCTGAAAAGCAACATTTTGTGAGACCAGAATTTATTGAGCAGCGCTCTATCCAAATTGATAAAGGGCGGCATGCGGTTGTAGAAAAAGTTATGGGTGCACAAACCTATATTCCTAACAGCATTTCAATGAACGAGAATGTTAATGTTCAGCTAATTACAGGTCCAAATATGAGTGGGAAGTCAACTTATATGCGGCAGTTAGCGATTGTTGTGATTATGGCTCAAATGGGCTCTTATGTTTCAGCTGAAAGCGCTCAATTGCCGATTTTTGATGCCATCTTCACTCGAATTGGTGCGGCAGATGACTTGGTATCTGGACAATCAACCTTTATGGTAGAAATGATGGAAGCAAATCATGCTATTTCTCAAGCAACAGAAAATTCACTCATTCTTTTTGATGAGTTAGGAAGAGGAACAGCGACCTATGATGGCATGGCGCTTGCTCAAGCTATTATTGAGTATATTCACAATCGGACAGGAGCCAAGACACTTTTTGCGACTCACTATCACGAGTTGACAGAACTGTCAACTAGCTTGACACAACTAGAAAATGTCCATGTAGCAACCCTAGAAAAAGATGGTCAAGTAACATTTCTTCATAAGATTGAGGTTGGACCTGCTGATAAATCTTATGGGATTCATGTAGCAAAAATTGCAGGTTTGCCAAATGATTTGTTGACAAGAGCGGATCAAATATTGACACGATTAGAAAGCCAAGCAAATGAGAAGTCATCTTTTGGCATCTCTAATACATTGCCTGCGGATGCTCGTGAAAAAAATCAAGTGGCTGAGCAGATGTCTTTATTTACAGAAGCAACCGAATCACCTATTTTAGACGAGTTGCGCCAGTTGGACATTTATAATATGACCCCAATGGAAGTGATGTTGGCTGTGGCAGAGATAAAGAAGGAACTTTAAAATGTTGAAGCTATAGTGGATGTGACTGGCTAACAGCTTAATTTGCTGAAATGTCATACCAGAATTGCAGCTAGGGTCTAATCTTCAAACCACAACAATTTAGTAAGCTATGATCGTTTTCTATCAATCTGCATTCTAAGTTGGGCTCAAATAACCGCTGTGAGTTTTTTCACAGCGGTTATTTCTTGCTATTTGCTTTGTTTGTTTAAGTGATGATTGATTTTCTCAATTTTCTTTTTAGTCAGATAAGACAGGATTGCCCAAAGGATGAGATAAACAACAGTAAATTCCAAAATTAACTGTAAGATGAAAATGGGTTCACTTGGAAACCAGCCGGCTAATAGAGCTAGAGGGATAAACCCTAAAATCATAAGCCCATAATGACAGATTGTTGCTTTGAGAATGCTCCAATCTTTTTTGAAAAGCTCTTTCCCTAAGCTAAAGAGCAAGCCGATTAGACACCATATCGCTGCGCAATAGAGAACGACTAAGGCGCCGTGAATATGATGCTGTTCCATCCAAAGACCAACTGCTGAATAAGGGTTGAGCGGATGATAGACAGGTGCAAAAAAGTAAGAAAAGATGACGGATAGGAGAAGCCCGATAACAATACCTCCTAGAGCATCTCTGAATAATGTTTTTTTCATAGCTGTAATTTCTCCTTTATAGCTTTGAGATAACGGCGAGATGAATACGTTATCTGACCGTTTTTTAGTGTAATCTGAATCAGACCGCTGCCAGTCAATTTCAGATGATCAATCTGTTTGATATTGATGATTTCAGATTGGGAAATCTGTAGAAAATCAGTGGGAAGCAATTCCAAAACTTGATAAAGCGGAAGCCCTAAGAGATAATTGCCTGTCGCTGTTTCAGCCCAAACTTGGCGGTTTTCAATATAAACCCGCTGAATTTCAGCAGTATCTAATAGGTAAATCTCTTCCTCTTTTTTGGCTCGAATGGTTTTATTTTTACCGATATGTTGAGCAAATGTCAGCAGTTGTTGAACGGAATCCGACAAAACAGGCGCTTCAATAATGATCTTTTCTTCTGAAAATTTTTCATCAATATGTAATTGAACTTTCATAAACACCCCTTCTTTCCCAATGATGTTGTATCTTGCTTACTGCTGACTTTCATTGCAAGGGAGATTCATTATTTCCTTCCCTTCCTAAATCTATTAAACATTATTTCGGCTAGGAAAACAAGGTCTTTTACCTAAGTGGTTGTTTTGCCCGCCTATTTGGTTGCTTTTAAAAGGAGAATCTGGTCCAGATCCTCTCACACTAGACCTCTGATAGAAAAACAGCTTTATGTTATAATAGTAGCTAGAATAATTACGGAGAAAACTATGTCAAAAATTATAGAACTACCAGAAAATCTTGCTAATCAGATTGCAGCAGGTGAGGTCATTGAGCGTCCTAGTAGTGTGGTCAAGGAGTTGATAGAAAACTCCATTGATGCTGGTGCCACTCAGATTATAGTTGAGATTGAAGAAGCAGGGCTCAAGAGTATTCAAGTCATCGATAATGGTGAAGGAATTGAGCATGAGGAGGTTTCCTTGGCTTTGCGGCGGCACGCAACGAGTAAAATTAAGAAGCAAGCCGACCTTTTTCGGATTCGGACTTTGGGCTTTCGCGGTGAAGCGCTTCCGTCTATTGCTTCTGTTTCACGCTTGACGATTGAAACTGCGACAAATGGTGGAACACATGGAACGCTTCTGATTGCGCAAGGTGGAGAAATTGAAACTATAGAACCAAGTAGCTGTCCTAGAGGCACCAAAATCAAGGTGGAAGATCTCTTTTTCAACACACCTGCTCGCTTAAAATATATGAAAAGTCAACAAGCAGAACTGTCTCACATTGTAGATGTAATGAACCGTTTGAGTCTAGCACATCCAGAGGTCGCTTTTATCTTGCTCAATGATGGTAAAGAGTTGACTCGGACGGCAGGAACAGGAAATCTGCGTCAAGCAATTGCTGGTATCTATGGATTAACAACAGCAAAAAAAATGATTGAAATTTCAGCTTCTAATCTGGATTTTGAAGTATCGGGTTATATTAGCCTACCAGAGTTGACGCGTGCCAATCGGAATTACATCACCATTCTCATCAATGGTCGCTACATCAAGAATTTCCTGCTCAATCGAGCTATTTTAGATGGATATGGTAGCAAGCTCATGGTGGGACGTTTTCCGATTGCTGTGATTGATATTCGGATTGACCCATATCTTGCTGATGTCAATGTTCATCCGACCAAGCAAGAAGTGCGGATTTCAAAAGAGAGAGAACTGATGGCCTTGATTTCGCAAGCCATTTCTGCGAGTTTAAAAGAGCAGGATTTGATTCCGGACGCATTAGAGAATTTAGCCAAATCAACCATTAACCGAGCAAATAAGCCTGAGCAGACTAGCCTCCCTCTCAAGGAAAATCGACTTTATTACGATAAAGAAAGAAATGATTTCTTTGTGAAACCACAAGTGTCAGAAGCCCAACCTTCTTTTGAGGAATCTGACCGATTAGACCAACAATCTGCTGATACAGCTGAACTCAATTCAAAAGCTGCTTCTGTCAAATTTGCAGAAAGGCAATCTCCTTCTTACAATCAACTAGATCATCCAGAGCTGGATCAGGCGAGCTTAGAGAGAGCTTTAGATAAGCTAGATGGAGAAGAAACTTCAACTTTTCCAGAATTGGAATATTTCGGGCAAATGCATGGCACCTACCTTTTTGCTCAAGGAAACGGTGGTCTCTATATCATTGACCAGCATGCGGCTCAAGAGCGAGTGAAGTACGAATATTACCGTGAAAAAATCGGAGATGTAGATGCTAGTCAGCAGCAGATTCTGGTTCCCTATATCTTTGAATTTCCAGCCGATGATATGCTACGTCTGAAACAACGTATGTCTCTTTTGGAAGAAGCTGGTGTTTTCCTTGAAGAATACGGAACTAATCAATTTATTCTTCGTGAACATCCCATTTGGCTTAAGGAAGAGGAGATCGAATCAGGTATTTATGAGATGTGCGATATGCTCCTTCTAACCAAGGAAGTCTCTATCAAGAAATATCGCGCTGAGCTGGCTATTATGATGAGTTGTAAACGCTCTATTAAAGCTAATCACAGTTTGGATGACTATTCAGCACGTGATTTGATTTTTCAGTTATCACAATGCGACAATCCCTACAACTGCCCTCACGGTCGTCCCGTTTTGGTCAACTTCACTAAATCTGATATGGAAAAAATGTTCCGTCGGATTCAGGAAAATCATACCAGTCTGAGAGAATTGGGGAAATACTAAATATCCTGAAAACAGAGAGTTACCATATTCTCTGTTTTTTAGCTTTTTTCTATCCAATGTGAGGTTTTTCCAACAGCTTCAATTTTTTCTAGTTGAAAATATGATATACTAAAAGGGTTGAAAAGGAGAAGTCATGTACGAATATTTTAAAGGAATTTTAAGTAAAATCACAGCCAAATATATTGTAGTGGAGGTGGGGCAAATTGGCTATATCCTGCATGTGGCAAATCCCTATGCCTATTCAGGTCAGGTCAATCAGGAGCTTCAAGTTTTTGTTCATCAGGTGGTCAGAGAGGATGCCCAGCTCCTCTACGGTTTTCGCACAGAGGATGAAAAGCAGCTTTTTCTCAATTTGATTTCGGTTTCTGGTATTGGCCCCGTTTCTGCTCTTGCGATAATCGCAGCTGATGATAATGCTGGCTTGGTGCAAGCCATTGAGCAGAAAAACATCACCTACCTAACCAAGTTTCCTAAGATTGGCAAGAAGACAGCCCAGCAGATGGTGCTGGACTTAGAAGGCAAAGTAGTGGCTGCGGATGGTCCGTCAGAAAGCAAGGCACCCATCCAGACTGTGGATAATCAGGAGCTGGAAGAAGCCATGGAAGCCATGCTGGCTTTGGGCTACAAGGCTGCTGAGCTTAAGAAAATCAAGAAATTCTTTGAAGGCACAACAGACACTGCTGAAAACTATATCAAGTCAGCTCTCAAGATGTTGGTGAAATAGGAGGAAGCTATGACCAAACGCTGCGGCTGGGTAAAAATGAACAACCCCTTGTATGTAGCCTATCATGATGAGGAGTGGGGCAAGCCCCTCCATGATGATCAGAAGTTATTTGAATTGCTTTGCATGGAGACCTATCAGGCTGGACTTTCTTGGGAGACCATTCTGAATAAACGCCAGGCTTTTCGGGAAGCTTTTCATTTCTATGATGCTCAGAAAATTGCTCAGATGACGGATGCAGATCTGGATGGTTTGTTGGACAATCCTGACATCATCCGTAACAAGATGAAAATTTATGCGACTAGGGCTAATGCCCAAGCTTTTTTGGCTGTTCAAAAGCAGTTTGGCTCTTTTAATGACTATATCTGGTCCTTTGTCGGTTTCAAAACGATTGACAATGAAATTACGAACTACAAGGAAGCGCCAGCCAAGACAGAGCTGTCAGAAAGCATGTCTAAGGCGCTGAAAAAACAAGGCTTCAAATTTGTCGGTCCTGTTTGTGTCTATTCATTCCTAGAAGCAGCTGGACTTGTCAATGACCATGAAAATGATTGTGATTGGAAGTAGAACAATGAAAACAAGAAAATTTCTCCTCATTTTTATAAGCCTCTATACGATCTTCTTTCTAGGTAGAGGCTTGCAACTGCTTGGGATAAATTGGTTGATTTACCCCGTTTATTTCCTTTTATTTATCTTGGGAATCTTATCTTATCGGGAAGAATTAAAGGAGCAGCTAGCCCTGATTCTGACTAAAAAGAAGGAATTTCTAAAAACGATTTCCCTGTATATGGTTTTCGTTTTTCTCCTGTCCATTGCCTGCAACCTGCTTTCAGTTCTGATTAAACACAGTTTGGGCTTGCCACTGCAGGGACAGAATGACGCCAATATTCAAGGTGCCTTGTTGAAAAATCCCTTTCTAATCCTTTTGATCGGCTGCTTGATTGGGCCGATTGTTGAAGAGTTTTTCTTCCGTCGCTTTTTCCTAGGCAGCTTCTTGGCAAAATTCTCTAACTGGTTAGGTATTGTGTTAACCACCTTTCTATTTGCCACCCTTCATATGCACAGCTGGGCCCTGTCAGAGTGGGTGACAGCCATTTCCTATGTTGCCGGAGGTCTTCTTCTCTCGCTCCTATATCTGAGAAAGGACAAAAATATCTGGTATCCAATTGCCCTCCATTGTTGTAACAATATTATTGCTTTCATCATTACTTTATTGTCTATAAACAAATGAAAACCTAGAAGTTCCAGACCTCTAGGTTTTTTGTTATTCTCTTTATATCCTTACTCTCCTTTCTGCATCCAAATCTTTTCCTTGATAAAGATGCGTAATTCATAGAAAAGCATAAAGAGGGTAGATATGAGGAAGCCAGCCATAAAGATATGATGCAAATAGGTAAAAATAGCAATCTCAACCAAAACGGAGAAGAGATAGAAAATGACTAAATAATGCCATTTCTTGGCCTTACTGTCTTCGATAACCTTTTTCTCCAAGCGCTCATCCTCCTTGATGAGTGTGTCCAGACTGATATCGAACTCCCGACTGATAGCGATGAGATTTCCAATATCAGGGATACCTTTTTCGCTTTCCCAGCGGGCAATGGTGGAGCGGGAAACCTTGAGTCTTTCTGCCAAAGCCTCCTGAGTGAGTTGATTTTGTTGACGAATATCTTTGAGAACTTGTGAAATTTTCATGATGCTCTCCTTTCTTCAAATAAAAATATTTAGATGATTTCCTTTTTCATCTTTATTATAAAAATAATGAAACCATTTACCAATAGCATTTCCCTAACAATCCAGTTATTCTGCATAACACCAGTCATTCTTAAAAGTTTTCCACAGCATGTTGACAAGTTTGTCAAGGAACTTGACAGCTCTTTTTATTTCCTGAAATGAAAATCAACTTTTTTAAGATTTTTTGTGATAAAATAAAATCAATTGCGAATAGTAAGGTAGGAGGTTTTATGAAAGCAGAAATTATTGCTGTGGGTACTGAAATTCTGACAGGTCAGATTGTCAATACAAACGCCCAATTTTTATCTGAAAAATTAGCGAGTCTGGGAGTAGATGTGTATTTCCAAACAGCGGTCGGAGATAATGAAGCTCGTCTGTTATCCATTTTAGAAATCGCTCGAAATCGTAGTAATTTGATCATCTTAACTGGAGGATTAGGTCCAACAGAAGATGACTTGACTAAGCAGACTTTGTCAAAATTCTTAAATCGTAGGTTGGTATTTGACCGAATGGCTACGGAGAAATTGGATCGCTTCTTCGCAAGTCGACCGGACTATGTTCGAACACCAAACAATGAGCGACAAGCTCAGATAGTGGAAGGCTCGACCTCTCTCCAAAACGAAACCGGACTTGCGGTGGGGGGCGTGATTGAAGTCGGTGGTGTGACTTATGTCGTTCTGCCTGGTCCGCCTAGTGAATTAAAACCTATGGTAAATAATGAGCTGGTTCCGCTTTTAGCGACTGGCCAAAAATTGTATTCAAGAGTTTTGCGTTTCTTTGGTATTGGTGAAAGTCAATTAGTAACCCTTTTAGGGGATTTAATTGATACTCAAACGGATCCGACCATTGCTCCTTATGCTAAGACGGGAGAAGTAACTTTGCGATTGTCCACCAAGGCTACTAGTCAAAAGGAAGCGGATGTTAAGTTTACTCGTTTAGAAAAGAAAATTTTGGCAGTACAGACTTTTGAGAAACAACATTTAGCTGATCTTTTCTACGCTTATGGAGATGATAATTCTCTGGGACAAACAGCTTTTGAACTGCTGAGAAGAGCAGGAAAGACTGTCACAGCAGCTGAAAGTTTGACTGCAGGACTCTTTCAAGCAACTTTGGCAAACTTTGCTGGAGCCTCCAATGTTTTTAGTGGTGGCTTTGTTACCTACAGTATGGAGGAAAAGAGCCGAATGCTGGGCATTCCCTTGGCAGACTTGGAAAAGTATGGGGTGGTTTCAGCTTTTACAGCGGAGAAAATGGCTGAGCAGGCAAGAAAATTGACTGCTAGTGACTATGCGGTGAGCTTGACAGGGGTGGCAGGCCCAGACAGCTTAGAAGGACATCCAGCAGGGACAGTTTATATCGGCTTAGCAACCACAGAGGATGTTCAGTCTATTAAGGTTAATATTGCCGGTCGCAGTCGGACAGATGTACGTAAAATAGCCGTTCTGCATGCTTTCAATCTGCTGCGAAAAACTTTATTAAAAAACGAAAATATGCTATAATGATCAGATAGGCAAAAAAATAATTTATCACTATACAGGAGAAATAAATGGCAAAAAAACAAAAAAAATTAGAAGAAATTTCAAAGAAATTTGGCGAGGAACGTCAAAAAGCGCTAGATACTGCACTTAAAAATATTGAAAAAGATTTTGGTAAAGGAGCGATTATGCGCCTAGGTGAGCGCGCTGAACAAAAAGTTCAAGTCATGAGCTCAGGTAGTTTGGCACTAGATATTGCACTTGGTGCAGGAGGGTATCCAAAGGGGCGGATTATTGAAATCTATGGACCAGAGTCTTCTGGTAAGACGACCGTAGCTCTTCATGCAGTAGCGCAAGCTCAAAAAGAAGGCGGTATTGCAGCTTTTATTGATGCAGAACACGCTCTTGACCCGGCTTATGCACAAGCCCTTGGAGTTAATATTGATGAACTCTTACTTTCTCAGCCAGACTCTGGTGAGCAAGGTCTTGAGATTGCTGGGAAATTGATTGACTCTGGTGCGGTAGATTTGGTAGTTATTGACTCCGTGGCAGCCCTCGTACCACGTGCTGAGATTGATGGAGACATTGGAGATAGTCACGTTGGTTTGCAAGCGCGGATGATGAGTCAAGCTATGCGTAAATTGTCTGCTTCTATTAACAAAACGAAGACAATTGCGATTTTCATCAACCAATTGCGTGAAAAAGTTGGTATTATGTTTGGAAATCCAGAAACAACACCTGGTGGTCGTGCCTTGAAATTCTATGCGTCTGTTCGTTTGGATGTTCGCGGAAATACCCAAATCAAAGGAACTGGTGATGAAAAAGATACCAATGTTGGTAAGGAAACTAAGATTAAGGTTGTGAAGAATAAGGTTGCTCCGCCATTCAAGGAAGCTTTCGTAGAAATCATGTATGGAGAAGGAATTTCTAAAACAGGCGAGTTGATTAAAATTGCGACAGACCTTGATATTATCAAAAAAGCGGGTGCTTGGTATTCTTATAATGATGAAAAGATTGGTCAAGGGTCTGAAAATGCTAAGAAATACTTGGCGGATCATCCAGAAATTTTTGATGAAATTGATCATAAAGTTCGAGTGCATTACGGTTTGATTGAGGATGATGCTGAAGATGAAAAAAATGCAGAAGCAACTAAATCAGCAAACAAGGTGGAGGAAGTAACGCTAGACTTGGATGACGCGATTGAGATTGAGGAATAATTTTTTAAAAATAGGTCGCAAGACGGAGGGATTTTGTGGTATAATATAGTATGATAATAGTACCGTGTGGCGAAAGGAGTACTTACATGATTACAATTTATACTGTCTCAAGTTGCACTAGTTGTAAAAAAGCAAAAACATGGCTCAATGCTCACCAGTTAACTTATAAAGAACAAAATCTTGGTAAAGAAGGAATTACAAAAGAAGAGTTATTAGATATTCTAACAAAAACTGAAAATGGGGTTGCAAGCATTGTTTCTTCAAAAAATCGTTATGCAAAAGGCTTAGGTGTAGATATTGAAGAATTAAGTGTGAATGAAGTGATTGACTTGATTATGGAAACTCCACGCATCTTGAAAAGCCCTATTCTAGTAGATGACAAGCGCCTACAAGTGGGCTACAAAGAAGACGATATTCGTGCATTCTTACCTCGCTCGGTTCGTAATGTTGAAAATACAGAAGCGCGTTTACGTGCAGCCTTGTAAAGAGTGGAATTTCCACTCTTTTTTTATTTCGATGTTTATTGATATTAAAAATATGATAAAATAAAGAATGAGGAGGAGTTAATCCATGAAAAGAAGCCTGATTCTATTAACCATTATTCTTACAGTCTTAGCAGGATGTGGTCAAAAGAAAGAAACAAAATCAAAAACAAGCAAGCAATCAATTGATAGTACGTTGCCAGTTATTGCAAACGCTGAAAAAGAAACAGTTGTGACAAAAACCTTATCATTCCCTAAAACAGCTGAAGGGGTTCAACAAACACAAACAATTACTTACAAAGGCGATCAATTTTTAAGTTTAACGATTGAGCAAATCATGCCGATGAAAGAAGAAATGAAAAAAGTAGTTGCGGAAGTTGGAGTTGCTGAGGCACAAAAATTATTGGAGAAATCTTTGTCTGAAGATGAAAAATTTACACAAGCAAAAAGTTTGGAAGGTTTTTCGACCTCTTTGGAAATTATAAATGAGCAAGAATTGAAGCGAATTCATACTTTTGATTTTCAAGTTTTGGATGTTAATAAAGCCGCAAATACTGAGTATTTAAAGAATATGAAATTAAAAGAATTTTTAAAAATGAAACCAAAAGAATATGTTGAAGATCAGATTGCCAGTGGTGCAACGGAAGTCAATCAATAACTTGTTAAACACGAATTGATTTTTTAGACGGCTCTTTTTGACAACGCTTACAAAAGATGGTATACTATTCTTATAAAGCTCTAAAATACAAGGAGGATATTTTTATGAGAAAATCGGTTGTTTTGTTAGGAGCGAGTTTGTTGCTACTCACAGCTTGTGGTCAAAAATCCGGTCAGAATCAGTCGGGGGATAGTAAGACTGGTTCGAGTGTTGTGAAAAAAGATTCTGTTGTGACCAAGTCTTTTCAACAAAAACAGACTGTCCAAGGGATTGAACAAACACTTACGCAAACTATTTCTTATGAAGGAAAAACCTTTAAGAAGTTTGTGATAAATCTTGAACAAATACTTCCTGAAAATATGAAGAGTGCATTAGCGGGTCAAGATTTAGAAAGCACTAAGCCGTACTTGATTTCTGCTTTTGAAAAGGCTGCAGGATTGGATAAATTTAAGTCTTTGGGCGGTGTTGATGTTAAAACAGACATTACAAAAGACTATATTATTAAAGTTACAATCAATATTGATATGAGCAAAATCAACCTTGATGAAGCATCAAAACTGGATACATATGGCTCTATGTTTTCAACTATCAAAAATTTAACACCCAAACAATATATTGAATCTGTCAAAGCAGCTGGTGCTAAAGAAGTTGCAAATCCATGATTTTATAGGTGTATATGAAACAAAAAAGCTGAAATTTATTCAGCTTTTTTCAACCCCTTTCATTTGTGAAAAGTCTTGAAATGTGCTATAATATGGGTATTCTAGTGAAAGAAGGTGTAATTGTGGGATTTACAGATGAGACAGTACGTTTTAATCTTGATGATTCAAACAAAAAAGAGATTAGTGAAACATTGAAAGATGTCTATGTGTCGCTGAATGAAAAGGGTTATAACCCAATCAACCAAATCGTGGGATACGTGCTTAGTGGTGATCCTGCGTATGTACCTCGCTATAATAATGCACGAAATCAAATTCGTAAATATGAACGTGATGAGATTGTAGAAGAATTAGTTCGTTATTATTTGAAAGGGCAAGGCATTGATCTCTAATGAGAATTATGGGGTTAGATGTTGGTTCAAAAACGGTTGGTGTCGCGGTTAGTGATCCACTTGGTTTTACAGCTCAAGGACTTGAAATTATTCCTATTGATGAAGAAAAAGGGGAATTTGGCTTTGATCGTTTGAGTGAGCTTGTAAAAGAATATAAGGTTGACAAGTTCGTTGTAGGACTCCCAAAAAACATGAACAATACAAGTGGTCCGCGTGTCGAAGCAAGTCAGGCCTATGGTGGTAGACTGGAACAGCTGTTTCAGCTTCCTGTTGACTATCAAGATGAACGCCTAACAACGGTAGCTGCGGAGAGAATGTTGATTGAGCAGGCAGATGTGAGCAGAAAGAAGCGGAAAAAAGTGATTGATAAGCTCGCAGCGCAGCTCATTTTACAAAATTATTTAGATCGAAATTTTTAATAATAAAGGAGAAAACATGGCACACGATCATAACCATGACCATGAACACGAAGAACGTGAATTGATTACGCTAGTAGATGAGCAAGGAAATGAAACTTTGTTTGAAATTCTCTTGACCATTGACGGAAAAGAAGAATTTGGAAAAAACTACGTTCTCTTGATTCCAGCTAGCGCAGAAGAAGATGAAAATGGCGAGGTAGAAATTCAAGCCTACTCGTTTACTGAAAATGAGGACGGAACAGAAGGCGATTTGCAACCAATCCCAGAAGATTCAGATGCTGAATGGGACATGATTGAAGAAGTTTTCAATAGCTTTATGGAAGAATAAAAATTGTGTACGCTAGCTTTTCATACTTACAGACGATGAAAAGATTAAAAGGCTGTGTGAATCGTTATTTTATAGTATACGAATGAGTGGTTGGTTTAATTCCTGTGTGGAGCAAGAGTACCAACCATTCAAGTGAGTTGTGGGGTGTGACATGAACCAAAATCTGGTTCTGTTTCACTCCCTTTTTGCTGGGAGAAGAATATGAATGAAATTGAAATGTGGTTGGAAAGTCGCATTGGACTAAACTTTCGCTCTGGTTTAGAGCGAATGAGACAGGCTATAAGTCTTTTGAATCATCCTGAAGAAAATTATCCCATTATTCATGTGACAGGAACGAACGGGAAAGGCTCAACGGTTGCGTTTATGAGTCAGCTATTTGTGCAGCACGAAAAGAAAGTAGGGACCTTTACGTCGCCTCACATGGCAAGTGTTCATGACCGGATTTGTATCAACCATGAACCCATTTCTAATGAAGATTTCGTTCGACTGGGACGCCAAGTTCGGGAAATGGAAAGACAGCTTCGACAAACACATGGCCCACTTTCTTATTTTGAAATTTTAACCCTTATGGCTTTATTGTATTTCAAAGAAGAGCAAGTAGATGTGGCTTTAATTGAAGTGGGCATTGGTGGGCTTTTAGACACGACAAATGTAGTGGCAGGAGATATTGCGGTGGTGACGTCTGTGGGTTTGGATCATCAAGAAACCTTAGGAGACTCCATAGCCGCCATTGCGGAGCAGAAAGCAGGGATTTTTAAGGAGAAAAAAGTGGCTGTCATCGGACCACTGGCTGAAGAAGCGAGAAGGATCTGTGAACTGCGTGCGAAAAAGCTAGATGTTGTTTTGTACGAATATGGCAGAGATTTTTCGTTTTCAAAGGGACGATTTTTCAGCCCAGATGTGAATATTCCTCATCTAAAGTTGAGCCTAGCAGGTACTTATCAGGAAGAAAATGCCGCTGTTGCTTTGCAAAGTTTTCTTTTGTTTATGGGGCAACACAGCTGGCAAGTGCAAATAGAGCTAGTACGAAAAGCTCTGCAAGAGACACATTGGGCAGGGCGGCTGGAATATTTTGAGCGAGGAATTTATCTGGACGGGGCTCACAATTTACCAGCTTTGTCCCGTTTAGTGGAGTTTATTCGTCAGCAAGAACGGAAAGAAATTTTTCTCTTATTTGGTGCTTTGAAACGCAAAAATTATCAGGGGATGCTGTCTTATCTAAAACAAGAATTGCCTCATGTGCAGTTATTCGTAACGACATTTGAGGATGACGGTGCAATAGACAAGCGGAATCTGACAACTGAAACCTATGTTTCCTCTTATCGGGAGTTTATTGAACAATTCATTAAAAATTCTACTGATAATCAGCTTCTTTTTGTGACAGGTTCTCTTTATTTCATTGCGGAAGTTCGTGCTTTTCTTTTGGAGAAAGAAATTGACTGATTAGAATGGTGGATGGTATAATAGAAATGTAAGTAAAGGAGGATAAAAATGGTACAATTAAAGAAATTCAGCTACATCGCATTTTTTCTGATAGGACTTATCATTTTGGCGTCGTGCGTCAAGTCTAACCAAACTTCACCGTCTTCTCAATCTGTCTCAAGCAGCCAATCAACTACAGTCTCAAGTGAGAGTAGTGCTTCGTCAACTATTGCAGAAAGTTCGTCAGAAAAATTAGACGGTACTTATAAAGGTATGGACGAAGAAGATGAGATTACTTTGGTTATCAAAGGAAATAGTGGTACGTGGACAGAAAAAGAGCCAAACGGTAAAGAGAAAGTAAAACAAGTAAGCATTGATTCGACAAATCAGAGAATGACGATTGGTGATGACATTGAGCGTTATATGATTGATGGCAATCGGTTAACGATTGAGGATATTGAGCAAGAAAATGGAGAAAATGATACAGTCGTTTTAACGAAGCAATAACCTGTCTAACGTTGGTGCAAAATTTCTTGATCAAAATTTGATATGATCTTGCGAAAACTAGGACGCGTTTGATTTAAGTTTATTGATTCATACAAGTCGATAGGAGAAGTTGCATTTGTTTTAGCGAATTATTCACAAAGGGGCATGCTTCATGAACTTTATCTGTTGCCTTTAACTGCTTTCTAAATTGGTAGTGGACAACAATCAGTATTCTAGTTAAAATGTAGAAATAGGGAGTAGGAGAGAAAGTTGATGGTTACGAATCACAACTTTTCTTTTACTCTTTTTTGCTCTAATGAAAAAATACTTTGAATATCGAAGAATGAGTGATTCTGGCTTGATTTATTAGGAAATCCCCGTTATACTAGTACTAAGTAAAAGCAGGGGGAGAAAATGAATCTTAGGAAATTTCAGCTATTGATGTCAAAATATGGTTTTAGTATTATTATCATGGTACTAGAACTTGCACTCATTTTTTGGTTTTTCTTTTGGCTTGGTCGCTGGACACCTACTTTATGGATTGTCTTTGTGATTTTATTCAGCTTGGCAACGATTTTAGCGATTGTCAATCGCTCAATGACACCAGAAAGCAAAGTAACTTGGCTCTTGGTAGCGTTTGTTCCAGTCATTGGTCCCTTGCTTTATTTGATGTTTGGTGAGCGCCGATTGTCCAGAAGTGAGCTGAAACAGTTGAAAAATATGGATCAGATGAAATTTCGTGAGGACAATAGTTATGAGTTGCGGTTAGACTTGAAAAAGACAGATAAATCAGCTTACGGGATTATCAAGTCGCTTCTCAGCATGGATCATAATGCGGATATTTACGACGGCACGGAATCGCAATTTTTCCCTTTGGGAGAAGCGATGTTCCAGAAAATGCTGGAAGATTTACGCAATGCAGAAAAATTTATTTTTTTGGAATATTACATTGTAGAAGAAGGTCTCATGTGGAATAGTATTTTGGATATTCTGCGTGAAAAGGCAGCCCAAGGTGTGGAAGTGAAAATGCTCTATGATGACATTGGCTGTATGGCAACTCTTCCGGGAGATTATACTAGCCGATTGCAGGCTATGGGGATTGACGCTCATAAGTTTAACAAAGTGATTCCGCGGATGACGGTGGCTTATAATAATCGAGATCATCGGAAAATCCTCGTCGTTGACGGGCAGATTGGCTATACCGGTGGCATCAATCTGGCAGATGAATACATCAATCACATCGAGCGATTTGGTCACTGGAAAGACGGCGGGATTCGTCTGAATGGGCGCGCTGTGAAAGCCTTGACACGGCTGTTTCTGATGAACTGGTATATCAACCGTGGGAAAATCAGTGATTTCGATCGCTATCATTTGGATAACAAAGCTGTAGATGCGCCAGGGCTCTATATTCCGTACGGGAGTGGACCGAAGCCCATGTACAAAGCTCAAGTGGGTAAAAATGTCTATCAAAATATAATCAGCCAGGCGACAGATTATGTGTATATTGCCACGCCGTATTTAATCATTGATTATGATTTGACGGAAGACATCAAAAATGCTGCTATGCGGGGGGTAGATGTCCGAATTGTGACACCTTATATTCCAGATAAAAAAATCATTCAGCTCATTACGCGAGGAGCTTATCCAGATTTAATGGCGGCTGGGGTTCGGATTTACGAATATACACCGGGCTTTATTCACAGTAAGCATGTAGTGGCTGATGATGACTTTGGTGTTGTCGGAACAATCAATTTTGATTACCGCAGCTTAGTTCATCACTATGAAAATGCTGTTTTGATGTATAAAACGCCTTCTATGTTTGACTTGAAGCGAGATTTTGAGGAGTTGTTTGAAACCTCACAAGAAATACATGAAGATACCATTAAAAATACCTGGTATCAACGCTTGATTAAAGAAATTGTCGAATTATTTGCACCGATGCTATAAAATTCTTCTTGCAATAAGAGGAATCTTTTCTTTTTTTACGAATAATCTAGTAAAAGGAGGCAGAATGGTCATAGGTTTATCACGTGAAGAAAAGGAATTTTTGAAAGAGTATGTGGCTGTAAGTTATCATCGTTTTCGAGAATTGGAATACTATGCTTTACTTTTGCAAAAGATGCAGAACTTGTCAGAATCAAGCTGACAGATAGGGAAGATTTTGATATACTAGATAAGACTGATATCAAGGAGAATCTTTATGTATGATACAACGCCTGAACAAGAGATGAAAGAGACAGTAGCAGAGACGCTTCACGAAGAGAACGAGAAAAAATCGGTTTTTATAGAGCTAACGTCGACTCCTTTTGTCGTTTTATTTTTGTGGAGCTTATTATTGAGCGTTTTGAGTGTCGCTAATCCATTGCTGACTAATCTTGCCACAAACCTGCAATCTCAAAATTTATATGCAGGTTGGGCAATGGCGCAAGGGCAGGTTATTTATGGAAATATCTATGGAACAAGTGGTCTGCTTTATTATCTAGCTAATTGGGCGGGTAGTCTCTTCATGGGCAATATTTTCTTTGCGGCAATGCAATGCTTGGCTTTGTTTGTTGCAGGAATTTATCTGTTTAAAATCGTATATCAATTAACGGCTGTAAAAAACACTTCTATCAAAATCCTTTCTTTATTCTATTGTTTGACGCTCGCTTTAGGCTGGGGCGGCTTATACTCTAGTATTTTTGTTTTTCCTTTTGTATTTGGTGCGCTATACTTTCTGATGCGCTATGTGGCAGGAGAAGCTAGTGACAGAGGCTTTATTGGTTTTGGTGCTCTTGGTGCGCTGATGTTTATGACGGACCCAATGACAAGTCTTGTGTTTTATCTGGTGGCTTTCATTGCTTTGTTAGTCTATAATATTGGGGCAAAGAAAAAAGCACGTGGTCTTTATCAATTTTTAGCTACACTTGTAGGCTTTTCGCTTGTGTTTTATCCTTTGGGATATTATACAGTTTTAAATGGTAGTTTTGGTCTCGCCATTAGTCAGATTCTTTATCCGTTGGAAAGTCTGCATTTTTCAGGGCAGCACTTGTTGTATAATGGTTTGCTTTATGGTGGACTCATTATTGGGCTTGGTGTAGTTGTAACTTGGGTGAGAAGTTTTTCATTGCCAACGAATTCTTTAGAACGATTTCTACAACTCTTTAGTTTTTTAGCCTCTCTCTTTCTTGTTATGTTTGTTTTCTTTTTGCCAGATCGGGGAGCTTATCAACTGTTGCCGATTTTGCCATTCTTCCTGATTTTGCTCAGTATGTGGCTTGGGAAGCAGTCATACCATAGAGGTGGAAGGCACAGTAGAGTTCAAAAATCTTCGTCTGTTTTCGGAACTTATATCACAAAGAATGCTTTTTTACCGCTTCTAGCAATGATTTATTTAATTGGTTTTCCATTTGTCAATCAGTATGTTTTATCGATAGGCGCAACAAGTGAGCGTATTTCTGCGGCAAATTATATCAAGAGCAAATCAAAGACTACTGATAAAATCTATGCTTGGGACACAACAGCAGCTCTTTACCAAGCGAGTGGGCGCCTATCTGCGGTACCGATTTTAACCCCTAGCTTGTACAAAGGAACAGATGAAAATCAAATGTCCTTAGTGAATAGCTTGAAAGAAACGACACCAACTTATATTTTGGTCAACAATCAAGTGTCTGTTCTTCAAGATGTCCAAAAACAATTAAAGGAAAATTATCAGCAGACAGACTTGAAACTCACTCATTTCAAGCTGTATAAGTTGAAATAGCAAATCAATATCTTGTGTTTGAAACAAAAATTAAAGTTTTTCACCACAAGATATTGATTTTTTTTGTTGGAGTGATATAATATGTCTTATACGAATGGAGGAGCTCATGATTGCATTAAAAGAAGACACAGTACAAGGATTTGCTGATATTTATGTAGAAAAACGTGACGGTCGTCGTGTGGCTTTTGACGCAGATAAGATTTACAAAGCGCTTGTTAAAGCCAGTCAAGAAGTAACGACGATGACTCCGTTGTTAGAAGCAAAACTTGAAGGCATTACCAATAAAATCGTAGCAGAAGTAATTGCACGTTTTCCTGCGGGCGTTAAAATTTATGAAATTCAGAATATCGTTGAGCATGAATTACTGAATGCCAATGAATATGCCATTGCAGAAAGCTATATTACTTACCGCACTCAACGTGATTTTGCGCGCTCAAAAGCAACAGATATCAACTTCACAATTGGCAAATTGCTCAACAAAGATCAAGCAGTTGTCAATGAAAATGCAAACAAAGATAGCGACGTTTTCAATACTCAACGAGATTTGACAGCGGGGATTGTTGGAAAATCAATCGGTTTGCAAATGTTACCGCCACATGTGGCAAATGCGCACCAAAAAGGAGACATTCACTATCACGATTTGGACTACAGTCCATATACGCCAATGACAAATTGCTGTTTGATTGATTTCAAAGGCATGTTGGGAAATGGTTTCAAGATTGGAAATGCAGAGGTAGAAAGTCCGAAGTCAATTCAAACTGCGACTGCGCAAATTTCTCAAATCATTGCAAACGTAGCTTCTAGCCAATATGGTGGCTGCTCTGCTGATCGAATTGATGAAGTTTTGGCGCCTTACGCTGAAAAAAATTATGAAAAACATTTGAAGGATGCGCGTGAATGGGTGCTTCCTGAAAAGCAGGAAGAGTATGCATGGGCAAAGACTAAAAAAGATATTTACGATGCCATGCAATCTTTGGAGTATGAAATCAATACCTTGTTTACCTCAAATGGACAAACGCCGTTTACTTCACTTGGTTTTGGACTTGGAACCAATCGTTTTGAGCGTGAAATTCAAAAAGCTATTCTTCAAATCCGCATCAAAGGTCTTGGCTCTGAGCACCGTACAGCTATCTTCCCTAAATTGATTTTCACGTTGAAGCGTGGATTGAATTTAGAACCTGGTAGTCCAAACTACGACATTAAACAGCTGGCTTTGGAATGCGCTACGAAACGGATGTACCCAGATGTCTTGTCTTACGACAAGATTGTGGAATTAACAGGTTCTTTCAAAGTTCCAATGGGTTGTCGTTCTTTCTTACAAGGTTGGAAAGATGAAAATGGTCAAGAAGTCAATTCTGGTCGTATGAATCTTGGGGTTGTAACTGTCAACCTTCCAAGAATTGCCCTCGAATCTGAAGGTAATATGGATAAATTCTGGGAAATCTTCAATGAACGGATGAACATCGCTGAAGATGCCCTTGTCTATCGTGTGGAACGTACAAAAGAAGCAACACCAGCCAATGCTCCTATTCTTTATCAATACGGTGCTTTTGGAAAACGTCTTGGCAAATATGATAAGGTGGATCAACTCTTTAAACATCGTAGAGCTACGGTTTCTCTCGGCTATATTGGCCTGTATGAAGTAGCGACTGTCTTTTATGGTGGTGAGTGGGAACATAATCCAGAAGCCAAGAAATTTACAGTAGACATTGTTCGTGAAATGAAACGCCGTGTAGAAGAATGGTCTGACCAATATGATTACCACTTCTCTGTTTATTCTACACCGTCTGAAAGTCTGACCGACCGTTTCTGTCGTTTGGATACAGAAAAATTTGGTCTTGTGAAAGATATTACAGATAAGGAATACTACACCAATAGTTTCCACTATGATGTCCGTAAGAATCCAACACCATTTGAAAAGTTAGACTTTGAAAAAGATTACCCAGCAGCGGGTGCGTCGGGAGGCTTTATCCACTATTGTGAATACCCTGTTTTGCAACAGAATCCAAAGGCGCTTGAAGCTGTTTGGGACTACGCTTATGACCGTGTGGGCTATCTAGGAACCAATACGCCGATTGACCATTGCTACAAATGCGATTTTGAAGGGGATTTCACACCAACAGAGCGCGGATTTACTTGTCCAAACTGTGGCAATAGCGATCCAAAGACAGTTGATGTTGTCAAGCGGACTTGTGGTTATCTTGGTAACCCTCAAGCTCGTCCAATGGTGAATGGTCGCCACAAGGAAATTTCAGCTCGTGTTAAACATATGAATGGCTCAACGATTAAGTTTGAAGGGCATCATGTAGAAAAGTAGGAATTCTAATGGGAAAATATCAATTAGATGATAAGGGCAAAGCGCAGGTGGCACGCTATCATGAAAAGCATTCCAAAGGCGGAGTCAATAAAAAAGATCGTGTTGCAAATTTGCGAGAACAATTCTTACAAAAAACAAAGAAAAAATAGGAGAAAGAGTGAGGTTTGCATGAAGCTAGTCTCACTCTCTTTCTATCAAGGTGAGAAAAATGGAATTAAGACGACCAGGATTAGAAGATAAAGAGGCGGTGATAGACCTCATACTAGAATTTGAAAGGTCGAATGCTGCACACGATGGCGGTTTTTGGGACAAGGAAAATTTCGTTTATGAAGATTGGATTGCTGGAAACCAAGATGCGGAAATGGGTCTCAATATTCCTAATACATGGGTGCCGGCTATACAGTTTGTTGCCTTTGATAAAGGACAGGCTGTTGGCTTTCTAAATTTACGCTTGCGTCTGAATGAACATTTACGCGGACATGGCGGTCATATTGGTTATAGCATTCGTCCAACTATGCAGGGGAAAGGCTATGCGACCGCTATGTTGAAAGAAGGGCTTCTTGTCGCTGCTTCAAAGAATATCCACCGAGTGCTAGTTACTTGTGCGGAGGACAATTCTGCTAGTAGGGCAGTTATTTTAAAAAACGGGGGCATATTAGAAGACATCCGACAGGGCATCGAACGCTATTGGATAGATTTGAATTAGGAGTAATTTATGGAATTACGAAGACCAGAATTGGCAGATAAAGAAGCGATACTTGAAATGATTGCAGAATACAAAGAGCAGGGGCTTCTCATGAATGGCGGTGTAGAAAGCACTTGGGCATGTGCAGAAAATTACGAAGATTGGTTGCGAATCAATCGTGATCAAGAGGCAGGACTGAATTTGAAAGAAGGGCGTGTTCCAGCTATTCTGTTTGCTTCCTTTGCAGATGATCGTGCATTAGGTTTTTTAGGGCTTCGTATGACACTAAATGATTTTTACTTAGAGTTGGGCGGGCATATTGGCTATGGCATTCGGCCTAGTGAGCGGGGGAAAGGGTATGGTAAACAACAATTAGCCTTGGCTTTACTTGAAGCCAAAAAATTAGCGCTCTCTCCCGTTCTGATTACTTGCGATATGGATAATGCTGCTAGTCGAGCAGTGATTTTGGCCAATGGTGGAGTGTTGGAAGATGTACGAGCTGGGAAAGAGCGCTATTGGATAGATTTGGAGTAGAAAAATGACATGGAATACACCGAAGCCAGGTGAGTGGAAAAGTGAAGAGTTAAGCAAGGGGCGTATTATTGACTATAAAGCCTTTAATTTTGTAGATGGCGAAGGGGTGCGTAATTCCCTCTATGTCAGCGGCTGCATGTTCCATTGCGAGGGCTGCTACAATGTAGCAACCTGGTCTTTTAATGCAGGGATTCCTTATACGCAGGAGCTGGAAGAGCAAATCATGAAAGATCTGTCAGAGCCTTATGTTCAAGGGTTGACCTTGCTTGGAGGAGAACCTTTTCTCAATACAGGTATTCTTATTCCCTTGGTTAAGCGGATTCGTAAGGAATTGCCAGATAAAGATATTTGGTCTTGGACGGGCTACACATGGGAAGAAATGATGTTGGAAACACCCGATAAGCTGGAACTGCTGAGTCTTATTGATATCCTTGTTGATGGACGGTTTGACAAAGCCAAGAAAAATCTCATGCTGCAATTTCGCGGTTCTTCTAATCAACGAATCATTGATGTGCAAAAGTCTCTCAAAGCTGGGAAAGTGATCATTTGGGATAGACTGAATGATGGCACAGAAAGTTTTGAACAAGTTAATCGAGATAAAACAGAATAAATTTGAACCAAGGCAGGACTGAATGTTCCTGCTTTTTTGTTGTTTGGAATGTAATAGCGAAGAACTGCATTGAAAACGCATTTATCATTTAAAGTTTTTGTAATTCTTAAAGAATGTTTAACTTTCAGTTATTTTATGCTATAATAGGGATAATAAAATGGATATTTTTGCATAGGAGTTTCAAATGGCCAAAAAAAGATCGCGCTCTTCTAAGAAGAAAAGCAATCGGATCTTAAATATTGCTTTACTAGTCATCTTTGCATTGTTAGCAGCATTGTTGATTTTTTCAATGTTCCGATATAACATTTTAGCCTTTCGGTACATGAATGTTTTGGTATCAATCTTGCTAGCAGTTGTAGCACTAGGGACTGGCTTTTTAATTTTTAAAAACAAAGCGCGTGTCACAACGAGGATTATACTGATTTTAGCGATTCTGGCAAGTTCAGGTGCGATGTATGCGGTTAAAGAAGTGCTAGATTTGTCTAATGGGCTAAATGCAACTTCCAACTACTCTGAATATGAAATGAGTGTGGTAGTACCGAAAAATAGCGATATCAAAGATATTAGTCAGGTCAAAAATATCCTCGCTCCGACAGCGAATGACGGAAAAAATATTGAAGCATTGACAGATAACTTAGCGCAAACCAAGAAAGTCAATCTAACGGTTAATCAGTCTTCGTCTTATCTAGTGGCTTATAAGTCTTTGATGAATGGTGAAGCGAAGGCTATGGTGTTAAATAGCGTTTTTGAAAGTGTCATCGAAAATGAATATCCAGATTACGCTTCAAAAATTAAGAAAATCTATACCTACAAGATTAGTAAGAAAATAGATAATGCTCAATCACCAGCGACAAATACTGATGTATTCAATATTTATGTCAGTGGTATTGACACCTATGGTCCTATTTCGTCTGTATCTCGCTCGGATGTAAATATCATCATGACGGTGAATCGCAAGACGAAAAAAGTGTTGTTAACAACAACACCGCGTGATGCTTACGTACCGATTGCTGATGGCGGCAACAATCAAAACGATAAATTGACGCACGCTGGTATTTATGGTGTGGAAGCGTCCATTCACACATTGGAAAATCTCTACGGCATCAAAACTAACTATTACATCCGACTTAATTTCACTTCTTTCCTCAAATTGGTGGACTTGCTAGGTGGAATTGATGTTTATAATGACCAAGAATTTACAAGTTTGCACGGGAATTATCATTTTGGCGTAGGAGATGTTCATCTAAATTCTGAGCAAGCTCTAGGCTTTGTGCGAGAACGATATTCATTGAGTGGTGGTGATAATGACCGTGGTAAAAACCAAGAAAAGGTCATTGCGGCTATTATTAAAAAATTGACTTCAACACGCGCTTTGAAGAATTACAATGCTATTATTTCAGGACTACAAGATTCAGTTCAAACCAATATGAGTCTTGAAACCATGATGAGCCTAATCAACACGCAACTGGAATCTGGTGGTAGTTATACCGTGACTTCTCAGGCAGTTACGGGAGAAGGTCGTACGGGACTTCCGTCTTATGCCATGCCAGATGCCAATCTTTACATGATGGAGTTAAATCAAGATAGCTTGAATGCAGCCAAAGTGGCAATTCAGAAAGTAATGGAAGGAAAATAAGATTGATCGATATTCATTCGCACATTGTGTTTGATGTGGATGACGGTCCCAAGACACGTCAGGATACGCGAGAGCTTTTGACAGAAAGTTATCGCCAAGGAGTTCGAACGATTATTTCAACGTCTCATCGTAGAAAGGGAATGTTTGAAACTCCTGAAGAAAAAATCGCGGCAAACTTTCATGAGGTTCAGCAAATCGCTAAAGAAGTAGCAGACGATCTCACTATTTTGTATGGGGCTGAAATTTATTATACCAGCGATATTTTAGAAAAACTCGATAAGAAAATCATCCCAACTTTAGGTGGAACGAGTTATGCTTTAATTGAATTTAGTATGACAACTCCGTACAGAGAAATCCACAGCGCTTTAAACAATGTGCTCCGTTTAGGAATTACCCCCGTTGTGGCCCACATTGAGCGTTATCATTGCTTGGAGAATGAAACGAAAAAAGTGCAGGATTTGATTAATATGGGTTGTTATATGCAAATCAACAGCTCCAGCGTCCTCAAACCGAAGTTATTTGGTGAAAAATATAAATTCATGAAGAAGCGGGCACAATTCTTTATGGAACAGGATTTAGTGCACTTTGTGGCGAGTGATATGCACAATTTAGGTCCACGACCTCCTTATATGCAAGAAGCGTACCAAATCATCTCTAAAAAGTATGGCAAAGCATATGCTGATGCACTATTTCGCGAAAATCAAGAAATATTATTAAAAGACGAATTAATTTAGGAGAAGAAATGAAAAATCAAGATAATCAGACGGTGGAAATTGATGTTCTATCATTAGTTAAGACCCTGTGGAGACGAAAATTTCTCATCATTGTGACCGCTTTTGCAATGGCTATTGTTGCTTTAGGCTATAGTACCTTTATTATAAAACCGAATTATACTAGTACAACTCGTATTTACGTTGTAAATCGACAAGCCAATGAAAACTCTACTCTTACCAATCAAGACCTTCAAGCTGGAACATACTTGGTAAAAGACTACAAAGAAATCATTTTATCTCAAGATGTGTTAGCAAAAGTGATTGATGACTTGAAGTTAAATGTACAACCAAGCGCATTAGCTAAAAAAATCAATGTCACCGTCCCAACGGATACGCGTATTGTGTCTATTGCTGTTTCAGATGGGGATGCCAAAGAAGCTGCGCGTATTGCTAATAGTTTACGCCAAGTTGCAGCTGAAAAAATTATTGCTGTTACCAAAGTATCCGATGTAACAACGTTAGAAGAGGCAGAAGTACCAAACTCCCCTTCTTCACCAAATATTAGACGCAATACCTTGATTGGTTTCCTTGCAGGCGGAGTTTTGATCTCAGTTGTGATTCTCGTCGTTGAAGTGTTAGATGACCGAGTGAAAAAGCCAGAAGATGTGGAAGAAGCGCTGGGAATTACTCTTCTTGGAGTTGTGCCAAATATGAATAAACTATAAGAGGGGAAAACAATGCCGAGTTTAGAATTAGCTAAAAATAAAGAAAAAACAATAAAGAAAACAGAAGAATACTACAATGCCTTAAGAACCAATATTCAACTTAGTGGGGATAATATTAAGGTCATTGCTGTCACTTCTGTACAGTCTGGTGAAGGGAAGTCAACGACTTCTACAAATCTAGCCATTGCTTTTGCGCGTTCAGGCTATAATACTTTACTAATTGACGCAGATATTCGTAACTCTGTCATGTCAGGGATTTTTAAAACGCGTGATAAAATCACAGGTTTAACAGATTATCTAGCTGGTGCGACAGATTTGTCCAATGGTTTATGCGAAACAAATATTGACAATCTATTTGTGATTGAAGCTGGACAAGTCTCCCCCAATCCAACAGCTTTATTGCAAAGTAAAAACTTTGGTATCATGATTGATATTCTCAGAAACCATTATGATTATATCGTTGTTGATACCCCACCGATTGGACTGGTCATTGATGCGGCTATCATTGCTCAAAAATGTGATGCTAGCGTTTTAGTCGTTGAGTCAGGAAATGTAAAACGGAAAACATTGCAAAAGGCAAAAGAACAATTAGAGCAAACCGGAACACCATTTTTGGGAGTTATTCTAAATAAATATGATACACAGTTAGAAAAATATGGCTCCTATGGAAATTATGGCAATTACGGAAATTACGGAAAGAAAAAGTAGAGATTAGCATTTAGGAGTAGGGATGTTTGAAAATAGAAATGAGTTTCAAAAAACAGAAATTGCTTTTATTCAACTAGTTGCAGTTTTTGTTGTGATTACAATCATAAATTTAATTTCAAACTTTAGTCTAACTAATAAAGATATTGTGATGTTAATGTTGCTACATATTGTTGCTTTTTATATTAGCAATTATAACTATCATTTTTTTCAACGTGGCTATTTAATTGAATTTACCGAGACACTGAAATACAGTGCTTTTTATGCAGTCATTATCACATTCTCTTCTTTTATGCTGGGAGGCAACTTTTCATTATCCCGTAGCAATCTCATCTTTTTTATCTTGTTGAATGCTTTGGGTGTTTATTGCATTAATCTATCAATCAAGCAATATTATGCACGAGTACATCCAAGATTAAAAAGCAGTAAAAAAGTACTCATCATTACGGTTTCTAATCGTCTAGACAGAATTTTAAAACAATTAACCGAAGCGCGCACATTTAATGAATGTATAGTGGCTATCTCAGTATTTGATAACTCGCATTACCAACATCCGACAATTCAAACGATACCAAAAGAACGCCTCATTGAATTTGCAACTCGCTCTGTTGTAGATGAAGTTTTTATTAGCTTGCCGAGCGATTACTATTCCATTGAAAATTTGGTTATTCAGTTTGAGAATATGGGAATCACCGTTAATGTGAATATTAACACCTTGGATTTTCAAATTGGTGAGAAGAAGCTTCAAGAAATTGCTGGCTTTAGCGTGGTCACTTTTTCAACAAATTTCTACAATTATAGCCACATCATTGCCAAAAGAGTTTTGGATGTCATTGGTTCTCTCTTTGGACTTCTTATATGTGGAATTGCAGCGCTTTTCCTAGTTCCAATGATTCGTAAAGATGGTGGACCAGCAATTTTTGTTCAAGAACGTGTTGGAAAGAACGGTCGGATTTTTAAATTTTACAAATTTCGCTCTATGTACGTAGATGCCGAGGAGCGCAAAAAAGAGCTGATGGCACATAATACCATGAGTGGCGGGATGTTCAAAATGGATGATGACCCACGGATTACGCCTATTGGAAAATTCATTCGGAAAACCAGTCTAGATGAACTACCGCAGTTTTATAATGTCCTTAAAGGCGATATGAGTCTTGTCGGAACACGACCACCAACTAAAGACGAATATGAGCAATACACACCAGAGCAAAAGCGGAGGTTGAGCTTTAAACCAGGAATTACTGGCTTATGGCAAATCAGCGGCCGCAGTAGCATCACGGACTTTAACGAAGTCGTCAAGCTGGATGTTGCTTATATTGACGGTTGGACCATATGGTCAGATATTAAAATCTTACTCAAAACAATTAAAGTTGTACTAATGAAAGACGGAGCGAAGTAGTCTTACTTCCTCCTCTCTATTTATGATGGAAGAGAGAATGGGAAAAACAGTTTATATTATCGGTTCTAAAGGAATACCAGCTAAATATGGCGGTTTTGAAACTTTTGTAGAGAAATTAACAGAGTTTCAAAAGGATAAAGACATTCAATATTATGTCGCTTGTATGCGTGAAAACTCAGCTAAGTCTGGAATCACAGAGGATGTTTTTGAACATAATGGTGCCACATGCTTTAACATTGATGTTCCGAATATTGGACCGGCTCGTGCAATCGCTTATGATATTGTTGCTCTCAACAAGGCAATTGAAATAGCAAAGAAAAACAAGGACGAAGCACCTATATTTTATATTCTAGCTTGCCGAATTGGTCCATTTATTTCAACTATAAAAAGAAAAATCAAAGCTCTTGGGGGCACTTTGATGGTTAATCCAGATGGACATGAGTGGCTACGAGCTAAATGGAGCTTGCCTGTTCGTAAATATTGGAAATATTCCGAACGACTTATGGTGAAGCACGCAGACCTTTTGATTTGTGATAGTAAGAATATCGAAAAGTATATCCAAACGGATTATACTCGTTATCAACCAAATACAACTTATATTGCTTATGGGACTGATACAACTAGATCACAACTGACATCCTCAGATGAAAAAGTGCGATCTTGGTATGGAGAAAAGAATATCCGTGAGAATGAATATTATCTTGTAGTTGGTCGCTTTGTCCCTGAAAATAATTATGAAGCCATGATTCGTGGCTTTATGAAGTCTAGCTCTAAGAAAGATTTTGTCTTGATTACCAATGTTGAGCAAAATAAGTTTTATGAGAAACTGCGTCAAGAGACTGGTTTTGATAAAGACCCACGTGTCAAGTTTGTTGGGACGGTTTATGACCAAGAGTTGCTCAAGTATATCCGTGAGCATGCTTTTGCTTACCTTCATGGTCATGAAGTTGGTGGGACTAATCCCTCTCTTTTAGAGGCATTAGCTTCTACGAAACTAAACCTCTTACTTGATGTCGGATTTAATCGTGAGGTCGGAGAAGATGGGGCAATGTATTGGAAGAAGGATGAACTAGCTCAGATTATTGATAAAGCAGAGCAGTTGGATGAGATAGCAATCGAAAAATTAGATCACCAATCAAGCCGACGAATCAATCAATCTTTTACTTGGGAGAAGATTGTTAGTGAGTATGAAAAGGTGTTTAAAGGATAGGTAATGAAGAGGATTTTATACTTACATGCTGGTGCAGAAATGTATGGAGCAGATAAGGTCTTATTAGAGTTAATTAAAGGACTGGATAAGCAAGAATTTGAAGCACATGTGATTTTACCAAACAAAGGTGTTTTAGTTGAAGCTTTGCGTCAAGTAGGTGCTAAAGTTGAAGTGATAGAATATCCTATTCTTCGACGGAAATATTTTAATCCCAAAGGGATGATTGACTATATCCGCTCCTATCATCGCTATGCTAAAAGGATTGCCACTTATGCGAAACAACATCAGATTAACCTTGTCCATAATAACACAACGGCTGTTTTGGAAGGAATTTACCTCAAACGGAAGTTGAAGTTGCCTCTTTTATGGCATGTTCATGAAATCATTGTTAGACCCAAATTTGTTTCTGATTTTATTAATATGCTAATGGGACGATATGCTGATAAAATTATCACAGTTTCAAAAGCAGTTGCAAATCATGTATTGACATCTCGTTTTGTGAATAAAGAGCAAATTTCTGTCATTTACAATGGAGTGGATAATGCTACTTATTATCCAAAAGATAATCAGTCTATTCGGGAACAATTTGGGATTGATCAGACTTCCATGGTTATTGGAATGATAGGACGCGTGAATGCATGGAAAGGTCAGAATGATTTTTTAGATGCAGTAATTCCGATTTTGAAACGTAACTCTAACATAGTAGCTTTCCTAGCAGGGAGTGCGTTTGAGGGTGAAGAATGGCGCGTGCAAGAGTTGGATGCAAGAATTGCTTCCTTACCAGTAGCTGAACAAATTAAGCGTATTGATTATTACGCTAATACGAATGAGCTATATAATATGTTTGACATTTTTGTGCTTCCAAGTACCAATCCAGATCCGCTACCAACAGTAGTGCTAGAAGCAATGGCATGTGGAAAGCCGATTGTAGGCTATCGACATGGTGGTGTTTGTGAAATGGTAGAAGAGGATATCAATGGTTTGTTAGCGAAGCCAAATGATTCTGAAGCTTTATCTCGACTTATTCAGAATTTAATAGATAATCCAGAAAAAATCAGCGAATTTGGACAAGCTTCGATGAAACGTCAGAAAGAGATGTTTTCTTTGGAGAGCTATGTCAAAAATTTTTCTTATATATATATTGAGTTATTGAAAGGGAAAACTATATGAGAGATGAAAAATTAAAGGCTGACAAATATAGATGGGGAGACAGAAAATTTTTATGGTATTTACCACAGTACAGATTCCTATTTTTTAAAAGAAAATGTGAGGCATATAGATTAAATTTCCGATTTTTATTTTATATTTTTCGTTTTTTATATGAGAGATATAAAATAAAATATATGATGGATATTCCAGCAAGAGTAAGAATTGGGAAAGGTTTAAGAATTGAACATATTGGTAATATCGTTATAAATCCTAATGTAATTATTGGAGAAAATGTAACTCTGTTAAATGGTGTTTTAATTGGCTCTCAAAGTAGAGGAGCTAGGGAAGGCACTCCAACTATTGGAAATTCTGTATGGATTGGAACAAATGCTATTGTTGTTGGTAAAATTAATATTGGAAACAATGTGTTGATAGCGCCGGGTGCGTTTGTTAATTTTGATGTGCCAGATAATAGCATAGTGTTAGGTAATCCGGGGAAGATAATCCCAAAATCTAATGCTACAAAAGGATATATAATAAACTCGATATATGAAAATGAATAGATAGATTGTCTTTTGAAAAATTACTCTTATTAGTGTGAATGTTTTAAATTAGAAATAATTATAAGGAAATAAATATATGGAAATCCATCTTAGTGTAATTATACCAGTGTATCAAGTTGAAAATTATTTAAGTCGTTGTATTGAGAGTGTGTTAATTCAAGATTATGATTCTTATGAGATTATTTTGGTTGATGATGGTAGCACTGATTCTTCACCAATAATTTGTGATGAATATGCTCAACGATTTGAACATATATCAGTTATACATAAGGAAAATGGTGGGCTTTCTGATGCGCGTAATGTTGGTGTTCAACATGCAAAAGGCAAATACATTTTTTTCTTAGATTCAGATGATTGGATTATTAAGACTATGTTTAATGATATGAAAGATATTATTTTATCTTCTAAGTACGATATTATTCAGTTTGGAGTTCAAAAAGTTTATACAAAAGCGGATATTAGAAGAGAATATTTATTCAAGGAGCATCTATTTATAGGACATGAATCTTTAGAAAGTATGTTAAGGTCTCAAGAAATTACTAGTTTCTCTACGGATAAATTGTATCGGAAAGAATTATTTGTGGTTAATAATATTGAATTCCCTAAAAATGCATATTATGAAGACTTAGGTACGATTTATAAGTTGCTTTTAGTTTCTCAAAAAGTGTATTATACTAATCAAATTTATTATTGTTATTTTATGAAAAATGAGAATGCAATTACTAAAACTTGGTCAGATAAAAAGTTTAAAGATATGTTCCGATTTTTTCAGGACATTTATCATGTATCAACAAAGGTATTAGATGATGACAATCGTATCTCTAAAGCATATTATAATAATGGGCTTGTCTATTTACTTATGAAACTATATGAAGAAAACAAGGAAGATAGTAAAATTTGTAAAACTATCTTAAGAGAGCTGAAATTGTATAGGATTTCTCCGTTTCAATTAAAAGGGTATCCTAATTATATTAAATATTTATTTTATAGATTACATATTTTGAAATTATCAGCTAAGATAAAAATTTTGATAAAGAATAGACAGGGACAATAATATGGTTAGAAAAAATTTTGGGGATTATATACCTGTTTACACAACTGCAAAGTATAGTTATCAAATTTACAATAATCTTGTTTTAAAATACTACATATTGTGATTGATGTAAACTGCTATATAGTTCCCAAATTTTATTATTGTTTGAACAAATTGATACATTTGAACAATTTGTTGCAAGTAATATCACTATAGATAGTGTGGAAGTATCTACTCCATATAAGAAAGTGAGTAATGCTTGTATGCATAACATAAGGACCATATTAAAAAGAGTGCCTGGTTACTTTTTTTATAAATATTAGTTAGAAGATTGGTCGAAAAGTTAGAAATTTCAAAATTGTTGGTGAACTATTTTGAAATTCGTTTCCAGGTGAGTCTAATTTTGAGATATAAAGGAGAGAAAATGAAGTACTATTTACAAGAAAATTTTATACAGAACGCCGATATAAAAAATGCAGGTAATAAAGCAAGAAATGATGTTAATAAGATTTTACAATTAGAAGGCTACCAACCACTTTATTTACAATCTGAAAACTGGCATCAAATGAGCCTATTACAAGCGCAGGTTTATAAGTACAAGCTTCTTAAGCAAACCTTTTCTCAGATAACAGAAGGCGACTGTCTAGTCATTCAATTTCCTATGATTCATCATAGTCTTCTTTTTGCTTCACTAATAAAGTTTGTTCAGAAAAAAGGAGGTAGAGTATTTTTATTAATTCATGATTTGGAACAATTAAGAACTTTCAGAGATAGAAATACAGCACTTCGACATAAAATAAGAATTAAGGTATTAGAAAGTAAACCTTTAGATTTAGTAGATGGTATCATTGCTCATAATGATATGATGAAATCAGTTCTTGTCAATAAAGGTATCTCTTCTAATAAAATCGTTAGTCTAAGAATTTTTGACTATCTTATTCCAAATTTTAAAAAGCCGGAATGTCTGAAAAAAGATTCCCCAATTATTATTGCAGGTAATTTATCCTTCAAAAAAGCGGGATATATTTATAACTTGCCCACTTCCCCAGCTTATCATTTGTATGGTGTTGGATTTGATGAAACACAGAAATTACCAAATGAAACTTATTTTGGCTCATTTTTACCAGATGATCTTCCGTCAGTTCTCAGAGGAAGTTTTGGTCTCGTATGGGATGGGGATAGCGCAGAAACATGTAGTGGAGTATTTGGTAATTATTTAAAGTACAACAATTCTCATAAGGCATCTCTATACCTTGCAGCAGGTTTTCCAGTAATTGTTTGGAACAGATCTGCTTTATCTCAATTTATTCTAAAAAACAACTGTGGGATTGCAGTTGAGTCACTTCAAGAACTAAATAAGGTACTTGCAGAATTAACCGAAGCTGAATACGAGATTATGATAAAAAATGTGAGTGAGATTGGGAGAAAAATTAGAGATGGTTATTTTTTAAAAACAGCATTAAAATGTTTGATTAAATAATTAGATATGATGTCATTTAAAATTTTCAAAATATTTTTTAGATAAGATTGATTTTATAACAGAATGACAAACATAGATTTTTAAAATAATTAAGTTTTTTAAGAGGACGGAAAAGGTCAAATGTTAAAAGTGAAATTTGATAATTTACTAATAGGGATTGTATTAGCTATTGTTATAGTATGGGACACACTCAATACAACAGTATTAAATAGAACTTTACCACAATTGCCAATTGGACTACTATTTCTTGTTGTTCTGATTTTATGTATTCGTTTTAGATTTATAAAGAACATACCTTTGTATTATATCATCATTGCGCCGATATTATTGTTTTCTGGAATAGAGGTCTATTGTTCCACAGGAAAAGCTGATTTTTTACTTTACTCGCTATTAATTGTCTTACTTTTGAATGCAAAGATTGAGAGTATTTTAAAAATATATGTTATTTTTGTAGGAAGTATTGTTTTACTGGTTGTATTTTTATCTTTTCTTGGTATAATTCCCAATTTACAATTTGTCCAAGAGCGCTTATCAGGAACTGTTGTACGAAATTCATTTGGTTTTATTTATCCAACAGACTTTGCTTCTCATTGTTTTTATCTTTTTCTAGCTATTTCTTATTTGTTAAAAGATAAAATAATATGGATACGTAGTATTATAGGTCTTCTTCTTTCTTATTTTGTTCTTAAATATTGTGATGCTCGTTTAAATGCTCTCTCTATTTTTATTGCTACATTAATCTTTTTATTTTTTTATTATATGAAGACTACGAAGCTGAAAGTTTATGCTATTTTACCCTTTTCTGTTCCAATTTTATCTTCATTAATGTATTATTTAAGTTCGCGGTTTACTTGGGCAAGTCCATTTTATGTATTGGTGAATAATTTAATGAGTATGAGACTGCATTTAGGTAAAGAAGCTCTATCAAAATATGATTTACATTTATTTGGAACAAAAGGGATTCAGTTTATTGGATATGGAGGTTCGACAGAATCGGTTTACAGTTATAATTATGTGGACTCTTCTTATATACAAATGCTATTTACCTATGGCATATTTCCATTAATTATACTTATTATTTTATATGTTCTACAGTCTTGGAAGTCATATAAACAAGGGAATTATTTGTTGTTGGCAATTTTATCTTTGGTATCCGTAAACTGTATGATTGAAGCATTTTGGATTCGACCATCCTATGATATATTTATGTATATAATGTTTGCTTCAATTACTTTTCCAAAAAAGGAAAGTGAACTCGAGGCTTAATACATGAAAATATTAAAAAATTACGCTTATAACTTCTCCTATCAGTTACTGGTCATCATCCTCCCGATACTGACTACTCCATATGTAACACGGATTTTCTCGTCTGAGGATTTAGGAACTTACGGTTATTTTAATTCAATTGTGACCTACTTCATCTTACTAGCGACTTTAGGAGTGGCGAATTATGGTACGAAAGAGGTTTCTGCAAATCGAAAGAATATTCAGCTGACTTTCTGGGGAATATATAGTTTGCAAGTAGCTGCAGCATTTATTTCTATAATTCTTTATCTTCTTCTTTGTTGGAGTGTTCCAGGTATGCAGAACCCTGTTGCTTACATTTTAGGATTGAGCTTGTTGTCAAAGGGTCTTGATATTTCTTGGCTTTTTCAAGGTTTGGAAGATTTTCGCAAGATTACCATTCGGAATATTACAGTTAAACTTTTAGGGGTTCTGTCAATCTTTTTATTTGTGAAAATACCAAATGATTTATATTTATATGTTTTTCTTTTGACAGGATTTGAACTACTTGGTCAGCTCAGTATGTGGTTGCCAGCGAAGGAATTTATTGGGAAACCACATTTCGATGTTGTACATGCAAAAGAACATTTAAAACCAGTTATTCTGTTGTTTTTACCTCAAATTGCCATCTCGCTATATGTGACGCTAGATCGAACTATGTTAGGCGCTTTATCTTCAACTAAGGATGTGGGAATTTATGATCAAGCCTTAAAAATCATAAATATATTACTAACAATTGTAACTTCTCTTGGCAGTGTGATGCTTCCTCGTGTTTCAAGTTTGCTGTCTTCAGGTGATTATAAAGCCGTTAATAAAATGCATGAGATGTCTTTCTTGATTTATAATTTGATTATTTTCCCAATTATTGCAGGGATGTTAATTGTAAATAAAGACTTTGTTAATTTCTTTTTAGGGAAGGACTTTCAAGAAGCACGAGTGGCTATTGATATTATGATTACACGGATGTTCTTTATTGGTTGGACAAATATTATGGGAATTCAGATTTTAATACCTCATAATAAAAATCGAGAGTTTATGTTATCAACTACAATTCCTGCTTTTGTAAGCGTTGGATTAAACTTACTTTTAATTCCTTCTTTGGGATTTGTTGGAGCATCAATTACATCGGTTCTGACAGAGGCACTCGTTTGGGTTATTCAATATTACTATACTCGTTCATACCTCAAAGAAGTACCGATTTTATCATCAATGCTAAAAATCATCTTGTCCTCAAGCTTGATGTATATAATTTTATTATTATTATTGCAACCATTACTAAAATTTTCGTCTGTTGTGAATGTTGGAATTTATGGTATATTAGGGGCTGTCTTTTATATAAGTTTTACATTAGTGTTCCGAGTTGTTAATATAAAAGAATTAAAAGAACAATTTTTGAAAAAATAGGAGTTATCATGTACGATTATCTAATTGTTGGTGCTGGTTTATCTGGAGCAATTTTTGCTTATGAGGCAACCAAGCGTGGTAAAAAAGTAAAGGTGATTGATAAGCGAGATCACATCGGTGGGAATATTTATTGTGAAAATATTGAAGGCATCAATGTTCATAAGTATGGTGCGCATATTTTTCATACTTCAAATAAACGAGTTTGGGATTATATAAATCAATTTGCAGAGTTTAACAATTATATTAATTCTCCTGTTGCTAACTATAAAGGTAAATTGTACAATTTACCTTTCAATATGAATACCTTTTATGCTCTTTGGGGAACGAAAACACCTCAAGAAGTTAAGGATAAAATTGCAGATCAGACTAAAGATTTACAAAATGTTGAACCGCAAAATTTGGAAGAGCAAGCGATTAAATTGATTGGTCCTGATGTTTACGAAAAGTTGATTAAAGGCTATACTGAAAAGCAATGGGGACGTTCTGCGACAGAATTACCACCATTTATCATTAAACGTTTACCAATACGTTTAACTTTTGATAATAATTACTTCAACGACCGTTATCAAGGAATTCCAATCGGTGGTTATAATGTTATCATTGAAAATATGCTTGAAGGTGTTGAAGTTGAGCTTGGAGTGGATTTTTTTGTCAATCGCAAAGAGTTGGAAGCATCTGCTGATAAGATTGTCTTTACAGGTATGATCGACCAATATTTTGATTATAAGCACGGTGAATTGGAATATCGTAGTCTTCGTTTTGAGCATGAAGTTTTAGATGAAGAAAATCATCAAGGTAATGCAGTCATCAATTATACAGAGCGTGAAATTCCTTATACTCGTATCATTGAACACAAACATTTTGAATATGGAACACAAGAAAAAACAGTTATCACGCGAGAATATCCAGCTAATTGGAAGCGTGGAGATGAGCCATATTATCCAATCAATGATGAGAAAAACAATGCTATCTATAATAAGTATTTAGAAGAAGCAAAAAAGAACGATAATGTTATCTTTTGTGGGCGTTTAGCCGATTACAAATATTATGATATGCATGTGGTTATTGAACGAGCTTTGGAAGTAGTGGAGAAAGAATTCTAAGATAGAGTCAATTAATTTTCATTATTTTCTTGGTTTAACTTTATTCTATTTTCCCACCTAACCCTAGCACACGAATGAAGCTTTCGCATTTTAGGAAAGTGTCTCATTTGCGTGCTTTTTTTGATGCTCAAAAAGAGACAAAAATATATAGACAAATGGTTTGAAAACAGGTATAACTATATTTATCTTAAAATGAAAGCATGTGGGAGGGATTGTATGGACTAAGAACATCTTTTGTGGATAACGATTAGTTCATATTATTATTTCTATTTGGTTTATTGTTTGGTTGTAGACAAAAGGTTGTTTCGCGAGATTCGAGAGACAGATTTTCGACCGATTGATGAGCATGTTTCGATGTCAGAAACAAATGCTTTTGGACGGAGAGTGATGAATGGTTTATTCTACTTTACGTTGCCAGTTTATTTGTTTTTGAATCGCATGCATTATTATCAAGCGAGAGATGAGAAAGGCAAGCGTCTGCACAAGTATGATTTTCTTTATCGCTATAGTGTCTATGTTACTTTTCCTTTATTGATGACAAGGATTATGGTTTATTTTGCTCAGGATGATACGAATGAGGTTATCAATACAGTATCTAATTTATACTATATGTTGGTCTATCGGATTCCTTATTTTCAGTTATTGTTTGCTGTGTTGGCGGTGTATGTATATATCTTGGTGACGCATTATGTTGATAAGAAAGTTTGTGGTTTTTACTTTGTCAGTTATTTAATGGTGATTGTGTTGTCGTTGACTTTTATCATTCGGACATTGATAGGATTTTATTTTTATTTTCTGGAAAGTGTTCCAGACGGGTTGAAGATTTTTTCTTTTTATTATGGGACGGTCTTAGCGTTAGAGAAGTTTTTGGCTTGGTTGATCCTTTATATGGAAAGTCATACTTTATGGAAATCATTTGAAGCGGTATTGCTTGTATCAGAGAAATAGGTTGCTTCATTCTCTTAGAAAGTATATGGAACGTGTGTGGAAGTTGCTGAGAGTTCGTGTGATTTCAGTATTGACTTTAGTGGTAACTTCTGTGAATTTGTCTCGTATGTTAACATTTTTGTTCAAACGGAGTTTTTGGCATGAGATACGGCGTGCGTTTTCAGTCTTTATCTTATATCCAACTTTGTTTTTCCTCTTGCCGATTGTCTTTTTCTATATTTTTCCGACGGATTCAACGGATTCTCCGATAGGGAGTTATCTTCTCGTCCGGAAAACAGAACATGAAACGATTTATTATTCAACGACATCTTTGAAGATATTTGAAGGAAGGAAAATGTTGTATCGGCAACGATTGTTGTATTTGGTAGATAGTTGGGTGGTTAAGCAAGGAGTTCATTATTTATGTTATCGGTCGGTGGAGACAGGGGATTTTTATTACTTTATCTGGCAACCTCATACGAACTTATTACGATTAAATGGTGAGTCACCGCAAGACTTTATTCGAGACAGAACCAAGGCTTACATTCGGAACTTATCCAAAAATTCAGTTACGAGTTTTGGGGGGAGCGGTTTTGAGAATCAAGAGTGGCCCAAAGGAGAGCAAGAACCATTTTCATGGAAGAAACGAACGCGAAAGAAACTGTATAAGAGCTTGAAGTGATTTGGAAAATCATTTGTCAAATAAAAATTCCTAAACTAAATAGGAATAGTTTAGGAGTTTCACTAGTGAAAAAATCATTTGTGACTGATAGATAAAGTTAATTCAAATCTTACTGCAAGTATACTTTTTCATCTTTTAATATCAAAATAGCGGGCATGGACAGTTGTTTCCAAAAATCATAATGGATTTGTCCATCAAAATAGCTGAGCAGGATACAAATCAGATTGCCGTGAGAACTGATGATGTGTTCATCTTGGTGATTTTCTTCTAATTCTTGTAGAAATGATAGAGCTCGATTTTGAGCTATGAGATTTGATTCGCCGCTCGGAAGAGAACTGTCAGGATTTTGCCAAAGTTGCTTGAGTGTAGTTTCAAATGTTTGGTCGGAAACCGGCTGACTGCTTAGCTTTCGTTCAATCAATCGCTTATCCAGTTGAATCGGAAGTCCAAAAGTTAGTGCCAAAGGCTCAATCGTTTCAATTGCTCGTTGGTAAGGACTGGAATAAATAGCAGAGATTGGCTTATTCTCTAATATTTTTAATTGTGAGAGGGAAGCGAGTCCCTTTTGTGACAAAGGGCGAGTCCATTCGTTAGGTGTATAGGTTGAGTGTGCGTGACGGACAAAATAATAGGTGTCGTTCATGTAATCTAGTATATCACAACATGTGAAAATTCTATACATAAGCAAGAAATAATGCTTATTTAAGAAAAACTTTAACTTTGTCTTACGGATAGTTAATAAGAGCTTGGTAAACTTTAATCAACCATTAAAAATAATCAAAGGAGTAAATAATATGGTTGACAAAAATCATCGTTCAAATAATGAAAAATATACAAAATGGTCTATCCGTCGGTTAAGTGTAGGTGTTGCGTCCGTAGTTGTGGCAAGTGGATTCTTTATTCTTATTAGTAATCCTGTAAATGCCCAAGTTGGTACGCAAAACAAGGTGGTCACGACAGCCCCGTCAAATAGTCCAACAGACTCTGGGAAATCCATACTTGATTCGAAAGTAGGACAATCTGAAAAAACAACAGCTGACAAGAAAGAAACGCCAGATGCAACTAAGCCCTCACAAGATTTGTCTGGCAAAACAACTCAAACACCAGATAAAAAGGTGCAAGAAAAACAAGAAGTTACAAAAGAAAATAAAGTAGGCAAATCCGTTGCAGAAGCTACGAAAAAAATCCAAAAGGCGACAGAAACGGTTGTAAAAGAAGCAACTCCAAAAGTGCAAGAAGATCCATCTCTCGCTCAAGCCAAACAATCCGTTTCTGACAATATCAAGGGCAGTACAGATGTTCCTGCTTCCTTCTTACAAAACGCTAACCACCCCGGTCCCTTTACAGCAGGCGTGAATGAAGTCATTCCGTACGAACTCTTCGGTGGTGATGGTATGTTAACCCGTCTCTTGTTGAAATCTTCAAATGGCGCCCCATGGTCAGATAATGGCACGGCAAACCATGCCGGCTTACTACCCTTTGCCAACATTCCAAAAGGTAAATATTTCTACCAAGTATCACTCAATGGTAATGTAGCCGGCAAACAAGGCAAAGCTCTTTTAGATCAACTAAAAGCGAATGGCACACACAGCTATACCGCAACCGTCACAGTTTACGGTGCAACCAAGGACGGCAAAGCAGACTTGAACAATGTTATTGCAACGCGTCAAGTGAATCTGAATTTGAATGGTCAAAAAGTGCAAGAAGATTTAACTCTTGCTCAAGCTAAGCAATCTGTAGCGGATAACATTAAAAGCAGTACAGATGTTCCTGCTTCCTTCCTAGCAAATGCGAACCACCCTGGTCCCTTTACAGCAGGCGTGAATGAAGTCATTCCGTACGAACTCTTCGGTGGTGACGGTATGTTAACCCGTCTCTTGTTGAAATCCTCAGACGGTGCGCCATGGTCTGATAACGGAACAGCAAACCATGCCGGCTTACTACCCTTTGCCAACATTCCAAAAGGTAAATATTTTTATCAAGTGTCACTCAATGGCAATGCAGCAGGTAAACAAGGCAAAGCTCTTTTAGATCAACTAAAAGCGAATGGAACACACAGCTATACCGCAACGGTAACGGTTTATGGTGCAACCAAAGATGGTAAAGCAGACTTGAACAATGTCATCGCAACACGTCAAGTGAACTTGAATCTGAACGGCACTACGACTGCTGACCAAGTGAAAAAATCCGTAGCAGATAACATCAAAGATAAAATTGATGTTCCTGCAAGTTATTTAACAAATGCAGTCTATCCAGGACCATTTACAGCTGGTGTCAACCAAGTCATTCCGTATGAGCTCTTCGGTGGTGACGGTATGTTAACCCGTCTCTTGTTGAAATCCTCAGATGGCGCACCGTGGTCAGATAATGGTAAAGCAAACCATGCAGGTCTCCTACCACTTGCAGGTCTAGACAAAGGCAAATATTTCTATCAAGTTTCATTAGATGACAATGTGGCGGGTAAGCAAGATAAAGCTTTGTTAGAACAATTGAAAGCTAATGGAACGCATTCTTATAAAGCAACAGTCACAGTTTATGGTGCAACTAAAGACGGTAAAGCAGACTTGAACAATGTCATTGCGACGAAATCTGTGACCATTAACCTAAAAGCTGAAAAGAAAGCGGACTCTAATGGGCAATCTCAACAAGATCAAAATGGTCAGGCACAAAACCAAGGTAAAAAAGCAGATCATGACGGAAGCAAACATTCAAATAAAGGTGGCACACCTTCTGCAACAACTTCAAAAGGTGGACAAGCTAGGGCAAGTAAAAAATCGCTTCCTAATACAGGTCAAAAATCTTCTCTTGCTTTAACAGTTTTAGGACTTCTTGGCCTAAGTGCAGCAGCTATTTTAGCACTTGTTGGCATGAAACGCAGAGAAAAGAAGTAATTCTCGCATTTGTGAGCAATAACGCTTGAATCAAGTATAGAAATAGTGTTATACTTTTTCGTGGTATAACACTATTTTTCACAGTAGAGGTAAGAAAATGACGAAGAGAATTTTGTTAGTAGATGATGAAGTAGAGATTACCGAGATTAACAAGCGTTATTTAACACAGGTAGGTTATGAAGTCAATGTGGCGCATGATGGACAAGAAGCTTTAGAGTTGTTTCAGAAATATTCAATTGATTTGATAATTACAGATATTATGATGCCTAATATGGATGGCTATGATCTGATTGGGGAAGTACAATATCTTGCTCCAGACCAGCCTTTCCTTTTTATCACGGCTAAAACATCTGAGCCAGATAAGATTTATTCTCTCAGTATGGGTGCGGATGATTTTATTACCAAGCCTTTTAGTCCGCGGGAATTGGTTTTACGAGTCAATAATATCTTGCGGCGCATTCACCGCAGTGTGGGAGCAGATGAAAAACTCCAACTAGGGGATTTAGAGATAAATCATGCAACGCGCGAAGTGACAGTGCACGGACAATCGTTGATGATGACCATTAAATCTTTTGAGTTGCTATGGATTTTAGCCAGCAATCCTCAGCGGGTCTTTTCTAAGACAGAATTGTATGAGAAAGTCTGGCAAGAAGATTTTGTAGATGATACAAATACGTTGAATGTTCACATTCATGCCTTGCGGCAAGATTTAGCAAAATACAGTACAGAAAAAACACCCACGATCAAGACTGTTTGGGGGCTGGGCTATAAGATAGAGGTGTAAGATGAAATTAAAGCACTTTATTATTGTGGGTTACCTCATTTCCACAACCATCACAGTTGTTGCCATTATCTGGTCTGTCAACACCATGCTAATTTCAAAAAGTGATATTTATTTTATTATTGGGATTAGTATTCTAGCAAGTATTACAGGTGCATTGGTCAGTCTTTTACTGTTGAGCCGCGTTTTTCTCTCTTTGGATAAATTAAAACAGCTCATCAAAGGTATTTCAGATAAGAAGTTTGAAACGGTCAATACAATTAAAAATCCAACAGAGTTTAAAGAATTAGCAGATGCTTTTAATGAAATGTCTACTGATTTGCAAAACACATTTGCCTCTTTAGAAGAGAGTGAAAAAGAAAAAGGCTTGATGATTGCTCAGCTCTCACACGATATTAAAACGCCTTTGACATCCATTCAAGCGACGGTGGAGGGAATGTTAGATGGTGTGATTGCAGCTGATGAGCAGCAGTATTATCTCAAAACCATCAGTCGGCAGACCGATCGCCTAAATAAACTGGTGGAAGAGTTAAGCTTCATTACGTTAAATACCATGCATGAACCAGATACACCGATAGAAAAAGAGGAGATTTATCTTGATAAGCTCTTGATTGATATTATGTCGGAGTTCCAATTGGTGATTGATAGAGAAGGCCGAGATATTCGGATTTCGGTGCAGCCAGAATCAGCAAAAATTATTAGCAATTATGATAAACTTTCACGGATTATTCTCAATCTTGTCAGCAATGCTTTTAAGTATTCGGAAGCAGGCACCAAGCTTACTATTGATGCGGCGGTTGACAATAAGCGCTTGACTTTAACGGTGGCAGATGAAGGTCAGGGCATTAAGTCAGAGGATTTGGATAAGATTTTTAAACGACTTTATCGGGTGGAATCTTCTCGCAATATGAAAACTGGCGGGCACGGTCTAGGGCTCTATATCGCGCGTGAATTGGCACATCAACTGGGTGGAGATATTTTCGTTCAGAGCGAATATGGGCAAGGTAGCAGCTTTTCTTTAGTATTGGATATATAAAAAAAGAGTAGGACAAGACCGGAAAAGGCGATGTTCTACTCTTTTTGTTATCCTTGTTGCTGCTCGGCTAAAATAACTTCAAAAAGCAGATTTCCAACTAAATTGAACATCAAGCGTGAGCGTAGTTTTTCGCGCTTTTTAGGTGCATCGTAGACGAAAATCATGTGGTCACTGATTTTATCAAGCAGAAAATATTTTCTTTCCCCCTATCGCAATTAGATGTCAGATCTTTGCTGAACGATCTTCAGAAAGAACAGTTCCCCCATTTGGAAGTTTATCAATCGGGTGGGACACGAATAGAAGTGACCGCTAAGAATGTTTCAAAGGGAAGCAGCTTGTAGTCTTTGAAAAATAATGCTCAACTAGTTGTGACGTTTGGTGATTCAGGAAATGATATTTCGATGTTTGAAAAATCCGATATTTCCTACTGTATGGCGCATGCTCCGAAGGCCGTCCAAGAAGCAGCTACGTATGTAGTGGATTACTTTGCAGATGCAGTGAAACATTTGGAGAAGTTGTTGTATCAAAATAGTATAAAGGCTTAAGAAAATTTTCTTAGGCTTTTTGTGTGCTGCCATTATCCTTAATCAAAAAATTTTTTTGGTTTCATGTTATAATAAACCTATGGAAAACAAGAATAAATTACTGTTGATTGACGGTTCGTCCGTCGCTTTTCGTGCTTTTTTTGCACTGTATAATCAAATTGACCGTTTTAAGAGCCCGTCTGGGCTTCACACTAATGCCATTTACGGCTTTCATCTTATGTTGAATCACTTGATAGAACGTGTACAGCCGACTCATATCTTGGTGGCATTTGATGCGGGAAAGACTACCTTTCGGACAGAGATGTATGCTGATTACAAGGGTGGTCGGGCTAAAACGCCGGAAGAATTTCGTGAGCAGCTGCCTTTTATTCGCGAAATGCTAGATAAGCTGGGTATTTGCTATTATGATTTGGATCAGTATGAGGCAGATGACATTATCGGTACTTTGGATAAAATGGCTGAAAACACGGCTGTTTCCTACGATGTGACAATCGTGAGTGGAGACAAGGATTTGATTCAGCTGGCCGATGATAATACTATTGTGGAAATTTCTAAAAAAGGTGTGGCTGAGTTCGAGAAATTCACACCAGCCTACCTCATGGAAAAAATGGGAATTACACCCACACAATTTATTGACCTTAAGGCTCTTATGGGCGATTCCTCAGACAATATCCCTGGAGTGACTAAAATCGGTGAGAAAACGGGACTCAAGCTCCTCTTGGAATATGGCTCTCTGGAAGGTATTTATAACAACATTGACCAAATGAAGCAGTCTAAGATGAAGGAAAATCTCATCAATGACAAGGACATTGCTTTCTTATCTAGAATACTTGCAACCATTGATACCCAAGCTCCAATCGAAATTGGTTTGGAAGATATTCTCTATCAAGGTCCGAATATCAAACAATTAAGCAGATTTTACGATGAAATGGGCTTTAAGCAATTTAAGCAAGCGCTAGAAACAGAAGCAGAGCCAGAAGAGGAGGATGACATTGCTTTTGAGGAAGTGACGGAAGTCCGTCCAGAAATGCTCAGTAAAGATGATTTTTTCTACTTTGAAATGTTGGGTGACAATTACCACATTGACGAGATGGTGGGCTTTGCTTGGGGGAATGCACGACAGATTTATGCCAGTCAGGACATCAGTCTCTTGCAACAACCAGCTTTCAAAGAATTTTTGGAAAACACAGCCCTCAAGGTTTATGATTTTAAACGCTCCAAGGTCTTGCTCAGTCGCTTAGGCATTGAGCTTTCGCGACCAGCATTTGATAGCCGTTTAGCTAAGTACCTTCTTTCAACCGTTGATAACAATGAAATCGCAACAATTGCTGGTCTTTATGGCAAGACCAAACTCGCCGAAGATGAGGCGGTTTATGGGAAAGGCGCTAAGCGGGCACTGCCTGAAAAAGCTATTTTATTGAGCCATTTAGCCAGAAAAGTCACAGTTCTCATTGAAACGGAAAAGCCTATGACAGACTTGCTATGTCGGCATGACCAACTCAATCTACTGTACGAAATGGAGCAACCTTTAGCCTTTGTGCTGGCTAAAATGGAGATTGCTGGTATCAAAGTAGAGCGCGAAACATTGCAAACTATGCAGGCTGAAAATGAGGTGCTTCTTACCCAACTAACGCAGGACATCTATGAGCTTGCTGGTGAGGAGTTTAACATTAATTCGCCTAAACAGTTGGGGGGTATTCTCTTTGAAAAACTAGGTTTGCCAACGTCTTTTACTAAGAAAACCAAAACGGGCTACTCTACGGCAGTAGATGTATTGGAACGTTTAGCACCAATCGCGCCAATTGTGGAGAAGATTTTGGACTATCGGCAAATTGCTAAGATTCAATCAACCTATATCACGGGACTACAGGACTGGATTCTGGCAGACGGAAAGATTCACACTCGCTATCTTCAAGATTTGACTCAGACAGGACGCCTATCAAGTGTTGATCCTAATCTGCAAAATATCCCAATCCGCCTAGAGCAAGGCCGCTTGATTCGGAAAGCTTTTGTGCCAGAGTGGGAGAATAGTGTCTTACTTAGCTCCGATTATTCGCAAATTGAGTTGCGGGTTTTGGCGCATATTTCAGGTGATGAACATCTGATTGAGGCATTCAGACACGGAGCGGACATTCACACTTCGACAGCCATGCGGGTTTTTAATATCGAAAGACCAGAAGATGTGACACCAAATGACCGCCGCAATGCCAAAGCTGTCAACTTTGGTGTTGTTTACGGAATTTCTGACTTTGGACTTGCCAACAATCTGGGTATTAGTCGTAAGGAAGCGAAGTCCTATATTGATACTTATTTTGAGCGCTATCCGGGTATCAAGAATTATATGGAAAATGTAGTGCGAGAGGCACGAGACAAGGGCTATGTAGAAACTCTCTTTCACCGTCGTCGGGAGATCCCGGATATCAATTCTCGTAACTTCAATGTTCGAGGATTTGCGGAACGGACAGCTATCAATTCACCGATTCAAGGCTCAGCCGCAGACATTCTTAAAATTGCAATGATTCGACTGGACCAAGCTCTGATAGATGGGAATTTTAAAACCAGAATGTTGCTGCAAGTTCATGATGAAATTGTGCTGGAAGTACCTGAAAACGAACTGGAGACTGTTAAAACTCTGGTGAAGAATATCATGGAATCTGCCATTGAACTTTCTGTTCCCTTGAAAGCGGACGAAAGTGCTGGCAAGACCTGGTATGAAGCCAAGTAAAAGCAAGGTGCTAAGTTCATAAGGACAGCGAGAAGTTCTTGCGTCGTTTGGCTTCTTAGTGTTTATAGCTGTGTTTCTGATTCAAAAGGATCAGCATGACTCACAATACATAAAAATTACGGAGAAAATTTTATGACCTATCATTTCAAAAATCCCAGCGACGGGGTTATCAAACAGTATTTAAAAAACAGTAAGACGATTGCGGTTGTTGGTTTGTCAGATCGCGAAGAGGCAACCAGCCACCGTGTATCCAAGGAGATGCAAGAACGGGGCTATCAGATTGTTCCGGTCAATCCCCGAGCAGCCGGCGGTCAGATTTTAGGAGAAACCGTCTATGCCAGTCTCAAGGACATTCCTTTCTCGGTGGATATTGTTGATGTCTACCGTCGTAGCGAGTTTTTGCCAGATGTGGCGCGTGATTTTCTGCAAGCGAATGCTAAAATTTTCTGGGCACAATTAGGCTTGGAAAATGAAGAAACTGAGCAAATCCTTCGTGCAGCTGGACACGATGATATTGTCATGAACCGCTGTATCAAGCGGGAGCATACCCGTCTGATTTTAGGAGAGTAAATGACAACGTTGGTGATTATCAGAGGCGATTCTGGTTCAGGAAAAACAAGTCTGGCAAAAAAATTGCAAGAGTATTATGGACGAAGGACGCTTGTCATCTCTCAAGATGTCTTTCGGCGTGACATGCTGAAAGAAAAAGTCGAGCCGGACAATCTGTCAATTCCTTTGACAGCAACCATTGCCCGTTATGGCTATGAGCGAGATTTGTTGGTGATCGTTGAAGGATTTTATGAAACAGATATTTACGGGCAAATGCTAGAAGAATTGCGTGACCTCTTTTATCCAAAAGTTCTGTCTTACTATTATGATTTGATTTTTGAAGAGACAGTTCGCCGTCACCAAACGAGGAACAAGAAAGCAGACTTTAGTCCAGCTGATATGAAACGTTGGTGGAAAGAATGTGATTTCTTGGGTTGGGAGGAAGCGATATTTACAGATCAGGTTTCGCTGGAAGATGCTTTTCAAAAAATATCAATTTATTATAAAAAATTAAGGTTGATTTAAGCTAACTTGGTTATACTATGTTTATCAAATGAAGACCTCCTAACTTTATTTGATAGAAATCCTAAACTTTTTCATAATAATCTCCCTAATAAAAGTCACCCATTGGTGGCTTTTTTCATGTAAAGTTTGCAATATAACACTTTAGCTGAATCACTTTACGAAAAATGGATATAACTCAAAAGACCCGAACAGTTCGTTCAAGTCTTTTGTTGGATTGCCAATTGTTTTACGCAAGAAATTAATAAAAAATTGGAGTCTGATCTTGTTCCTTTAGCACAGCTTCATAGAAAAGAGTTTGAGCTGTATAAACGTAGGGATAGACATAAATAGATGCGATCCCCAAAGTAATAGCAGTTAGCAAGTACCAGCCAATAAAGGTTAAATCAAGTACAAATCGCTTGCCTTTATATCCTTTCATCATCTGGCGGCTTGTACGAATAATTTTAAAGGCGCTCTCATAGCTCTGGTTTTCTAATGTGTCACAAAGAATAAATTCTACTTGCGAATAAGCGTAATATTGAGGAAGTGCAATAATAATACCGATTACCATCAAAATAAAACCGATGAGAATATAAAGTAACAATGTCCCAACAGTTGTCTGAAGTGCAGTATTTTGTGAGAGAGCTTGAGAATTGGGTAGGAGTTTTATGACGTTAAAACTAGCTAGAATCATCATGCCGCTTCCAATCCAGACGAAAACATTCCACAGAAATAGTAATACGCGTTTGAGCAAAAGTGTTCTGAAAACAGGACCAATTACTTTACTATCAAAAGTCCGAACTGAATCTATAAAATGTATCTCTTGTCGTTTTCCGCGAACGACTTCAAGTAAGGTCCAAAAAGCAGCTGTTAAAAAGAAAGATACAATAAAACTAATTATGATTGGGAAAAAGGAACGATTGATTCCGTGGATAACTGTATTTTTGATGCCATATTGTAAGATGTTATTAGACAAGTTATCTGAAGAATAATTGTAAATAACGGAAATAATTGCTGTTACAATCGGCACTAAAAAGAGGGCAGAGATTCCTTTTGTTTGCCGTTGGATATGACGAGCCTCTGCTCGCAATTCACTTAAGTTCATATTTGCCTCCTATATTGAAAAATATTATACCATATTCTTCTAAGAGAAAGAAAAGTTTTTATCTACTTTATCTTTCTTCTTTTTTTTGATAAAATCATACAGGATGTTGTGAGCAAATGAAACTCACACACTATAGAATGAAGATCTGGGACTGTTTTTCCCAGTATCGGAGGTAAAAATGTCAGATTCACCGATTCAGTATCGTTTGATTAAAAAAGAAAAGCACACAGGTGCTCGTTTGGGAGAAATTATCACGCCGCATGGCACTTTTCAAACTCCCATGTTTATGCCCGTGGGAACTCAGGCAACTGTAAAAACGCAGTCTCCAGAAGAGCTCAAAGAAATGGGTTCGGGGATTATTTTATCCAATACTTACCATCTCTGGTTGCGGCCGGGAGATGAGCTGATTGCACGTGCTGGAGGTCTTCATAAATTTATGAACTGGGATCAGGCTATTCTGACAGATAGCGGTGGTTTTCAGGTATATTCTCTGGCAGACAGCCGCAACATCACCGAAGAAGGGGTGACTTTTAAGAATCACCTGAACGGCGCAAAAATGTTCCTCTCTCCAGAAAAGGCTATTTCTATTCAAAACAATCTAGGCAGTGATATCATGATGTCTTTTGATGAGTGCCCGCAGTTCTACCAACCTTATGACTATGTTAAGAAGTCCATTGAGCGGACTAGCCGTTGGGCAGAGCGTGGCCTCAAGGCACACCACCGTCCCCAGGACCAAGGTCTCTTTGGGATTGTTCAGGGTGCTGGCTTTGAAGATTTGCGTCGCCAATCTGCTCAAGACTTGGTCAGCATGGATTTTCCAGGCTATTCTATTGGTGGTTTAGCTGTAGGTGAATCTCACGAAGAGATGAATGCAGTATTGGACTTTACAACTCCGATGCTGCCTGAAAACAAGCCTCGCTATCTCATGGGAGTAGGAGCACCAGACAGCCTGATTGACGGGGTAATACGTGGTGTGGATATGTTTGACTGCGTGCTGCCGACACGAATTGCCAGAAATGGTACCTGCATGACCAGTGAGGGGCGTTTGGTCGTGAAAAATGCTCAATTTGCAGAGGATTTCACACCGCTAGATCATAACTGTGATTGCTACACCTGCAAAAACTATACGCGCGCTTATCTTCGTCATTTGCTCAAGGCTGATGAAACCTTTGGACTCCGCCTGACTAGCTATCACAATCTCTATTTCCTCATCAATCTGATGAAAAATGTCCGCCAAGCCATTCTAGATGACAATTTGCTTGAATTTCGTGAAGATTTCATCGAGCGCTATGGCTACAATCATTCAAAGAGGAATTTCTAGATGAATCAAGGTGAGAGGTCGTTAGTAGAAGTAGTCAAGAATTATTTGCTGGATGGGAAAAAACATACGCTAGCGATTTACGGTCACGGTGCTTCTGGAAAATCTACTTTTGCCAAACGTTTAGTAGAAAGTCTGGGGCGAGAGCGAGTTAATCTGCTTGCGGCTGATCCTTATATAATAGACGGGGAATATCGTGACTTGCTGGCAGTTAGAGAATTTCCAGAGCAAAAAGTGACAGCCTGTCTTCCAGTGGTTCATGAATTGAAGAGCTTGAAACGTGATATAAGAGCCTTGCAATCTGGCTGTGATATAGTGACGATTGATCAACCTTGGGCACCAAGTCAACGACTTTCAGTGGAAAAATCAATTCTAATTGTGGAAGGCATGTCAGTTGCTTTTCTGCCGAAAGAGTTGTTTGATTTGTCCATTTGTTTTTACACCGATGCAGCGACGGAATTAGATCGCCGCTTGTCCCGTGATGTAGCAGTACGTAATCGGCAGCCTGAGTGGATTGAGAGAACGCACCAAGCGCGTCGTGAGCAATATGAGCGTTATTATAGACCTTATCACGACCTTGCAGATATATTGATTTGTCAATCGGGAAATACTTTTAAAGTTAAAAAATCTCTATTTTAAAAGATAAAGTTACGTTAAGCTAGTTTTAAGGTTGAAAAGTTATTCTATATTTATCCTAAAACTTTTCTTTTTCATAATCTCCCAAATGCCACTACATTATGTTAGTGGTGTTTTTGTATTGATTGGTTTAGTGTTACAATTAGAACAAATAATCAAGGAGATAAAAAAATGAAATTAAATTCACTCGATTTTAAAATCGTTGTCTCAGTTATGTTTTGTATTGTAAGTGCCTGACTTATTCCTTTTTTAGGTATTTTACCGGCTTCTTTTTCGGCTTTGCTGTGTGTACAGGAAGAGGGGCTGGCAAGCAAAAAAGTGAATATTATCGGATTCTAGCAATGCTGGTAGGTGGTTTAGCGGCTGTTCTTTTGATTTGCTGTTATCATTTCATCCCAAGTAAGATAACATTGTTCTGTCTGTTAATGTTAGCTATTCTTGGAACTCTATATGTTAGCAAATCGGTTGCCTTACCTCCTTTCTTAGCGAGAATTGCAGTTTTAACATTACTGATTGTTGCGATTATGGGAAAAGGAGACTTGCTCTACGTAGCAAATAGACTGTTATCCACTATCTACGGAGCGATTGTTGCTTGGGGTGTTTCAATAGTACCAATAAAGCAAGACAAAAAATAATATTCAATACTCATTATTTAGAAAATATGAACAAGAGAAATTAGTAAGTCTTCTCTTGTTTTTTATCCTTCGCCGAGCTAAATTCGTTTTTTGCCTTGTAAAGTCTCTTTTTGTCAAAGAAATCTCAAAAAAATTATCAAATCCCTTGCAATCAGTGAATCTTTGTGTTATTCTATTATGGTGCTGTGAAAAAACAGTCTGTAGCTTTGATGCAAGAGGTTGCGACACGCTCGGTTGCATTGCCACGCAATGGCGTCTCGGTTTTCTTGTGGAGCTAGCCTATTATCTTAAATAGACGAAAAGGAGAAAAAGATGGCAAACAAAAAAATCCGTATCCGTTTGAAAGCGTACGAACACCGTACACTTGATACAGCGGCTGCAAAAATCGTAGAAACTGCTACTCGTACAGGTGCAGAAGTTGCAGGACCAATCCCACTTCCAACTGAGCGTAGCCTCTACACAATCATTCGTGCGACTCATAAATACAAAGATTCTCGCGAACAATTTGAAATGCGTACACACAAACGCTTGATTGACATCATCAACCCAACTCAAAAAACAGTTGATGCTTTGATGAAGTTGGATCTTCCAAGTGGTGTGAACGTGGAAATCAAACTTTAATCAGATGCAAGATAAAAGTATTCGGATTTAACTGAATACGGGCTAAGAGCTCTGCAAAAAAGATAAACTTCCTAGTGTTTGTCGAACACTGCGTCAGTTTCCTATTTTTGCCAGACTCTCTTAACGCCCTTAATATCTTAATCTTGAGCATAAAAAACGCTCGTTAAAAACTTTTTGAAAAAATATAGAAAAGGAAACATTTTCTCATGACAAAAGGAATCTTAGGGAAAAAAGTGGGAATGACTCAAATCTTCACTGAAGCTGGCGAATTGATCCCTGTAACTGTTGTTGAAGCAACACCAAACGTGGTTCTTCAAGTAAAAACAGTTGAAACAGATGGTTATAACGCTGTTCAAGTCGGTTTTGACGACCTTCGTGATGTATTGAGCAACAAACCTGCTAAAGGACATGTAGCGAAAGCTAACACGGCTCCTAAGCGCTTCATTCGTGAATTCAAAAACATTGAAGGCTTAGAGGTCGGTGCAGAAATCACAGTGGATACATTCGAAGCTGGCGATGTTGTTGATGTAACAGGAACTTCAAAAGGTAAAGGTTTCCAAGGTGTTATCAAACGCCACGGCCAATCACGTGGTCCAATGGCTCACGGTTCTCGTTATCACCGTCGTCCTGGTTCTATGGGACCAGTTGCGCCTAACCGTGTTTTCAAAAACAAACACTTGGCAGGACGCATGGGTGGCAACCGTGTAACGATTCAAAACCTTGAAATCGCACAAGTTGTTCCAGAGAAAAACGTTATCCTCATCAAAGGTAACGTGCCTGGTGCTAAGAAATCTCTTATCACTATCAAGTCAGCAGTTAAAGCTGGTAAATAATAAAGAAAGGGGAAATCAGTCACAATGGCAAACGTAAAATTATTTGACCAAACTGGTAAAGAAGCTGGTGAAGTAGTTCTTAACGATGCAGTATTTGGTATTGAGCCAAATGAATCAGTTGTATTTGATGTTGTTATCAGTCAACGTGCAAGCCTTCGTCAAGGAACTCACGCTGTTAAAAACCGCTCTGCAGTATCAGGTGGCGGACGCAAACCATGGCGTCAAAAAGGAACTGGACGTGCGCGTCAAGGTTCTATCCGCTCTCCACAATGGCGTGGTGGTGGTACCGTATTTGGTCCAACTCCTCGTTCATACGCCTACAAACTTCCACAAAAAGTTCGTAGATTGGCACTTAAATCAGTTTATTCTGAAAAAGTTGCTGAGGACAAATTCGTAGCTGTAGACAGCCTTTCATTTACAGCTCCAAAGACTGCTGAGTTTGCGAAAGTACTTGCTGCACTTAGCATTGATTCAAAAGTACTTGTAATTCTTGAAGAAGGAAACGAATTTGCTGCACTTTCAGCACGTAACCTTCCAAATGTGAAAGTTGCAACAGCAACAACTGCAAGTGTTCTTGATATCGTAAATAGCGACAAACTTCTTGTTACTAAAGAAGCTATCTCTACAATCGAGGAGGTTCTTGCATAATGAATTTGTATGACGTAATCAAAAAGCCTATCATCACAGAAAGCACAATGGCTCTTCTTGAAGAAGGCAAATACGTATTTGAAGTGGACACTCGCGCTCATAAACTTTTGATTAAACAAGCGGTTGAAGCTGCTTTTGACGGAGTGAAGGTTGCAAATGTGAACACAATCAATGTAAAACCAAAATCAAAACGTGTAGGGCGTTATACTGGTTTTACAAATAAAACTAAAAAAGCTATCATCACTCTTACAGCTGATTCTAAAGCAATCGAGTTGTTTGGTGCTGAAGCAGAATAATCTAAGGAGGAAATATCGTGGGAATCAGAGTTTATAAACCAACTACAAATGGTCGCCGTAATATGACTTCTTTGGATTTTGCCGAAATCACAACGAGCACTCCAGAAAAAACTTTGCTTGTTTCTTTGAACAACAAAGCTGGTCGTAACAACAACGGTCGTATCACTGTTCGTCACCAAGGCGGTGGACACAAACGCCATTACCGTTTGATTGACTTCAAACGTAACAAAGACGGTGTTGAAGCAGTTGTTAAAACAATTGAATACGATCCAAATCGTTCAGCAAACATCGCTCTTGTACATTATACTGACGGTGTGAAAGCTTATATCATCGCTCCTAAAGGTCTTGAAGTCGGTCAACGCATCGTTTCTGGACCAGAAGCGGATATTAAAGTCGGAAATGCTCTTCCACTTGCTAATATCCCAGTTGGTACATTGATTCATAATATTGAATTGAAACCAGGACATGGTGGTGAATTAGTACGTGCTGCTGGAGCTTCTGCTCAAGTGCTCGGTCAAGAAGGCAAATATGTTCTTGTTCGTTTGCAATCAGGCGAAGTTCGCATGATCCTTGGAACTTGCCGTGCAACTGTCGGTGTTGTTGGAAATGAACAACATGGATTGGTTAACCTTGGTAAGGCTGGACGCAGCCGCTGGAAAGGCATCCGCCCAACAGTCCGCGGTTCTGTAATGAACCCGAACGATCACCCACACGGTGGTGGTGAAGGTAAAGCACCAGTTGGTCGTAAAGCACCATCTACTCCATGGGGCAAACCTGCTCTTGGACTTAAAACTCGTAACAAGAAAGCGAAATCCGACAAACTTATTATTCGTCGTCGCAACGAGAAATAGGCGGCTGAGCAGAAGTTTGGCGGATTAGTTACCAAACTTCATTGCGAAACCTTGGCAAAGTTGATTAGATGTGTAGCAAGGCTGGTAGCTATAGCTAACTAGCAATCAACCACTGCCCCTCGTGAGTTGTTACATACTTATAATTAGCGAGCTAACTCGCAAAATTCCGCCAGCTCGGTAGCGCTGATTGTCAGTGCAAGCCGTTGTGGTACATATTTTAAAGGAGAAAACATAAAAATGGGACGCAGTCTTAAAAAAGGACCTTTCGTCGATGAGCATTTGATGAAAAAAGTTGAAGCTCAAGCCAACGACGAAAAGAAAAAAGTCATCAAAACTTGGTCACGTCGTTCAACGATTTTCCCAAGTTTTATCGGATATACAATTGCAGTTTATGATGGACGTAAACATGTTCCTGTTTACATCCAAGAAGACATGGTAGGGCACAAGCTTGGTGAATTTGCACCAACTCGTACTTACAAAGGTCACGCTGCTGACGACAAGAAAACACGTAGATAAGAGAGGAGAAAAACATGGCAGAAATCACTTCAGCTAAAGCAATGGCTCGTACAGTGCGCGTTTCACCTCGTAAATCTCGTCTAGTTCTTGACAATATCCGCGGGAAAGACGTCGCTGACGCAATCGCAATCTTGAAATTCACACCAAACAAAGCTGCTGGCATTATCGAAAAAGTGTTGAACTCAGCAATCGCTAATGCAGAAAACAACTTTGGTTTGGAAAAAGCAAACTTGGTAGTATCTGAAGCTTACGCAAACGAAGGACCAACAATGAAACGTTTCCGTCCACGTGCAAAAGGTTCAGCTTCACCAATCAACAAACGCACTAGCCACATCACAGTGGTCGTTGCAGAAAAATAAGGAGGTAAAATCGTGGGTCAAAAAGTACATCCAATAGGTATGCGTGTCGGTATCATCCGTGACTGGGATGCCAAATGGTATGCTGAAAAAGAATACGCGGATTACCTTCATGAAGATCTTGCAATCCGTAAATTCGTTCAAAAAGAATTAGCTGACGCAGCTGTTTCAACTATTGAAATCGAACGCGCAGTAAATAAAGTAAACGTTTCTCTTCACACTGCTAAACCAGGTATGGTTATCGGTAAAGGTGGAGCAAACGTTGATGCACTTCGTGCAAAGCTTAACAAATTGACTAGTAAGCAAGTCCACATCAACATCATTGAAATCAAATCACCAGATTTGGATGCTCATCTTGTTGGTGAAGGAATTGCTCGCCAATTAGAACAACGTGTTGCTTTCCGTCGTGCTCAAAAACAAGCAATCCAACGTACCATGCGTGCGGGAGCTAAAGGAATTAAAACTCAAGTATCTGGCCGCTTGAACGGTGCTGATATCGCTCGTAGTGAAGGGTATTCTGAAGGAACTGTTCCGCTTCATACGCTTCGTGCAGATATTGATTACGCTTGGGAAGAAGCAGATACTACTTACGGTAAACTTGGTGTTAAAGTCTGGATTTACCGCGGAGAAGTTCTTCCAGCTCGTAAAAACACTAAAGGAGGTAAATAACCAATGTTAGTACCTAAACGTGTTAAACACCGTCGCGAATTTCGTGGTAAAATGCGCGGTGAAGCTAAAGGTGGTAAGGAAGTGGCATTTGGAGAATATGGTCTTCAAGCAACTACTAGCCATTGGATCACAAACCGCCAAATCGAAGCTGCTCGTATCGCTATGACGCGTTACATGAAACGTGGTGGTAAAGTTTGGATTAAAATTTTCCCACACAAATCATACACTGCCAAAGCTATCGGGGTTCGTATGGGATCTGGGAAAGGTGCTCCAGAAGGTTGGGTTGCGCCAGTTAAACGTGGTAAAGTGATGTTTGAAATCGCTGGTGTGCCTGAGGAAGTTGCTCGTGAAGCGCTTCGCCTTGCAAGCCACAAATTACCAGTTAAAACAAAATTCGTGAAACGTGAAGCTGAATAAGGAGAAGGCATGAAACTTAATGAAGTAAAAGAATTTGTTAAAGAACTTCGTGGTCTTTCTCAAGAAGAACTCGCGAAGCGTGAAAGAGAATTGAAGAAAGAATTGTTTGATCTTCGTTTCCAAGCAGCAACAGGTCAATTAGAACAAACTGCACGCTTGAAAGAAGTGAAAAAGCAAATCGCTCGTATCAAAACTGTTCAATCAGAAATGAAATAATAGACTTGGGAAAGGAGAAATTCTAAAATGGAACGTAATCAACGTAAAACGCTTGTTGGACGCGTCGTTTCTGACAAGATGGATAAAACAATCACAGTTGTAGTTGAAACAAAACGTAACCACCCAGTCTATGGTAAGCGTATTAACTACTCTAAAAAATACAAAGCGCATGATGAAAATAACATCGCTAAAGAAGGCGATATTGTTCGTATCATGGAAACTCGTCCGCTTTCAGCTACAAAACGCTTCCGTCTTGTAGAAGTTGTAGAAGAAGCAGTTATCATCTAATCAAACCAGAAAGGAGAAAACTTAAATGATTCAAACAGAAACTCGTTTGAAAGTTGCTGACAACAGCGGTGCCCGCGAAATCTTGACAATCAAAGTTCTTGGTGGTTCAAAGCGTAAATTCGCTAGCATTGGTGATGTCATCGTTGCATCTGTAAAACAAGCTACTCCTGGTGGTGCGGTTAAAAAAGGTGACGTTGTAAAAGCGGTTATCGTTCGTACTAAATCAGGTGCTCGTCGCAAAGATGGTTCATACATCAAATTTGACGAAAATGCTGCAGTGATTATCCGTGATGATAAAACTCCTCGCGGAACACGTATCTTTGGTCCAGTTGCACGTGAATTGCGTGAAGGTGGATTCATGAAGATCGTTTCACTTGCTCCAGAAGTACTTTAATCAAAAACAAACTAAGTCCCCTATCTTCGACAGATAGGGTGCCCTTCAGGGCGTAAGAAATCAAAGGAGAAACCAATGTTTGTAAAAACTGGCGACAAAGTTCGCGTGATTGCTGGTAAAGACAAAGGTGTTGAAGCCAAAGTCGTTGCCGCACTTCCAAAAGTAAATAAAGTTGTTGTTGAAGGTGTAAATATCATCAAGAAACACCAAAAACCTAATAACGAAAACCCTCAAGGTGCTATCGTAGAAAAAGAAGCACCAATCCATGTGTCTAATGTTCAAGTGTTGGACAAAAATGGTGTTGCAGGACGTGTTGGCTACAAGTTTGTAGATGGCAAAAAAATTCGTTACAATAAAAAATCAGGCGAAGTGCTTGACTAATCACGAAGGAAAGGAGAAGTATAATGGCTAATCGTTTAAAAGAAAAATATCTTAATGAAGTAGTTCCTGCTTTGACTGAAAAGTTTAACTACTCATCTGTTATGGCTGTGCCAAAAGTGGATAAAATCGTTTTGAACATGGGTGTTGGTGACGCTGTTTCAAATGCTAAAAATCTTGAAAAAGCTGCTGAAGAGCTTGCTCTTATCTCAGGTCAAAAACCACTTATCACTAAAGCTAAAAAATCTATCGCCGGCTTCCGTCTTCGTGAAGGTGTAGCGATCGGTGCTAAGGTAACTCTTCGTGGTGAACGCATGTATGAATTCTTGGATAAATTGGTTACTGTATCACTTCCACGTGTTCGTGACTTCCACGGTGTTCCAACAAAATCATTTGATGGACGCGGGAACTACACACTTGGTGTGAAAGAACAATTGATTTTCCCAGAAATCAACTTTGATGATGTTGACAAGACTCGCGGTCTTGACATTGTTATTGTAACAACTGCTAACACGGATGAAGAATCACGTGAATTGCTTACAGGCCTTGGAATGCCTTTTGCAAAATAATCTAGGAGGTAAATAAATTGGCTAAAAAATCAATGATTGCTAAGAACAAACGCCCTGCGAAGTTCTCTACGCAAGCTTACACTCGTTGCGAACGTTGTGGTCGTCCACATTCAGTTTACCGCAAGTTTAAACTTTGCCGTGTTTGCTTCCGTGAATTGGCATACAAAGGACAAATTCCGGGCGTTACCAAAGCTTCTTGGTAATTATAGTTTCCTTTTCGTCATGAGTCGTTGTTATTCGCTCTTACTTAACTCAAGTTATGCCTACGAGCGAATGCCTAGACTTATCTAGGAAATGAAATCTATAAACAAAACTTATGAGCCTAGCTCAATCATTAACTAGCAAGTGAATTATCAAACTACTAGTAAGAGGAGAAAAATAAAATGGTTATGACTGACCCAATTGCAGACTTTTTGACACGTATTCGTAATGCGAATCAAGCAAAACATGAAGTGCTAGAAGTACCTGCATCAAATATCAAAAAAGGGATTGCTGAAATCCTTAAACGCGAAGGTTTTGTGAAGAACGTTGAGTACATTGAAGATGATAAACAAGGTGTTATTCGTGTATTCCTTAAATACGGTCAAAACGGTGAAAAAGTTATCACTGGTTTGAAACGTGTTTCAACACCAGGACTTCGTGTTTACAAAAAATGTGAAGATCTTCCAAAAGTCTTGAATGGACTTGGAATTGCGATTATCTCAACATCTGAAGGCTTGTTGACTGACAAAGAAGCACGCCAAAAGAATGTTGGTGGGGAAGTAATCGCCTACGTTTGGTAATTGCATGATACAAAGAGCGTGACGGACAAAGTGAAAATAGGAAATCTAGCGATGAATGCTCACATTCAAGATAGATTTATCTTTTCCACACAGGCCGTAGCTCGTGTTCAGATTGGCAAAACTGATTTGAATGATATATTTGAATAAAACGTTAGAACTATCATACAAACTGCTATGATAGTTGCCCCGTGAAAACTGGCCGTCCTCGGACGACCTGACAATTTAACAGGAGAAAAAATAACATGTCACGTATTGGTAATAAAGTTATCGTATTGCCTGCTGGTGTCGAATTGACAAACAAAGACAATGTCGTAACTGTAAAAGGGCCTAAAGGAGAACTCACTCGTACGTTCTCTAAAGATATTGATATTCGTGTGGAAGGAACTGAAGTAACTCTTCACCGTCCAAACGATACAAAAGAAATGAAAACAATCCACGGAACAACTCGTGCTCTTTTGAACAACATGGTTCATGGTGTATCAGAAGGATTCAAGAAAGAACTTGAAATGCGTGGGGTTGGATACCGTGCTCAACTTCAAGGAAAAAAATTGGTACTTTCAGTTGGTAAATCTCATCCAGATGAAGTGGAAGCTCCTGAAGGTATTACTTTTGAACTTCCAAATCCAACGACTATTGTTGTGAACGGAATCTCAAAAGAAGTAGTTGGACAAACTGCTGCTTATATCCGTAGCTTGCGTGCTCCTGAACCATATAAAGGGAAAGGTATCCGCTACGTTGGTGAATTCGTTCGCCGTAAAGAAGGTAAAACTGGTAAATAATGTTATAAGGTTGTTTTTCAACCAAGATATTTATTTCCAACTTTGTGCTTAGGCACACAATAAAATTAAGAGGTGAAAATTGTGATTTCGAAACCAGATAAAAATAAAGTCCGCCAAAAACGCCATCGTCGCGTTCGCGGAAAACTCTCTGGAACTGCTGATCGCCCACGTTTGAACGTATTCCGTTCTAATACAGGCATCTACGCTCAAGTAATTGATGACGTAGCGGGTGTAACGCTCGCAAGCGCTTCAACTCTTGACAAAGAAGTTTCAAAAGGAACTAAAACTGAACAAGCCGTTGTTGTCGGCAAACTTGTTGCTGAACGTGCAGTTGCTAAAGGTATTACTGAAGTGGTGTTTGACCGCGGTGGATATCTATATCACGGACGTGTAAAAGCTTTGGCTGATGCAGCTCGTGAAAACGGATTGAAATTCTAATAGGGAGGACACTAAAAAATGGCATTTAAAGACAATGCAGTTGAACTTGAAGAACGCGTAGTTGCGATTAACCGTGTTACAAAAGTTGTTAAAGGTGGACGTCGTCTTCGTTTTGCGGCTCTTGTAGTTGTTGGTGACCGTAATGGTCGTGTTGGTTTTGGTACTGGTAAAGCTCAAGAAGTACCAGAAGCAATTCGCAAAGCCGTTGAAGATGCAAAGAAAAACCTAATTGAAGTACCAATGGTTGGCACAACAATTCCTCACGAAGTAACATCTGAATTTGGTGGAGCTCGTGTCTTGTTGAAACCAGCTGTAGAAGGTGCTGGAGTGGCTGCTGGTGGTGCTGTTCGTGCCGTCATCGAATTGGCAGGTGTAGCAGATGTAACATCTAAATCACTTGGTTCTAACACTCCAATCAACATCGTTCGCGCAACTGTTGAAGGTTTGAAACAATTAAAACGCGCTGAAGAAGTTGCTGCCCTTCGTGGTATTTCAGTTTCTGACTTAGCATAAGAAAGGAGATTCACATGGCTCAAATTAAAATTACTTTGACAAAGTCTCCAATCGGACGCATTCCGTCACAACGTAAAACTGTTGTAGCACTTGGACTTGGCAAATTAAATAGCTCAGTTATCAAAGAAGATAATGCTGCTGTTCGTGGTATGATTACAGCAGTATCACACTTGGTAACTGTTGAAGAAGTTAAGTAAGTAATCATTTTGCTAACAAAACTTTAAATTGAAATAAACTAGGGGATGAGAGGATTTTCTCAGCCCCTTAAACTAAATATATGTATAGGCGAGTTTATACTGAGGACACCTTTTTCTCAGTATAAGCGCTAGCATTTTACAAAAGAGGAGAAAAAATATAATGAAACTTCATGAATTACAACCTGCTACAGGTTCTCGTAAAGTCCGTAACCGTGTTGGTCGTGGTACTTCATCTGGTAATGGTAAAACAGCTGGACGTGGTCAAAAAGGTCAAAAAGCTCGTAGTGGTGGTAAAGTTCGTCTTGGTTTTGAAGGTGGACAAACACCATTGTTCCGTCGCATGCCAAAACGTGGTTTCTTGAACATCAATCGTAAAGAATATGCAATTGTAAATCTTGATCAATTGAATGTTTTTGAAGACGGGGCAGAAGTAACTCCAGTTGTCCTTATTGAAGCAGGGATTGTAAAAGCTGAAAAATCTGGTGTTAAGATTCTTGGTAACGGCGAATTGACAAAGAAATTGACTGTGAAGGCAGCTAAATTCTCTAAATCAGCCGAAGAAGCTATCACTGCTAAAGGTGGTTCAGTGGAAGTCATCTAAGCGAGGTGACCTATGTTTTTTAAACTATTAAAAGATGCATTAAAAATCAAACAGGTTCGTTCAAAAATTCTCTTTACAATTTTTATTGTATTAGTATTTCGAATTGGTACGACGATTACTGTTCCAGGTGTTAATGCAAAAAGCTTGGAAGCTCTTAACGGGCTTTCATTTCTAAACATGCTCAGCCTTGTGTCAGGTAATGCTTTGCGAAATTTCTCAGTATTTGCATTGGGAGTTAGTCCGTATATTACCGCCTCTATTGTTGTTCAATTGCTACAAATGGATATTTTACCTAAGTTTGTAGAATGGGGCAAGCAAGGTGAAGTTGGACGAAGAAAGTTAAATCAAGCAACGCGCTATATTGCCTTAGTCTTGGCGTTTGTTCAATCTATCGGTATTACAGCAGGCTTCCATACCTTATCTAGTGCTAAGTTGGTGGCAACACCTAATTGGCAGACCTATTTGTTAATTGGTTTTCTGTTAACGACGGGTTCTATGATTGTGACTTGGTTAGGGGAACAAATTACAGATAAAGGCTATGGTAACGGTGTTTCTATGATTATCTTTGCAGGTATCGTAGCAGCAATTCCAGGAATGATTAAGAGTATATATGTAGACTACTTTGTCAATGTACCAAGCAGCCGTATTACTTCATCTATCATTTTTGTTACTATTCTGATTATAGCTGTTTTACTCATTGTTTACTTTACAACCTTCGTTCAACAAGCAGAATACAAAATTCCAATCCAGTATACAAAGATTGCGCAAGGTGCGCCTTCTAGCTCATACCTTCCTTTGAAGGTCAATCCGGCGGGTGTTATTCCGGTTATCTTTGCAAGTTCGATTACTGCCGCACCTGCAGCTATTTTCCAATTTTTGACAGCTACAGGTCATAATGCACAATGGGTTCGAGTGGCCCAGTCCTTGTTTGCAACAACAACCGCAAGCGGAATTGTGATGTACGCACTCTTGATTATTTTGTTTACATTTTTCTATACATTTGTACAAATCAATCCAGAGAAAACTGCAGAGAATTTGCAAAAGAGTGGTGCCTATATTCATGGTGTACGTCCTGGTAAAGGAACAGAAGAATATATGTCTAAGTTGCTTCGTCGCTTAGCAACAGTTGGTTCACTTTTCTTAGGCTTTATTTCGATTTTACCGATTTTAGCAAAAGATTTGTTTGGATTGACAGATGCTGTTGCTTTAGGTGGTACTAGTTTGCTGATTATTATTGCAACTGGTATTGAAGGAATGAAACAGCTTGAAGGCTACCTTCTGAAGAGAAAATATACTGGCTTTATGAATACAACAGAATAGAAACAGAGTAAAGAAAGATATTCTATACTTTAAAAGCAATTTGCGTTAAAGTACGAACGCAGTGGTTGATGATGAAAATGAGCTTTTGTTTTCATCCTAAATCAACTATGTTGCGGGGTGGGAGAGCAAATCGAAAATCATAGATTTTCTGAAGTCTGTCCCACTCTTTCTATTTTGTTTTTAAACAAGTTTACTAAGAATTTGTAATAGATTTATTTAAAAACAAAAAAGGAGATGGATCATGAATCTTTTGATTATGGGCTTGCCAGGTGCAGGCAAGGGGACTCAAGCGGCCAAAATCGTGGAGGAATTTGGTGTTGCGCATATCTCAACAGGGGATATGTTTCGTGCAGCCATGGCCAACCAAACTGAAATGGGTGTGCTTGCGAAATCATATATTGACAAAGGTGAATTAGTGCCAGATGAAGTGACCAATGGAATTGTCAAAGAACGTTTAGCACAAGATGATATTAAAGAAAAAGGCTTTTTATTAGATGGCTACCCACGCACCATTGAGCAAGCCCACGCACTGGATCAGACACTTGCTGAACTTGGTCTTGCTTTGGATGGGGTTGTCAATATCGAAGTGGATCCTAACAGCTTGCTAGAGCGCTTGAGCGGACGGATTATTCACAAAAAAACGGGAGAAACTTTTCATAAAGTCTTCAATCCACCAGCAGATTATAATGAAGAGGATTATTACCAACGTGAGGATGATAAACCAGAAACCGTGAAGCGCCGTTTAGATGTCAATATCGCTCAAGGAGCACCAATTATTGAGCACTATCGTTCTCAAAGCTTGGTTTATGATATTCAAGGAAATCAAGAGATTGATGATGTATTTAAAGACATTGAAAAAGTCTTGTTAAAGTTAAAATAAAAGCGTTTTTTACACTTGCAATATTTGACAAGTAGTGATACAATGAATTAGTCTGACTTATAATTGTTACCTCTGTGCTCAGAGGAATGAATCGAAATTTAGGGGGTGCTTTTGCGTGGCAAAAGACGATGTGATTGAAGTTGAAGGCAAAGTAGTTGATACAATGCCGAATGCAATGTTTACGGTTGAACTTGAAAATGGACATCAGATTTTAGCAACAGTTTCTGGTAAAATTCGTAAAAACTATATTCGTATTTTAGCGGGAGACCGTGTTACTGTCGAGATGAGTCCTTATGATTTGACACGTGGACGGATCACTTACCGCTTTAAATAATCGAAATACTTGGAGGGATAAGAAATGAAAGTAAGACCATCGGTCAAACCAATTTGCGAATACTGCAAAGTTATTCGTCGTAATGGTCGTGTTATGGTGATTTGCCCAGCAAATCCAAAACACAAACAACGTCAAGGATAATAGAAAGGAGAAAAAATGGCTCGTATTGCTGGAGTTGATATTCCAAATGACAAACGTGTAGTTGTTTCACTGACTTATGTATACGGTATTGGTCTTCCAACATCTAAGAAAATTTTAGCAGCTGCTGGAGTTTCAGAAGATATTCGTGTGAAAGATTTAACATCTGATCAAGAAGACGCTATCCGTCGTGAAGTGGATGCCATCAAAGTTGAAGGCGACCTTCGTCGTGAAGTAAACTTAAACATCAAACGTTTGATGGAAATTGGTTCATATCGTGGAATCCGTCATCGTCGTGGACTTCCTGTACGTGGACAAAACACTAAGAACAACGCTCGCACTCGTAAAGGTAAAGCTGTTGCGATTGCTGGTAAGAAAAAATAATATAAGGAGGTAAAAAGTCTTGGCTAAACCAACACGTAAACGTCGTGTGAAGAAAAATATCGAATCTGGTATTGCTCATATTCACGCTACATTTAACAACACTATTGTTATGATTACTGATGTGCATGGTAACGCAATTGCTTGGTCATCTGCCGGAGCTCTTGGATTTAAAGGTTCTCGTAAATCTACACCGTTTGCTGCCCAAATGGCATCTGAAGCTGCTGCAAAGTCTGCACAAGAACACGGTCTTAAATCAGTTGAAGTTACTGTTAAAGGTCCAGGTTCTGGTCGTGAGTCAGCTATTCGTGCGCTTGCTGCCGCTGGTCTTGAAGTAACAGCTATTCGTGATGTGACTCCTGTGCCACACAATGGTGCTCGTCCTCCAAAACGTCGCCGTGTATAATCATAAACCATTACACTGCTTTTCGTTTAAGAGGGAGTAACTAAATGATTGAGTTTGAAAAACCAAATATAACAAAAATTGATGAAAATAAAGACTATGGCATATTTGTAGTAGAACCACTAGAACGTGGTTATGGTACAACGCTTGGGAACTCACTTCGCCGTGTACTTCTTGCATCTCTACCAGGTGCTGCTGTGACATCTATCAATATCGAAGGTGTTCTACACGAGTTTGATACAGTTCCAGGTGTCCGTGAAGACGTCATGCAAATTATTTTGAACGTCAAAGGGATTGCTGTAAAATCTTACGTCGAAGACGAAAAGACAATTGAGCTTGATGTTGAAGGTCCTGCAGAAATCACTGCCGGTGATATTTTGACAGATAGTGATATTGAAATTGTAAACCCTGATCATTATCTCTTTACAATTGGTGAAGGTGCTAGCTTAAAAGCTATTATGACCGTAAATACAGGTCGTGGTTATGTACCAGCTGATGAAAATAAAAAAGATGATGCACCAGTAGGGACGCTTGCGGTAGATTCAATCTATACGCCGGTGAAAAAAGTTAATTATCAAGTTGAACCAGCTCGCGTTGGTAGCAATGATGGTTTTGATAAATTAACTCTTGAAATCATGACAGATGGGACGATTATTCCAGAAGATGCCCTAGGGCTTTCTGCGCGCATTTTAACGGAACATTTAGACCTGTTTACTAACTTAACTGAAGTAGCAAAATCTACTGATGTGATGAAAGAAACAGAAAAAGTTTCAGATGATCGTGTGTTGGATCGTACAATTGAAGAATTAGATTTGTCAGTTCGTTCGTACAACTGTTTGAAACGTGCTGGTATCAATACTGTATTTGATTTGACAGAAAAAACTGAACCTGAAATGATGAAAGTAAGAAATCTAGGACGTAAGAGTCTTGAAGAAGTGAAAGTAAAACTTGCTGATCTCGGTCTTGGATTAAAAAACGATAAATAAAGGAGGAAAACATGGCTTACCGTAAACTAGGACGCACTAGCTCACAACGTAAAGCAATGCTTCGCGACTTGACCACTGACTTGATTATCAACGAATCAATTGTGACAACAGAAGCTCGTGCTAAAGAAATCCGTAAAACAGTTGAAAAAATGATTACTTTGGGTAAACGTGGTGATTTGCATGCTCGTCGTCAAGCAGCAGCTTTTGTTCGTAACGAAATTGCATCAGAAAACTATGATGAAGAAACAGAAAAGTATACTTCAACTACTGCTCTTCAAAAATTATTCTCTGATTTAGCTTCTCGTTATGCAGAACGTAACGGTGGATATACTCGTATCCTTAAAACTGAACCACGTCGTGGTGATGCTGCTCCAATGGCAATCATTGAATTAGTATAATTTTTATCAATTTTGTTGAGTGTTATGATGATGGAGTAATGTTACTCTTAGTCTAGCTCTGGTCTACCGCTAGGATTTTTCCTAGCGGGAACACTCATCTTATGATAAGAAACGTAGACGCTTGTTTACGAAATTGCTTTTACAAAAAAACAATTTCGTAAGCAGGCGTTTTTTAGAATTTCATAATCGGTAACTCACTACAGAACTTATAGAATTATCATGCTGAATTTATCACAGCTACTAGTTTTAACTTTATCTGCTGAAAAGTATGTAAAAGTACCTGAAGAGATAGATAGGTGTATTAAGAAGTACGAAATAGAAACCAAAAAGAGTAGAATAGCTACCAGAAAACCAAAGGTTTCTCCTTCATGCTATCCTTAAAAGGTAAGTAAAAGGAAGGAGAAGGAAATGGAGTTCAAGGAGTTATATGCCAAGGTGAGAGGAATTGTGCTGAAGTGTCGGAGGGAATATTATGTCCACCTGTGGGAATTAAGCGATTGGGACCAAGAGGGCATGTTAGTACTCTATCAGTTGGTGAGTCGCTATCCGCAGCTGGTAGAGACAGAAAGTCAGCTCTATGTTTACTATAAGACCAAGTTTCGAAATCACATCAAGGACATCCTCCGCAAACAAGAAAGCCAAAAGCGCAAGCTGGACCGTCAAGCTTATGAAGAAGTGAGCGAGATTGGTCACAAGCTCAGTCTAAAAGAACTGTATTTGGATGAATTGGTGATTCTCCGAGACCAGCTAAAGAGCTATCAAGCTCAACTGAGTCCAGAGAAACAAGAGCAGTACGAGCGCTTACTAGCCGATGAACGGTTCAAAGGCCGCCAAGCTATGATTCGAGAATTAAGAGCCTACTTAAAGGACTATAGCGATTAAGATAAGTCAGAACTTTCCCCTTTTCAAAGGTTATAAATTTTGAATGATTTTCTTCGTGCATTTGGCATGAAAAAACAGAAATTCTCTTGTAAAATGGAAGAAATTTTGATATGATAGTAGATGTCGTGTAATCGGCAAATACTCATTTCAGATGAATTGTGAAGCCGTTGCCTACGGGTGGTTTTGCGAGTTGAAATCTGGGAGAGGAAAAAACAAAAAAGGAGACATTACTCATGGCAGTAATTTCAATGAAACAACTTCTTGAGGCTGGTGTACACTTTGGTCACCAAACTCGTCGCTGGAACCCTAAGATGTCGAAGTATATCTTCACAGAACGTAACGGTATCCACGTTATCGACTTGCAACAAACTGTAAAATTTGCAGATCAAGCATACGACTTTATGCGTGACGCAGCTGCTAATGATGCAGTTATCTTGTTTGTTGGTACGAAAAAACAAGCTGCTGATGCTGTAAAAGAAGAAGCAGAACGTGCTGGTCAATACTACATCAACCACCGTTGGTTGGGTGGAACACTTACAAACTGGGAAACGATTCAAAAACGTGTTGCTCGTTTGAAAGAAATCAAACGTATGGAAGAAGACGGAATTTTTGATGTTCTTCCTAAAAAAGAAGTCGCTCTTCTTAACAAACAACGCGCTCGTCTTGAAAAATTCTTGGGTGGTATCGAAGAAATGCCACGTATTCCAGATGTGATGTATGTTGTGGATCCACATAAAGAACAAATCGCTGTTAAAGAAGCTAAGAAATTAGGTATTCCAGTTGTAGCGATGGTGGATACAAATACAGATCCAGATGACATTGATGTGATTATCCCAGCTAACGATGATGCTATTCGTGCTGTTAAGTTAATCACTGCGAAAATGGCTGATGCGATTATCGAAGGCCGTCAAGGAGAAGACAACGTTGAATCAGTAGAAGCAGAATTAGCTGCAGCTGATTCACAAGCAGATTCTATCGAAGAAATCGTTGAAGTTGTCGAAGGCTCAAACGAATAATCAAGTAACGAACCTATGGGGCGGGGCCTAGCCCTCCCCCTTTTTATTAAATAAAATCGTAATATCTTAATTGGAGGATCAAAATGGCAGAAATTACAGCTAAGCTTGTAAAAGAATTGCGCGAAAAATCTGGTGCTGGTGTCATGGACGCTAAAAAAGCACTTGTAGAAGTAGATGGCGATATCGAAAAAGCAATTGAATTGCTTCGTGAAAAAGGTATGGCAAAAGCTGCTAAAAAAGCAGATCGTGTTGCTGCTGAAGGATTGACGGGTGTCTATGTAGACGGCAATGTTGCTGCTATCGTTGAAGTGAACTCAGAAACAGACTTTGTAGCAAAAAATGCTCAATTCGTTGAATTGGTAAACGAAACAGCTAAAGTAATCGCAGAAGGCAAACCAGCTAACAACGAAGAAGCTCTTGCTTTGACAATGCCTTCAGGTGAAACACTTGAAGCTGCTTATGTTAGTGCAACTGCTACAATCGGAGAAAAAATCTCATTCCGTCGTTTTGCAGTTGTTGAAAAAGCAGATGATCAAGTATTTGGAGCTTACCAACACAATGGTGGACGTATCGGTGTTATCACAGTTCTTTCAGGCAGTGACGAAGATCTTGCAAAACACGTGGCAATGCACGTTGCCGCTATGAAACCTTCTGTTCTTTCATACAAAGAATTGAGTGAAGAATTTATCCATGATGAATTGGCTCAAATGAACCACAAAATTGATCAAGACAACGAAAGTCGTGCAATGGTTGGTAAACCAGCGCTTCCACACTACAAATTTGGTTCTAAACTTCAATTGACGGATGAAGTGATTGCACAAGCTGAAGAAGACATCAAAGCTGGTCTTGCAGCTGAAGGTAAACCAGAAAAAATCTGGGACAAAATTATTCCTGGTAAAATGGATCGCTTCATGCTGGACAATACAAAAGTTGACCAAGCTTACACATTACTTGCGCAAGTCTATATCATGGACGACAGCAAGACTGTTGAAGCATTTCTTGAAAGCCAAGGTGTGACAATTGCAAGCTTCACTCGTTTTGAAGTAGGTGACGGTATTGAAAAAGCTGCCAACGATTTTGAATCAGAAGTAGCTGCTACGATGGCTGCTGCTCTTGGTCAAAACTAAGGCAATCAATAGCTAGCGTTTAAATCATAAATAAAAAGGTTAGAGAGCTGATATAACTCTCTAGCCTTTTCTAGTAGTGTCTGCTTTTATTTTACAATTTTTTTCGTGAATCCCTTGTGAGAAATCACAGAGTTTACAAATATTAGAACGATTAAAGAAATTAGTAGATAGGTAATTTCGGAGTAGGTAAAAGCGATTCGGTATGTTTGTGTAAAGAGAATAGCACAGATACTTACAGCAATGATGGCTAAATCGATTGTCCATTTTGTTCTAGGGTTTATTAAAGACGGTTCAAATAAAAATGGAGCAAATAAGCAGATGACTAACGGGACGACTTGGACATCCACATAATCAGCAGAAATAACTGTAAAAAAGAATAAAGTTGAAACCAACCAAACCAGTACATGACGTGTATATTTGAACCAATCCATTTTCATTCATTTGGCCTCCTGTTATTATTATCGTCAAATTTTCATCTATATTATAACGCTTTAAAATTAAAAGGCAAGCGTTTACACTCAAATTATTCCTATTCTATAAGCTTTTTCACTTGCTTGAATAATCAGACTTTTCAGTTTTTCATTTAGGTCTTTTTCTTTCAAAAATAAGAGATTTTCGGTATAATATTAGTCAAAGATAGTCAATGTCAGTTGCTCATTTATGGAGCAAAAGAAAGAACTGGAAGAAAGGGTTGTCATGAGCCATAAGAATACGTCAGACAGTATTGAGGAATATATCAAAGCAATTTTAGCTCAAGCTGGGATTGCAGAGTTGAAGCGCAGTGAAATTGCGGATGTTTTTCAGGTTGTTCCAAGTCAGATAAATTATGTCATCAAGACACGTTTTACGGAAAGTCGTGGCTATGTTGTTGAAAGCAAGCGTGGTGGAGGCGGCTACATTCGGATTGGTCGGATTGAATTCTCTAATCATCATGAGCTGCTTTGTGATTTGCTGCATAGAGTTGGTGAACAGATCAGTCAGCAGGTTTTTACAGATATTATTCAGCTACTATTTGATGAAAAAATCATGACGGAAAGAGAAGGTAACCTTCTTTTAGCGACGGCAACTGATAGAGTATTGGGAACAGATGCTGCACGAATTCGTGCGCGAATGTTAAAGAAGATTTTACAACAAGTTGATAGAAAAGGGAAAAACTAATATATGAAATATTCAAAAGCTTTGACAAAAAGTATTGAGTCGGCGCAACTGCTAGCAAGCCATTTTGAAACAGATTATTTGGAGTCTTGGCATTTGTTGATTGCCATGGCGAATAATCCTTATAGTGTTGCGGGTTCTGTTTTAAATGATTATCCGCTTGAAATTGATGATTTTGAGAAAGCAGCCTTTCATATCACAGGAAAGATTTATCAACAAGAGGGAAGCTTTACCATTTGGCCATTTTCTCATCGTATGAAAGTGTTGTTTTTGACAGCTGAGCGAATTGCAGAGGCTGTGCATGCTAAGAATCTTGGGACAGAGCATGTGTTGTTAGCTATGCTGTTTGACCGAGGAAGTTTGGCGGCACGTCTCCTTGAATTTACAGGCTTTAGCTATGAGGATAAAGAAGGCGTTTTGCGCATGACTGATCTTCGGAAAAACTTAGAGCATAAGGCTAGCTGGGGTAAAGAAGATATAAAGGCTATTCGCCACTTAAATAAAAATACTGCTGCTGCGAAACAAACGATGGCCAATATGATGGGAATGCCTCCTTCTACCAGCGGCGGGCTAGAAGACTATACCCGTGATTTAACCGAAATGGCTCGTGCTGGTCTTTTAGAACCGGTCGTTGGGCGTGATGAAGAAATTTCGCGTATGCTTCAGATTCTAAGTCGCAAGACGAAAAACAATCCAGTTTTGGTAGGAGATGCAGGAGTTGGGAAGACAGCATTGGCCCTTGGTTTGGCACAGCGTGTGGCTGCTGGTCAGGTGCCAAATGAGCTTGCAAAGATGAGAGTTCTGGAGCTGGATTTGATGAATGTGGTAGCTGGAACTCGTTTTCGTGGTGATTTTGAAGAACGGATGAACAATATTATCAATGATATTGAAACAGACGGGCATGTGATTCTTTTCATTGATGAGCTTCATACCATTATGGGTTCTGGTAGCGGGATTGACTCGACGTTGGATGCAGCGAACATTCTCAAGCCAGCTTTGGCCAGAGGAACACTTAGAACGGTCGGCGCAACGACACAAGAAGAGTACCAGAAATATATTGAAAAGGACGCAGCTCTTTCACGGCGATTTGCCAAGGTTACTATTGAAGAGCCGACAGTAGCTGATAGTATTGCGATTTTACAGGGGCTCAAGAAAAGCTATGAAGAACACCACAAAGTGGTGATTACAGATTCAGCGATTGAGACAGCTGTTAAGTATGCTCATCGTTATCTAACAAGCAAACATCTACCTGACTCGGCGATTGATTTGTTAGATGAAGCTGCTGCAACGGTACAAAATAAAGGCCCGCAAAATCATGTAAAAGCAGAATTGAGTGCAGCAGATACGGCTTTAATGGCAGGCGATTGGAAAAAGGTTGGCGCTTTGTTGGAGAAAGAAAGTCAGCCAATTGTCTACAAACTAAAGGTTAAAGATGAGGATATTTTGGCAACACTCAGCGGTTTATCAGGGATTCCTGTGCAAAAGTTGACGCAAACAGATGCGAAGAAATATCTCCATTTAGAGAAGGAACTGCACAAACGGGTCATTGGGCAAAATGAAGCAATTTCTGCTATCAGTCGAGCGATTCGGCGCAATCAATCTGGCATCCGCACCAGCAAACGTCCAATTGGCTCCTTTATGTTCTTGGGCCCAACCGGGGTTGGAAAAACTGAGCTGGCTAAGGCTTTAGCAGAAGTCCTCTTTGATGATGAGTCAGCGCTGATTCGTTTTGATATGTCCGAATATATGGAGAAATTTGCTGCCAGTCGTCTCAATGGAGCGCCTCCAGGTTATGTCGGTTATGAAGAAGGGGGCGAATTGACTGAAAAAGTTCGCAATCGTCCTTATTCGGTGCTCCTCTTTGACGAGGTGGAAAAAGCTCATCCTGATATTTTCAATGTGCTTCTTCAAGTCTTAGATGACGGGGTGCTGACCGACAGCAAGGGACGTAAGGTGGATTTTTCTAATACCATTATCATTATGACCAGCAATCTTGGTGCGACAAGTTTGCGGGACGATAAGACGGTCGGTTTTGGAGCGCGTGATGCCCGCTTTGATCATGAAAGCATGGAAAAACGGATGATGGAAGAGCTCAAGAAAAGTTATCGTCCGGAATTTATCAACCGGATTGATGAAAAGGTTGTTTTCCATAGCTTGACTAGCGAAGATATGCAAGAAGTGGTAAAAATTATGGTGAAACCACTCATTGTCAGTCTCGCTGAAAAAGGAATTGAGCTGAAATTCCAACCTAGTGCTTTGAAACTTCTGGCTAAAAAAGGTTACGATCCTGAAATGGGAGCAAGGCCACTTCGCAGAACTCTACAAACTCAAGTAGAAGATCATTTATCCGAATTTCTTTTAGCTGGTGAGTTACAGACGGGACAACGTTTGAAAGTCGGTGTCAAAGCTGGGCAGCTGAAGTTTGAAGTGCTCTGAGTTTCTATTCGAAGCATTCATCAGAAAGTAGATAAGGTATTTAATATGAATATTCGTGAAATGGTAGAAGAAGATTACGACCAAGTTTACCAATTATGGCTGTCATGTGCAGGCATGGGATTGAATGATTTAGATGATTCAAAAGAGGGAATTGCTCGGTTTTTGCAGAGAAATCCTCAAACTTGTCTGGTGGCAGTAGAAAATCAAACGATTATCGGAGCGATTTTAGTTGGTTCGGACGGACGAAGAGCCTATATCTACCATATAGCAGTTCATCCGAATTATCGCAGGAGAGGGATTGCAAGACAGCTGGTTGAGACAGTTTTAACCGTCCTAGATGATTTAAAAATTCATAAGGTTGCCTTGGTTGTTTTCAAAAGAAACACAGAAGGAAATCAATTTTGGGAAAGATTAGGTTTCTCTGTTTGAGAAGATCTCATTTACCGCAATCAAGCAAGGACTGAAATGACTCGGATAGATACCTAGTAGAAATTGCTCTTTAAATAAAAAGCACCAACCATTTGGAAATAATCTTCCAGATAATTGGTGTTTTTTGATGTTTAAATTTGCAGCAACTCTTCAATTTCTGCAAGACTGTTGGCTTGGGAAATAGCACCGCGGAGTTTGGCAGCACCAGCTGTTCCGCGGAGGTAATGAGGAGCTAAACCGCGAAATTCTCGAACGGCGATATGTTCTCCTTTAAGGTCAATCAAGCGCTTCAAATGATCGTAAGCAATATGCATTTTATCCTCAAAGCTGAGGTCGGGTAAGATTTCTCCCGTTTCAAAATAATGGTTGATTTGTTGGAAGAGGTAAGGATTGCCCATGGCAGCACGTCCAATCATGACTGCATCTGCACCGACTTCTTCTATACGTTGTTTTGCATCTTGAACGGTGCGAATATCGCCATTGGCAATGAAAGGAATCTTGGTTAAGGCTTGCGCAACACTGTGGAGGGTTTCAAGATCGGCGTGACCGGTATACATTTGTTCGCGTGTGCGTCCGTGCATAGCAAGAGCTGCTGCACCGGCACTTTCCGCAGCTAAGGCATTTTCCACAGCTAGTGAGGCGTCCGACCAACCAGTGCGCATTTTCACAGTCAACGGAATATTGAGAACAGACCGAACCTTGCTGATAATAGAATAAATCTTGTCTGGATCCTTGAGCCATTTTGCACCAGCTTCGTTTTTGACAATTTTGTTGACGGGACAGCCCATGTTGATATCCACAATATCTGTTTGGGTATTTTCTTGGATAAATTCGGCAGCGCGCGCCAAACTATCTTCGTCACTCCCAAACAACTGAATGGAAACGGGATGTTCTCCTTCATCAATATGCAGCATGTGAAGTGTCTTTTCGTTGTTGTACTGAATGCCCTTGTCTGAGACCATTTCCATGACGACAAGACCTGCACCCAGCTCTTTTGCAATCGTCCGAAAAGCTGAATTGGTGACGCCTGCCATAGGAGCGAGAACTGTTCGATTGGGAATTTTTACATCGCCAATCAGAAAAGGGGTATTAAGATTTGTCACGAATGAGTTCCTCCAAGTCTTTCTCGTCAAAATGATACGTGTTTTGGCAGAATTGGCAAGTGATTTCAGCTCCGTGGTCTTCGTCTCGCATTTCTTCAAGGTCTGACTTAGGTAGGCTTGAGAGAGCATTTAGGAAGCGCTCTTTGCTGCAATCGCATTGGAAGCGAAGTTCTTCTTCTGACAATCGTTTGTAAGGTTCGTTGCTGTAGATAGCTGAAAGCAGGGCTTCAATATGGTCTTCGGATTCCAAAAGTGTTGAAATAGCAGGCATTTCTTGGATTCGTTTTTCAAAGCGGGCGATTTCTTCTTCTTTGGCACCTGGAAGGACTTGCAAGAGGAAACCACCAGCAACCTTGACCTTGTCATTGGCATCTAGTAGAACATTTAACCCGACAGCTGACGGAGTTTGCTGGCTTTCTGTTAGATAGAATGCCAAATCTTCGCCAATCTCACTGGATACAAGTGGTGTCATAGAATGATAAGGATTTCCAGTTCCATAGTCTGTAATGACGAGGAACTCGCCGTTTCCAACAAATGGTCCGACCAGCACTTCGCCAGTCGAGGTTTTTTTAATGTCTACGCCGGGATTTTGCACATAGCCTTTGACCGTACCTTTTGTATCTGCAACGGTAATAATAGCACCGATAGAGCTTGTCCCTAGCACTTTGACGGTGATTTTTGTATCTCCTTTTTCATTTGCGGCAAGGATTTGACTGGCAATGAGCGTACGGCCTAGTGCTACAGTTGAGCTGGCCTGAGTATGATGCTTTTCTTGAGCTGTCCGAACCGTTTCAGTACTGTCCAGTACATAAGCTCGGAAAGCACCGTTTTTTGAAATAGTTTTAATAATCTTGTCCATACCCTTTATTGTAACATAAAAAAAGAAAAGGGAGCGGGACAAAAATCGGTATTTCGTAAGAAATTGATTTTGTTGTCCCACCCCGCATAGTTGACGAGGCTGTTGTCATTCTTTGCATAGCAAGGAATAACAACCACCAAGCACCTATTTCGTTTCGGTGAAAAAATAGTATATTGTAAGAATTTAGGAAATTTTTGTCCTAAACTCTTGTTCCAGTCCATTAGTTTTCGTTTGTAGTCCGTTCATCCACTTCTTTTTGAGTTTCTTTTCCCTGATCTAGCAGAGCCTGGATAATCTTGTGGTCGCGTAGTTTAACAGAGTCGTTAATGGTTTCAGCGGATTGGATAACAGTCGCTTCAAGGAGAGCGCGTTTCTCCCGTCCTTTGTCAATGGCTTCGATAATACCTTGGTTTTGAGCGACTAAGCTTTCAGCCAACTTAGTAACAGATTCGACAGCAATTGTTGGATTTTGCGAGATTCTCTCCATTTGTGGAATGACTTCTTTGCTGGTTTCAGCCAGCATTTGAAGCGCTGCATTGTTGGCATTAGAAATGGCGTCCGCTACCTGACCAGATTTCATTGATTGTTGCAAAATACCTAGTTGAGCAATAGAGAGCTTCATGGTCGGAATGGTATTGCGACGGAGCATGCCGAGTTTTTGGCGCATATCAGAAGACACCTTCACGAGATTACGCATTTGCGGGGTAGTGGCCCAAGCAACATACAGACGGCTGATGTATTCAGTGTGTTGCTGTTCCAATGTATTGACAACTTCGGTTAAGCGAGCCAATTCTTGTGATTTGGTTTGGTAATCTAGAGTGGCGGTATCTAATTGTGCCACTTCATTTTGAAGAGTCAAGGCACGCGCACTGGCTTCTCTTTGACTGGCTTCAATAAAGGAAATGACACCGACTAGATTTTCAATGGATTTGGTATTGTCTTCAATCAACATCTCAGCAGAAACGATATTGCGTGCGAGTACATCTTCTTGCTTGACGACAGTAGCAGCCATTCCGTCCATTTTTTGCTCGATATTTTGTGAATCAAAATAGAACTCTTGCAAGGTATTCTTGCTTTGTTTAAAGAGTTTTTCTAAGAAATTTGGCTTTTTATCTAGTTCTGCAATTTGAGCATCCTTGTACTTAGCAACAAAACCATTTAACTCTTTATTAGTATTTTTTAGCAATTCATCGACTTGTGGGATTTGAAGTTTCTTTTGCTCGGCTAAAATACGGTTGACAGTGTTATTAACATCTTCGACCGCGGCTTGTCCAAAATCTAAAAGAGCATTCTGGTCAGAAATAAAGTTATCTACCAACTGTGGGGCTTTTGCCATGATAGCATTTTGTTGTTCAGGAGTTAATTTCTCCAAAAAAGTTAACTGCCCATTTGCTTGAGTTTTGGTTGATTCAATGATTTCGGTGGTTTTATCCGTTTTCGTAATGGCATTGTTAGCGATTTTGTCAATGTCGAAGTTAAATTCTTGGCTCATAAGGTCTCCTTTTGATGTTATAGTTCTGTGTTCGTTTCTTTTTTAGTTAAAATCCGCAAGCTGATGTCAAAATCTCGTAGATCAGCTTCGTTGAGCTGACGGAGTGTTTCGTCCAAGTCTAAATCAAACTGCTCAATAGCCGCTTTGGCGCTGGACAGTCGTTCTTCGGCATTGTAAAAATCTTTCGGGGAAGCCTTGATTTTTAGGTAGCCTTCCAAAATATCCTCATAATGCTCCATTTGAGATTGATGAATAGCGGTTAATTCTTCCTTGTTGTTGCTTTCTGATTGAGAAATTTTCTTGAGAATAGCTTCATGGTCGGTTTGGATATTGTGAATGGTTTCGAGCAATTCTGGTGCTAATTCTTCAAGGCTTGACTTTGTACTCTCAGCATTTTGCGTGCGGAGATTGTAAAGTTGAGCATGAATGTCTGCTGTTACGTCTTGCACTTTCCGTTGAATACGCTGGTAAATCTCAGGTGAGATATGTTTTTTCAAAGTATCAGCCCGTCCTTGAATATAGCTTAATTGAGGCAAGAGCTGTTCAGCCAACTGTTGGTATTTTTCATAAGCCTTTTCTTCTAGATAAGCATCTAATTGTTTGATTCGACTATCTGCGGCACCGATTTCCTCTTTCAAATCTTCAATTTGCTGACTGGCGCTAGGTCCTGTGATTTTTTTCGGCTGATGGGTTGCATAGTAGTAAATTCCGTAGCCTATCCCGACAGCAAAGAGGATCGGGATGAGGTACTGCATAATAATACCAACTGCGATAAGAATAAGCAGTATACCGATCCATCTTCTAGAACGTACATTTCTATAATCTCTTCTGGACATAAATTATCTAATCCCGTTTCTTCTGAAATTTCTAAGTCTATTTTAGCATAAAAAAGCATCAAAGACGGAACTGAACGATATTTTTAATAAAAAGTTTGGCTGAAAATAATCATGGAATGATCAGATTTTTCAAAAATTTCTTGACTTAGAGTGAGCTCCAAGGTATATAATAAAAGTGTAAATATTTTACCTTTTTGATGAATGTGGAACATCATCTTTTTAATAGAGAAAGGAGCAATAAGATGAAAGCAGCAGTTTTTGTAGAACCAGGAAAAATGGAGGTGAGAGAGGTTGCTCGCCCCGGTGCTGTTGTCGGACGCGTCGGTGTGCCACATACAGGAGACATCAATATCGGTGACTACTGGATGGTCAACTTGGCAATGGCTGGTGGACCAGCTTCTTGTACAACTTATGACAAAGAAATCTTGCTAAAAGCAGTTCTAGACGGTCAAATCAATTCTGGTAAAGTTTTCACTCAATCTTACAAATTGGAAAATATTGACCAAGCGTACAAAGATATGGCTGACAGAAAAACAATTAAAGCAATGATTGTGATGAATTAAGAATTCCGAAAGAGGTTGGTAGAATCCGACCTCTTTTATGGTTGTGAATGTTAGTCCAATAGTTCTCAAATACCTTCATTTTTGATAAAATAAAAGAAAAGCAGTTAAAAGGGGAGAAAATCATGTCTTTAACTAGTCAGATTGTTACAGCTGAATTTCCGGATTTAGAAAAAGTAGAACAACTCAATACAGAAGCCTTTCCTGAGGAGGAGCGTGCACCGCTATCCGAGTTGCTACGCTATGGAGATGGGGAATATTCTCATTTTTTTGCCTTTTATGATGGCAATGAATTTGTCGGTTTTGCCTTTTCAGTTTACAATGAAAGAGCCTTTTATATCAGTTTTTTTGCGATTATGCCTCATTTGCGTAGTCATGGTTATGGCGGGAAGATTATTGATAAGTTGGTGGATTTTTATCAAAGGACTATGGTGCTAGAGGTAGAACGACTTGATGAGCCTTGTGATAATCTGGAACAGCGAAAAGCCCGTATGGATTTCTACAAGAGAAATGGTTTTCGCTCTTCGCACGCCTACTTAGAATACGACGGTTTAAGTTTTGAAATTCTTTATAAAGGACCGTTTTTTGATGAAGAAGCCTATCGTGACATTTTCAAAAAAATCCAAGAAGACGGTTATTTTGAATTTGAAATCAAGCATGGACATGGCAGGGACTGGGAGTAGCTGAGAAATTCTAGCAGATATTTCTATTTTTCATTGAAAGTTATACATAAAAAAACGAGCTGCTTCTTTTGCTCGTTTTTCTATGCAATAAAGTTTAATGGATTTCTGGGAAAAGTTTAGCCAATATTTTAGGTGTAATGCTTTGACCGGGACCTTCTGCACAATAAGTGTGCATATACATAGAAGGATTGAAATTGAGCTCAATGCAGGTGCAGTGGGGCTCATTTTTGCTGGCTGGAAGTGTGCTATTCGGGATAATTAAATCCACGCCACAGACCCAAGCTCCTATAGCAGCTGCCATTTCTGCTGCTAGTTCCTTATAGGAGGTGTGCATGATTTCAGTCACATCTACTGAGTCTCCACCAGTAGAAATATTAGAATTACGGCGAAGAAAAACTTGAATTCCTTGCGGTAGGACATCATCTGCTTTATAACCTTGCTGGGCTAGCATGAGTAGCTCAATCTCCCCAAGATCAATCATTTCCAGTGGAGAGCGATGGTCGCGACCTCGTAGGGGATTGGTATTTTTAAAAGCTACCAATTCTCGAATAGTATGCTGACCGTCTCCTATAACGTTGGCTGCTAAGCGCAGAAGCACTGTCTCACATTTTCTGTCGAGGACAAAGAAGCGATATTCGGTTCCTGCGATAAATTCCTCAACAAGGACAGAGCTATCCTCTGAAAAGGCAATCTCCAATGCTTTTTGGTAACTGTCTCGATTGGCAGGTGCTTGAAAAATAGAAATTCCTAACCCGAAATTGGTGGATTTGGGTTTGACAACAATCGGCATATTTTTGATAAGGGGATAGTAAGCTAGCCCTTCTTCCAGAGTGGAGAATTCAGCTCCAGCAGGAACGGGAAAACCAGCAGCAGATAAAATTTTCTTAGTCACCGTCTTATTTGCCATCGCAAGAGGAACGATATAGTTGTCCTTTGAGGTCATATTGCCATTTTTGACATACTCGATGTGATCTTTATGTTGAAGTTTTAAAAACTGGTCACTTTCGTCCAATATTTCGACCTGCAACCCTTTTTGAATCGCATCAAAGAGCAGCATCTGGGTAGAGAGCTCCATTTCCTCGTAGCCTTTCAGAGCGTATGGAGCAGTCCAGGCGTAGTGGTGATATTCTTTAGCTTTTTCCAAACCAAAGGCTTCTAAGGATTGGTTATAAATATAAGGCAAGAGCTGAGCAGAAAGGGTCAGACGGGGATTAGCAACTGCATCTTTCACATGATGAAGCAGGTCTTGATAATAGGAGCTTAATCCGAACTGGTGGATAAGAGCTTGCATGGCTTTGATGAGCAAATCGCTGTCAGCTTCAACAGGCAAAGGAGTCAGAGGGTGGCTAAGAGCGATTTTTTCATTTAGATCATGAGCTTGCTCTAGGATTTCATCAGGGGCTGCTATATCATCTAGCCAGAGCAAGGCAAGCAAAAAGAGATGAACCGTGTCCATAGTTTCTTGGCTGATTCCCAGCACCTCAAAAGGATTGAGGTCAAAGCAGCGGAATTCCAAATAGGTAATGCCTTTTTCCAAGTAACGCCGATTTTCTTTTTGCCCACGGAAGCGGACGGGTGTGTAGCATTCTTTCTCGGCAATTAAATCGCCTTGTGCCACGTATTTCTCTATATCGCTCACATAAGACTCTAGTGAAGCATAGGAAATGTGAATCTTTTTATCATTTACATATCCCAAATCACTGTTGCGGATAGAGCGTACAGGCTGAGAAATTTTTCTCGTCAAAACCCCTTCCTCAGCAATTGGTGCTGCCCCGTATAAATAAGTCAGAAACCAGCGGAACCGTAAAAAGTTTCGAGCCAATTTAAGATAGAGGTCATTTTTAAAAAGCCGAATATTTTGGTAATCACTGACCTTGAAAAGGGCTTGAATCAAGTCTGGTCCTAATTCCATGTTGTAGTGAATGCCTGAGATAGCTTGTAGCGTTTTTCCATATTTTTTTGCTAAACTTTCTCGATAATGCCGTTCAAAGTCATTTTCTAAATGAGCGATTTGAATTTCTGCTGGTGACAATTTTGGAGGCATAGAGAGCGGCCAGATTGCTTCGCTTTTGGAAATGGTGCGTCCAGCTACATCAGTAATGGCAGCGAGAAAACGCCTTGCTTCTTTTGTAGAAGGAGCAATTGGAGTGATGAGTTCTAACTGCTGCTCGCTAAAATCTGTCTGAATCGTTGGATGAAAATTGCGACTGCCAAATGCTTTTGGATGAGAAGTTTGTGCTAATTTCCCGTCTTGATTGACGCGCAAGCCCTCCCTTTCCAACCCGAAAGTAGCTTGTAAAATAGGTGCATCTGCTGCTAATTTTTCGAATAAGTGATTGATGTTCATGGGAAATACCTGTTTGTTTTCTAATACTTTTAGTCTATTATAAAAATGCTCAGAAAACAAATTTCTACTACGTTTTCCGAACCTTTTTTAAAAGAAAACGATTCTATTTTAGATAGGATAAGAATTTTCCAAAAGAGGGGGTCTCAAACTTCGTCATTTGCAAACAACTGCGATAGTCTTATCTTGAAAAAAGAAGGAATTTTTCTTATAATAGAGTGTAAGACATAATTGCAGGTGAAACTCCTGCCATGTAGACAAGAAAGGACGAGCGCTTAGCTCAGACAAGATTATGACATCAGTTGTAGTTGTAGGAACCCAGTGGGGAGATGAAGGAAAAGGAAAGATTACAGATTTCCTTTCAGCCAATGCCGAAGTGATTGCCCGTTATCAAGGCGGAGACAATGCCGGTCACACCATTGTAATTGACGGTAAAAAGTATAAATTGCACTTGATTCCGTCAGGTATTTTCTTCCCAGAGAAAATCTCTGTTATCGGAAATGGAATGGTAGTCAATCCAAAATCTTTGGTAAATGAATTAGCTTATTTGCATGGCGAAGGTGTCACAACAGATAATCTGCGCATTTCAGATCGTGCACATGTGATTCTTCCTTATCATATCGAGTTGGACCGTCTGCAAGAAGAAGCCAAAGGCGATCACAAAATCGGAACGACTATCAAGGGGATTGGTCCAGCTTATATGGACAAAGCAGCCCGCGTGGGAATCCGCATTGCGGATTTGTTGGATAAAGATATTTTCAGAGAACGTTTGGAGCGCAACTTAGCTGAAAAAAATCGTCTCTTTGAAAAACTCTACGACAGCACAGCTATCCAATTTGACGATATTTTTGAAGAATACTACGCTTATGGTCAACAGATTAAACAATACGTGACAGATACGTCGGTTATCTTGAACGATGCTCTTGATCAAGGTAAACGTGTCCTTTTTGAAGGAGCGCAGGGAGTGATGCTAGATATTGACCAGGGCACTTATCCATTTGTTACCTCTTCCAATCCTGTTGCAGGTGGTGTGACGATTGGTTCCGGTGTGGGTCCAAGCAAAATTGACAAGGTTGTTGGGGTTTGCAAAGCCTATACCAGTCGTGTTGGTGACGGACCATTTCCTACAGAACTGTTTGATGAAGTAGGCAACCGCATTCGTGAAGTCGGACATGAATATGGAACGACCACAGGGCGTCCTCGTCGTGTTGGTTGGTTTGATTCGGTTGTTATGCGTCACAGTCGCCGTGTGTCTGGGATTACCAACCTTTCTCTCAATTCAATTGACGTTTTGACAGGACTGGATATAGTTAAAATCTGTGTAGCTTACGACCTAGACGGGGAACGTATTGACCATTACCCAGCTAGTTTAGAGCAACTCAAACGCTGCAAACCAATCTATGAAGAATTACCAGGCTGGTCAGAGGATATTACAGGCGTTCGCAGTTTAGAAGAGTTGCCAGAAAACGCCCGCAACTACGTCCGCCGTGTGAGTGAACTTGTTGGTGTTCGCATTTCCACTTTCTCTGTTGGACCAGGTCGTGAACAAACTAATATTTTAGAAAGCGTTTGGTCAAGTTTGTAATAGAAATTATAGTCGGAAGCGAGTTCAAGCTCGCTTTTTATGCGTAAAAAACAAAGAATTTAAAAAATTTTAAATAATACATCTCTTCTTAAGTTAATTTTAAGCTAGCGGGTTTATACTAACATCATCAGATGAAGACCTCCTAACTTTATTTGATAGAAATCCTAAACTTTTTCATAATAATCTCCTGAAAGTCACTGTAAAGTGGCTTTTTTTCTTTCTCTTTGTCTTATGATATAATGGAAAGCAGAGTGAAAATGAACTGAAGAAGAGATGAGAAGATGGAATATACTCGCGAAGAAAAAGAAGAATTCATGCTAGAAGCCTTGAAAGAAGCAGAGATTGCGCTTGCTAATGATGAAATTCCGATTGGTTGTGTTATTGTCAAGGACGGGAAGATTATCGGTCGTGGACATAATGCGCGTGAGGAGCTGCAGCGCGCTGTCATGCATGCTGAGGTGATGGCGATTGAAGAAGCCAACGCTCATGAAAAAAGCTGGCGCTTGTTAGACACGACTCTTTTTGTCACCATTGAGCCTTGTGTCATGTGTAGCGGTGCTATTGGTCTAGCTCGCATTCCGCAGGTTATTTACGGAGCAAAAAATCAAAAATTTGGTGCTGCCGGTAGCCTCTATGATATTCTAACAGATGAGCGACTTAATCACCGAGTTGAGCTTGAAAATGGGATTTTGGAAGCAGAATGTGCTCAGATGATGCAAGATTTTTTTAGAAAGAGGAGACAAAAATGAAGCGTTTTGTTAAGAAGGCTATGCTCTTATCCAGATAGTAGCAGAGTTAATGTTATTATTGCTAGGTTAGCAATTTTTCGCTCTGAATATCTATTCTTTTTTGAGAAAAAGAAAATCTTGATTGGCACAAAAACAAATTTATGGTATAATACTTATCGGAGCAACAATTCTGCGTGAAGTGGGTCAGGGGAGGAATCCAGCAGCCCTAAGCGAGTGTGGATTGTGTGCTCTTTTTGTATATGAAGAAGTATGAACGATTGCTAAAGTGTGTGTTGAAAGGATTTTTCAAAAAACAACATTCAGTGATGAATCAATATCATTTTTCAGTAAAGGAAAGACATATGTATTACATGGGTGAAATTTTTAGAGAACTGCGAACAGGTCGGCACATCTCTCTTAAAGCCGCAACAGGAGAAGAATTTTCCTATTCCATGCTTAGTAAATTTGAAAATGGAGATTCAGATATTTCGGCTTCAAAACTGTTAATTGGTCTAGAGAATATCAGAACAGAACTAGAAGAATTTGTCTATTTGGTACGTGGCTTCCAGCCCACTTCCTATACTTTGTTAAAAAATAAACTGTGGCAAGCTCAAGAAAAGAAGGATATGAATACATTATGGGAAATGTACCACAATGAAATGACTCAATATCAATCTGCAAAAGAAGATAAGCATATCCTAAATGCGATTGTCATCAAAGGTCACATGTTTTTCTTAGATGAAACCATTCAAGCAACAGAGATTGAGTTGAATTTTTTATATGATTATTTATTTTCTGTTGAAATCTGGGGAGAGTATGAATTACGCTTGTTTTCAGATATTGCCACCTTGCTCCCTCTTGATCTTTACTTTCGATATGCTCGAGAAATGCTTCAAAAGGTTGATTTTTTAGGAGATTTACAGAAAAACAAAAACTATATTTACACGATTCTTTTAAATGGTTTGTTTAAATCCATTGCAGAAAAAAGTTTAACAAAAGCTGCTTATTTTGATAAAAAAATCAAAGAAAAATTTTTTGATGAAAATGATGCATACCTGAGAATTGTCTATTTATTTGCAGATGGACAGCATGATTATATTTTAGGACAGAGAAATGAGGGGCTTACAAAAATGAAAAATGCCATATCAACTCTTGAAATCATCGGCTGTGAGCATAGCGCAAATTATTACTCTAAAAATATGTCCGAATGGTTAAAAGAATTTGAATAAATGACAAAGCAGAAGAATGTTAGAAGGCTAAAAGCAAGGAAATAGGTTTAGCTAATCATGGCTAAAGCATGCTCCTTGCTTTTTTTGTTACTGAAATGGATTTGAATATATGACAAATTTAGTTTGAATGTTACCTTTTAAGATATACTGAGTGCAATGAAAGTCTATTGCTAATCATGCAAAGACTGGAAAGGGAACTTAATATGAAATTATTTTTTTCTAATGCACTATATAGAAGTATCACACTATCGAGAATGTTCAATTTAATGGGGTCTTACATATACAATATTGTATTTGTGATTTATGCTGCTAGTCTGCCTTATGCCAATACAGCTGTGTTTATTGCAAATATCATTACAATTATTCCTACACTTTTCACATTTTGGATAGGAGTACAAGCTGATAGGACAGGTAGAAAAGGCGATTTCATGATTTTTATCGGCTTTGTTCAGGCACTTCTATTTACAGGGGTAGCTTTTCTGATTTCTAATAAGACATTTCTCATTTTTGCAATCATCTGTTTGTTGAATGTGATAACAGATATGTTAAGTGACTATGCTGGTGGGTTAAGAATGCCGATTTTGCAAAAGAATTTAGAAAAAGCTGATTTATTTGAAGCCTATTCCTTTACGCAATTTATCACTTATTTATGCAGCATTACTGGACAAACAGTAGGGGTCTGGTTGCTCGCAACTTCAGACAATAATTTTGCACTAGTTGCCATAATCAATGCGCTGTCATTTTTAGCTTCTTCTTTAGTGCTTTTGCACAAGCGTCGTCAATTAACTCATGAAGCTGTGGTAGCAACTCCTGAAAAAACTTCTCTTTTTACGCAATTTAAAATGCTTTATCAAAATATGGAGTTGATTTTTCAAGAATCCGAAAATGCTTCATTCATTCACTTGTTACTTGCAATTTTAACCCTGAATATGATAGGAGGAGCTGTTAATAGTATTTACAATTTTTATTTTTTAAAACATGCCATTTTTCACCTGACTTATGCACAATCTCTTCTGATTGTAGAAGTAGTGTTATTGGTTGGCGCTATTTTAGGAAGTTTAACACCTCACGATTATTTTTCAAAAAAATCATTTTCCTTTCTGCTCATAATGAATAGTTCTTCATTTGGACTAGTTGGCATCAGCAACTTAGTAGGATTGCCACCAATCATTGGGATTATTATCTTAGCTTTTTCTGCTTACATAATGGGGAAATCCACGCCTAAACTAGATGCTATGTTAATGGCAAATCTACCATCTGATGTCTTGGCTCAAAGCAATAACTTTCTCGGATTGTTGTTTACCTTCTCTTTGCCTTTAGGAACGGTCCTCTTTTCAGTTCTCTCTGCCTACAATATCTACTTGTGCTGGTTTATTTTTGTTGTCTTTTCACTGTTGGCACTTTTGCTGTCTCTGCAAAATAATCGACTCAAAAAAGGAAACATTAGTTAAACTCTAGAACCTAAGATTAGGCTACTATTTATTTTCCTCTATTTTTTATTTTAGAAGTATTCTGTGGGTGATTATTTTTTGATTTACGCAAACGATTGCTTTAAAGGTTGGTATGAGATTGCGATTTTTGAAAGTTAATTATAAAAAAACAATTTGGAAACGTTTTAGTCAAGAAAATTGCTTGATAAAAAAGTAGTAAAGCGGTATCATAGTAGAGAAGAAAAATTGGAGGACTATAATGACACATATTCAGTTTAATTACTCAAACGTGCTTGGAAAATTTGTTGCACCGCATGAAGTAGATTACATGCAAACACAAGTTTCTGCGGCAGATGAACTGTTGCGAAAAGGAACTGGTGCAGGAAGTGACTTCCGTGGCTGGCTTGACCTTCCAGAAAACTATGACAAAGAAGAATTCGCTCGCATTTTGAAAGCGGCAGAACAAATCAAATCAGACAGCGATGTTTTGGTCGTGATTGGGATTGGTGGGTCATACCTTGGAGCAAAAGCAGCGATTGATTTCTTGAGCAATCATTTTGCAAACTTGCAAACCAAAGAAGAACGCAAAGCTCCACAAATCCTTTATGCTGGAAATTCTATTTCATCTACTTACCTTGCAGACTTGGTCGAATACGTCTCAGATAAAGATTTCTCAGTTAATGTGATTTCTAAATCAGGAACAACGACAGAACCTGCTATTGCTTTCCGCGTCTTCAAAGAACTTTTGATTAAAAAATATGGTGAAGCTGAAGCTAACAAACGTATCTATGCGACAACTGACCGCCAAAAAGGTGCAGTTAAGGTGGAAGCAGATGCCAATGGTTGGGAAACATTTGTGGTGCCAGATGACATTGGCGGACGTTTCTCTGTATTGACAGCAGTAGGACTTCTACCAATTGCAGCATCAGGCGCAGACATCAAAGCCCTTATGGAAGGTGCTAATGCTGCTCGTAAGGACTACACTTCAGACAAGATTGCAGAAAACGAAGCTTATCAGTACGCAGCTCTTCGTAACATCCTTTATCGCAAAGGCTATGCGACTGAAATTTTGGTTAACTACGAACCATCTCTGCAATACTTCTCAGAATGGTGGAAACAATTAGCTGGTGAGTCAGAAGGAAAAGACCAAAAAGGTATTTATCCAACATCTGCTAATTTCTCAACAGACCTTCACTCTCTTGGGCAATTCATCCAAGAAGGTGCGCGTATTATGTTTGAAACAGTTGTCCGTGTGGACAAACCACGCAAAAACGTGACGATTCCTGAATTGGCAGAAGACTTAGACGGACTTGGATATCTTCAAGGAAAAGATGTTGACTTTGTTAACAAGAAAGCGACAGACGGTGTACTTCTGGCTCATACTGACGGTGACGTGCCAAATATGTATGTCACTCTTCCAGAGCAAGACGCCTTTACTCTTGGTTACACTATTTACTTCTTTGAGCTTGCTATCGCTATTTCTGGTTACTTAAATGCTATTAACCCATTTGACCAACCAGGTGTAGAAGCATATAAGAAAAATATGTTTGCTCTTCTTGGAAAACCAGGATTTGAAGAATTGAGCAAAGAATTGAACGCTCGTTTGTAATTTGTATACAATGGAACGACTTCTGAAAAGGAGTCGTTTTTTATACGCCAAGCATATAATTGAGTGAAATTTTCACAAAAACAGAAGAAAAAGATAGAAAGAAAGCGCTTTATTGTGTATAATAAAAGCAGATTATACAACGGAGGCGCTTTATGTCACAAGAAACTTATATCATGGCGATTGACCAAGGAACAACCAGCTCACGGGCGATTATTTTCAATAAGAAAGGTGAGAAGGTTGCTACGAGTCAAAAAGAGTTTACTCAGATTTTTCCACAGGCGGGCTGGGTTGAGCACAATGCAAATGAGATTTGGAATTCTGTGCAGTCGGTCATTGCAAATGCTTTTATTGAAAGTGGCATCAAGCCCACAGAGATTGAAGCAATTGGCATTACCAATCAACGGGAGACAACAGTTGTGTGGGATAAGAAAACGGGTTTGCCCATTTACAATGCCATTGTCTGGCAGTCTCGGCAAACAGCTCCTTTAGCAGAAAAGCTCAAGCAAGATGGATATGTAGATTTCTTTCATCAAAAAACAGGTTTAATCATAGATGCTTATTTCTCTGCGACCAAGGTACGCTGGATTTTGGATCAGGTAGAGGGCGCGCAGGAACGTGCAGAGCGAGGAGAATTGCTTTTTGGTACGATTGATACCTGGTTGGTTTGGAAATTAACGGATGGTGCGGCTCATGTGACAGATTATTCAAATGCAGCGCGGACCATGCTATACAATATCAAAGAGTTACAATGGGATGATGAGATTTTATCCTTGCTCAATATTCCTAAGGCTATGTTGCCAGAAGTTCGCTCGAATTCAGAAATTTATGGCAAAACAGCACCCTATCATTTTTATGGTGGAGAGGTACCAATTGCAGGAATGGCGGGCGATCAGCAGGCAGCTCTCTTTGGGCAATTAGCATTTGAGCCAGGAATGGTGAAGAATACTTATGGGACGGGCTCTTTCATCATTATGAATACTGGTCAGGAATGCAATTTATCAAAAAATAATCTTTTGACGACTATTGGTTATGGGATAAATGGCAAAGTGACTTATGCTTTGGAGGGTTCGATTTTTATTGCGGGTAGTGCCATTCAGTGGCTTCGTGATGGGCTTCGTATGATTGGTAGCTCACCTGAGTCTGAGCGATATGCAAAAAATTCCACCAATGAAAATGAAGTATATATTGTTCCAGCCTTTACAGGCCTTGGAGCACCTTATTGGAATCCAGAAGCAAGAGGTTCTATTTTTGGCTTGACACGTGGAACGAGTAAAGAAGATTTTATCAAAGCAACTTTGCAATCCATTGCTTATCAAGTGCGCGATATTATTGACACCATGCAAATGGATACAGGTACAGCTATCCAAGTTCTGAAGGTAGATGGTGGTGCTGCCATGAATGATTTTCTCATGCAGTTCCAAGCAGATATTTTGGGAATTGAATTAGCGCGTGCGGCAAATTTGGAAACAACAGCTCTTGGAGCAGCTTTTCTGGCGGGTCTTGCAGTTAGCTATTGGAAAGACATAGAAGAGCTTAAAACATTAAATGCAGTCGGAGAAGTATTCCAACCAACGATGCTAGAAGCAGAGCGCCAAAAATTGTACAAAGGCTGGAAAGCAGCAGTTGCAGCTACGCAATTTTTTGCAAAAGAATCTAGCAAATAGTTGAAAAATATAACTATGAGTTACAAGTGTCGGTAATCATTTAGTATAAGATACGAGAAGAGGGATTAGGAGACAATCTTAGTCGCTCTTCTTTACTTTACTAACTCTTTTAGCATTAAATTTTCAGAATAAAAGTGAATTACATGCGTTCTTATATCAGTTGGATAGGGTAAAACGGTGAATATGCCTACTCTTATTGGTTTTTTTGAAAATTATGGTATAATAGATATAATTTTGGTAGATGGAGTTGAGTTTTGAAGAAAAGCTATCGCGTCAAGAGCGAGAAAGATTTTAATGCGATTTTCAAAAGTGGGCAAAGTTTTGCCAATAGAAAATTCGTCATTTATACATTAGAAAAGAAGCAAAAACACTTCCGAGTTGGAATATCCGTCAGTAAAAAGCTAGGAAATGCGGTAATGCGCAATAAGATTAAACGCCGTATTCGACACGTTTTGATAGTTCATCAAGCAGAGTTAGCAACGCTTGATTTTGTCGTTATTGCACGAAAAGGTGTGGAAATTCTGACTTATCAAGAATTAGAGCAAAATTTGCTTCATGTACTAAAAATAGCAAAAATTTATCAGGAAGGTTTGAGTAGTGAAAAAGAAAAGTAAACTGGCGGGGCTTTTAATTTTAGCTTCGCTCATCTTAACGGCGTGTGGGACGAGTGAGGTCACAGCGAGTTCGCCGGATTTATGGGAGAGATTTGTCTATTTCTTCGCCGTAACGATTCGTTTTCTGTCATTCAATGGAAGTACAGGAATTGGGATTATCCTTTTCACATTGATTATTCGGACAGTTCTTTTGCCTGTTTTCCAATTGCAGATTAATGCTTCTCGGAAAATGCAGGAAGCGCAGCCGTTAGTGAAAGAATTGCAGGCGAAGTATCCAGGACGCGACATGGAAAGTCGCAGTCGTTTGGCAGAAGAAACACAAAAGCTGTATAAGGAATTAGGAGTAAAGCCATCGGCATCATTTTGGCCCTTGCTCATTCAAATGCCTGTGTTGATTGCCTTGTATCATGCCTTGACACGCGTTGAATTTCTCAAAGTAGGGCATTTTCTCTGGCTGAATCTGGGCGCGACAGACCCTTATTATATTTTGCCAGTTTTAGCAGCCGTTTTCACCTTTTTGAGTACTTGGTTGAGCAATAAAGGGATGGCGGAACGCAATGGCTTGATGACAGGAATGATGTTTGTCATGCCGCTGTTTGTCTTCTTCTTTGCCATGAGTGTAGCGAGTGGGGTTGCTTTGTATTGGAGCACATCGTACGCGTATCAAGTGTTCCAAACGCTTTTACTGAGCAATCCATATAAAATCATTGCAGAAAGAGAAGCGAAAGCGACTGCTGAGCGGGAACGTGAAGAAAAGAAAAAACGTGCTTATCGCAAAGCACAAAAAAAGAAAAAGTAAGGAGGCGCTTGTATGGTATTATTTACAGGAGCGAGTGTTGAAGAAGCCATTCAAAATGGCTTGCGCGAGTTAGATATTCCACGGATGAAAGCACATATCAAAGTGATTTCTCGTGAGAAAAAAGGATTTTTAGGATTATTTGGCAAGAAATTAGCCCAAGTTGATGTGGAACCTATTAACGAAACAACGGTAGTAAAAGCTAATCAAAAAGCTGTCAAAGGTGTTCCGGAAGCAATCAATGCTCAAAATGAGCCCGTTAAAAGCGTGAGTGAAGCAACTGTTGACTTAGGACATGTTGTTGCAGCTATTAAAAAAATCGAAGAAGAAGGCAAAGAAATCTCAGATGATGTGAAAGCTGAAATTTTGAAGCACGAAAAAGAAGCCAGCACGATTCTTGAAGAAACAGGTACAATTGACTTATTGAAAGATAGTGACATCGTAAATTTTCAAAAATCGGTCGCTCAAGAAGAAAAGACAACTGACAAGATTATTGCTTTTGACCAAGCTGTAGAAAAGCACTCGGAAGTCCAACCGATAGCTGAGGAGCCGGCTGATTTTGAAGATCTGGGTATTCAAGTGGAAGAAGATTATGATGTTGAAGAAGTTGTTGCGAGTGTGACAGGTTATGTGCAAAACATCGTGGACGAAATGGACGTTGAAGCTAGCATTGCAAGTGCTCATAATCGTCGGACAATCAATATGCAGATTGATACCAATGAGCCTGGTCGCATTATCGGCTATCACGGAAAAGTGCTGAAAGCTCTTCAATTGTTGGCACAGAATTATCTTTATAATCGCTATTCTAAGAGTTTTTACATTTCTATCAATGTTAATGATTATGTAGAACATCGAGCAGAAGTTCTACAAAGCTACGCTCAAAAATTGGCTGACCGTGTGTTGGAATACCAGCATAGTCAAAAAACCGACCCAATGTCCAACAATGAGCGGAAAATTATCCACCGTATCATTTCTAAAATGGACGGACTTACCAGCTATTCAGAAGGTGATGAGCCAAATCGTTATGTTGTCGTGGATATTGACAGTGAATAATAAACTGAGGACTGGGAAGAATTTCTTTTCAGTTTTTCTTTCCGCTTAGTCCACTAATTGACGTGCTTGAGATTGAGAAGAAAGGGGCTTACATGTCTATTTTTCCGGCTATTGAAACATACTTAGCATTACAAGGAAATAAATATATTTCTCCTGATAAAGCGGGAGAATTAAGAGAAATGATGATTGATTTTAAACGGAAAGGTCAGGCAGCACGTACGGAATTTTCGGACTTGGTTAAGCAATTTCAAAGATTTTATCCAAAATTAACTCTGGAGCGTACCAGCAACTGGATGAATCAAGCTCAAACGTTGCGTCCCCATTTTTGGAACTATTTGTGTGGTTATGGCGATATCACAGAACCAATGTTCGCCCTGCGTTTATATGGAAAGCCAGGAGATTTTGGAGTATCGTTAGAAGTTAGCTTTATCGAGCGCAAGAAAGATGAAACCAGTCTGACGAAGCAAAATCGAGTCTTGCAGGTGCCAATCACAGCTCCAGTTTATTACTTGGCTCAAATAAATGGTGTCAGTCAACGATTTGCTGGGGCAGAAGAGAATCGGCAGTATTTGAGCCAGCAAGTAAAAATAGGGCAAGTCCGTAAAGTCTTAGTAAAATACGATGTAGATTTAGCCCAAGCCACATCGGTAAGACAAGTGTTGGAGCAACTCCAGAAGGCTATGACAACTCTCATTCCTTTTTATGAGGCAACCAGAGAATTATAAGAGGTTTAAGCAACCTTTCTTTAGATTTACCAAAAACAATTCCGCACTGCTATTGACAAAAGGCTTAGAATCATATAGAATAATAAAGTATGTTTAGTAACTGATCACAATAGCCGGCTAAACGAATACAAGAATCTAAGAGGAGGTATTCAAAGTGAAACGTACTTATCAACCAAGTAAAATCCGTCGTGCGCGCAAACATGGTTTCCGTCATCGTATGGCAACTAAAAACGGTCGTCGCGTACTTGCAAGCCGTCGTCGTAAAGGACGCAAAGTTTTGGCTGCATAATCCAAACGAATACAAGATGAAGAACCAACGGAAACTCGAGACCGCTGGTTTTTTTGTTGGAGAACAAAGGGACAATCTGCATTTGCTCAGAGATTTTGATATAATAGAAACTGATATAAAGAGGAATGAATGATGAACATTTTTGACACACATACACACCTCAACGTGGACAATTTTGCAGGCAAAGAAGCTGAAGAAATTGTTTTTGCACGCGAGTTAGGTGTTACCAAGATGAATATTGTGGGTTTTGATGCAGAAACCATTGAAAAGTCGCTAGCGCTGTCTCGTCAATATGATGAGCTTTACAGTACGATTGGCTGGCACCCGACGGAGGCAGGTTCTTACACGCAGGAAGTGGAGGACATGCTGGTCAGTCATTTGCATGCTCCCAAAGTTATTGCCCTTGGTGAAATTGGATTGGATTATCATTGGATGACAACACCGAAAGAGATGCAAGAGCGAGTTTTTCGACGGCAGATTCAATTATCAAAAGATCTTGACTTGCCTTTTGTAGTGCACACTCGTGATGCCTTGGACGACACATATGAGATTATTAAAAATGAAGGTGTTGGTCCTCGCGGCGGCATTGTGCACTCTTATTCAGGTTCTTTGGAAATGGCAGAGCGTTTTATCCAGCTTGGTATGATGATTTCATTTTCGGGTGTGGTCACGTTTAAGAAGGCTGTAGATGTGCAGGAAGCTGCGCAAAACCTCCCTTTGGATAAAATCCTAGTTGAAACTGATGCACCTTACTTAGCTCCTGTTCCAAAACGTGGTCGTGAAAATCGGACGGCTTATACTCGCTATGTTGTAGACAAGATTGCAGAACTTCGTAGGTTAACTGTCGAAGAAGTTGCGCAAGCGACATATGAAAATGCGCTGCGAATATTTAATTTGAAAGAAGATTGATGAAAGAAAAAATTTCTCAAGTCATCGTTGTAGAAGGTCGGGACGATACGGCCAATCTCAAGCGGTATTTTGACGTAGAAACTTACGAAACGAGAGGGTCTGCGATTTGCCAAGAAGATATGAAACGCATCAAACGCCTTCATGATCTGTATGGAGTGATTGTTTTTACTGACCCAGATGTCAATGGTGAGCGGATTCGTAGGATGATTATGACAGCGATCCCTAGTGTTCAGCATGCTTTTTTAAGGCGCGATGAGGCAGCTCCTAAGTCTAAAAGTAAAGGGAAATCATTAGGTATTGAGCATGCTTCTTATGAAGATTTGAGGACAGCTCTTTCGCAGGTGACTAAGAATTTTGAAAAAACGACTGATTTTGACATTACACGCTCAGATTTGATTCGTTTAGGGTTTCTAGCTGGAAAAGATAGCCGCAAACGTCGCGAGTTTTTAGGGAAAGAACTCCGTATTGGCTATTCAAATGGGAAACAATTGCTTAAACGCTTGGAATTATTTGGGATAAATTTAGCAAAAGTTGAGAGCGTGATGGCGCATTATCAAGAAAGTGAAAAGTAAAGGAATAGTATGAAAAAATGTATCATAACAGGTGGAAATAGCGGGATAGGTTATCAAGCAGCTAAACAGCTAGCTGATAAAGGCTGGCAGGTAACGATTTTTTGTCGTAGTAAAGAGAGAGCTGAGAGCGCCTGTGAGACAATCATTAGTGAAACTGGTAATTCTCATGTCAGCTACCTATTAGCAGATCTTTCTGACTTAACGAGTACCAAAACAGCTATTGAAAATTATATCCAGACTCAAGGAGCGCTTGATGTCTTGATAAATAATGCTGCTGACTTTGATTTATCAATTAAGCAACCAGTTTTAACCAAAGATGGATTGGAAAAGCAGTTTGCGACCAATGTTGTAGCTCCTTTTTTGCTATCCCAGTCTTTTATTTCCTTATTGAAAGAGTCCGAGAGTGGTCGCATTCTCAATATTTCATCGCAAGGTTTACAAGCCTATCCTTTTATTAAATTGAATTTTGATAATCTAAAGGGCGAACAATCTTACACCCCTTCAAAAACTTATTACCAGAACAAATTAGCGCTTCTGATGCTGACCTTAGCGATGAGAGCAAGGTACAAAGACGTTACAATTCAGGCTATCAGAGTACCTAGTGTTAAGGTAGATATGAAGCGTTATAGTCACCTTTCTTCCTTTATGAAAAACCTATACAAACTGAAATCTCGATTCTCAATTTCGCCTGAAGAAATGGCACAAACCTATGTCGCTCTCGCCACGGGAAACAGCTATAACGGCTTTTTATACAATGAAAAATGCCAAGAGGTCAAAGCCAATCGCTCGGTTTATGATCAAGAGGCACAAGAGAAACTCTACCGAATTTTGACGCAACTAACCACAGAGAAGACCGGAGAATGATAGTCGAATATTATAGCGTTTAGTATGTTTTTTAAGCATGATGAGTGGTAAGGGGGATTTAGCTGGCGATAATATGTCAACTTTGATATTTACAAAAGATTATGTTTGAAGTGCTTGACAGTGATGATGACTGATGTCACTAATGAAACATTATGTACTACTGGTTTCATATGAAGTTGATGTCCAAAAATGTTGTGGATTCTGAGTTGAAGAATTCTGCATGGGCTATCCAAATGAGAAACAATTGCTCAAACGACTAGAATTATTTGAGATTGGATTGACAGATGTTGAGATGGAATGAAAAAAATACGAAAGGAAGCGAGATGGCAAATAGAAGCTATATTTATTTAAAAAACGGAGATGAGGCACGTGTTTTAGCGGAGGGAATTTATACGATTCCTTATTTCTGGCAACTATTTTGGGGTGAAGAAGAGCTGCAAGCGGCTATTGCTCTATGGAAAAAAGCAGAAGAGCTTGAAAAAGAAGATAAAGGAAAAACAGAAGAATTTTATCGGACACAGGATATGGGGATTGCTCTTTCTGTTGAAAACTTTCATCAGAATGCTCGTCGCAATCGCTCCTTTTTAGAGCAGCATGCTCCACAAATTTTGCAACTGTACGATGACTTTGTGTGTTACATTACTACAAATATCAAAGAGGGCGATACGCTAGGATTTGACGTTTTAGAAATTATTTCTATGGACGAGTTGCCTATTGCTTCTGACAAACTTTTAAAAAATGTCCGTGCTATTCAGCAAAATCAACCGAAAGATTTGGATTTTTCTTTAACAGATAAAGATTTGCTTGGGATAGCTATGGGTTTCCCAGATGATTATGCTTCAGACATGTTGCCAGTAGATAATATTCTAAATTCGGTTGCCTACCAAGATGAGTTGAAGAAACGTAAAAATCAAAAAAACAAGCAAATGACTGATGTGACTGAATCTACTTCAACAGAAACTAAACGCCGTATTCATCCGGCATTTTGGATTTTGCTTGTGCTAGGAATTATGCGAATTTTATATATTTTATTCAGATAACAGATAGAAAAGAGATTTATGAGAATTGCGGATTATAGTGTGACGCGAGCTATTTTAGAGCGTCATGGTTTTACTTTTAAAAAATCGTTCGGTCAGAACTTTCTGACGGATACCAATATTTTACAAAAAATTGTGGACACAGCTGAGATTGATGAGAATGTTAATGTTATCGAAATCGGACCAGGCATCGGGGCACTGACTGAGTTTTTGGCGGAAAATGCAGCCGAAGTCATGGCTTTTGAAATTGATGATCGCTTGGTGCCGATTTTGGCAGATACTTTGCGGGATTTTGACAATGTGCGCGTGGTCAATGAAGATATTCTTAAGTCAGACTTGCAAGCCCGAATCAAGGAATTTGCTAATCCAAATCTTCCTATCAAAGTGGTGGCCAACCTGCCCTACTATATTACCACTCCTATCCTCATGCACTTGATTGAGAGTGGCATTCCTTTTAGTGAATTTGTCGTGATGATGCAGCGAGAAGTGGCTGATCGTATCTCGGCGCAACCCAATAGTAAATCTTATGGCAGTTTGTCAATAGCGGTGCAGTATTATATGACCGCCAAGGTCGCTTTTATCGTACCACGAACAGTCTTTGTTCCTGCTCCAAATGTGGATTCGGCTATCCTCAAGATGGTCCGCAGAGACCAGCCAGCAGTTGGGGTCAAGGATGAAGCTTTCTTCTTCAAAGTCTCAAAAGCTAGCTTTACTCACCGTCGGAAAACCCTCTGGAATAATCTGACCAGTTATTTTGGGAAGTCTAATGAAGTCAAAACAAAGCTAGAGTCCGCTTTGGACAATGCTGAGTTATCTCCAAGTGTACGAGGAGAAGCGCTTGATTTGCAAGAATTTGCGCATTTAGCAGACAGCTTATATGATGAAGGATTCAGATAAGTTGGATAATATGGTAAACAAAAAGCCTCACTAAGTTCGTCTTAGTGAGGCTCTTTATAAGGAAAGGACGGGATTTGAACCCGCGCATGAATAAAATCCATTTGCCGGATTTCGAGTCCGGTGCCGTACCAAGCTGAGCCACCTTTCCAAAATTTAGAATAAGGAATTTTTGAATGGGCTCGATAGAAGCATTCAAAATAGGCTATTTCGTTTTAGGAGAGAAAGCAAAGCGCAGCATAAGCTGCAATACCAAAACACCTAACAAAATAAAAATGCGGAAAAAGGGATTTGAACCCTCACGTCCGAATGGACACATGCGCCTGAAGCATGCGCGTCTGCCGTTCCGCCATTTCCGCTCGGTATCTATTATACCACATTGGCGACGTTTTTCATCTTTTTTTTGCACTAAAAAGCAAAATACTTGTTTTTTTGTTATAATGAACTTATTAAGCGTTAAAGGAGTTCATTTGAAAGGAACAATTGTGAAAGCTTTAGCTGGCTTCTATTATGTAGAGTCAGAAGGCAAGGTGTATCAGACCAGAGCAAGAGGGAATTTTCGCAAGAAAGGTCAAACTCCCTATGTGGGAGATGAGGTCGAATTTTCTGCTGAGAAAGATTCTGAAGGATACATTTTAAAAATAGCAGAGCGAAAAAACAGTCTGGTACGTCCACCTATTGTTAATATCGATCAGGCTGTCGTGATAATGAGTGCCAAAGAGCCAGATTTTAATTCTAATCTTTTGGATCGGTTCTTAGTCCTTTTGGAGCAGAAAGCCATTCATCCGATTATTTGTATCAGTAAATTGGATTTGTTGGAGGACGATAAAGAGCTAGATGCTTTCCTTGAGGTTTACCAAGCCATTGGTTATGATACTGCCAAAACAGTCGCAGAACTGTTGCCATTTTTGACAAGTAAAAAGACAGTTTTTATGGGGCAGACGGGAGTTGGCAAGTCCACTTTGCTCAATAAAATTGCACCGGATTTACAGTTAGAGACGGGTGAGATTTCAGAGAGTCTAGGTCGCGGTCGTCATACGACACGAGCTGTCAGTTTTTACAATTTTAATGGAGGAAAAATTGCGGATACTCCGGGATTTTCTTCCTTGGATTACGAAGTGGACAACGCGGAGGATTTAAACCAAGCATTTCCTGAAATTGCTGAAGTCAGTCGCAGCTGTAAATTCCGAACCTGTACCCATACGCATGAGCCAAACTGTGCGGTGAAACCTGCCGTTGAAAATGGAACAATTGCAGCCTTTCGATTTGAAGATTACTTGCAATTTTTGAGTGAAATTGAACATCGTCGTGAAATCTATAAAAAAGCAGTTAAAAAGCAACCTAAATGAGGAGGAAGCCAAATGAAATCTTATAAAATTGCACCGTCTATTTTAAGTGCAGACTATGCAAACTTTGAATCAGAATTGAAAAAATTAGAAGCCACAGGGGCAGAGTACGCTCATATTGATATTATGGACGGACATTTTGTTCCCAATATCAGCTTCGGTGCGGGTGTGGTAGCGAGCATGCGACCACACAGTAGATTGGTATTTGATTGTCATCTTATGGTCTCCAATCCAGAACACCATATTAAAGATTTTGCTCGTGCGGGTGCAGATATTATCAGCATCCACGCTGAAGCAACACCACATATTCACGGAGCTTTGCAAAAGATTCGGGCAGCTGGTGTCAAGGCAAGTGTTGTTATCAATCCGGGAACGCCTGTTGAAGCGGTGAAAAACGTACTTAATCTAGTTGACCAAGTCTTAGTAATGACTGTCAATCCGGGCTTCGGTGGACAAGCTTTTCTACCAGAAACAATGGATAAAGTACGCGAATTAGTCGTTTTGAGAGAAGTGAACCAACTAGACTTTGATATTGAAGTAGACGGTGGTATTGATGATGAAACCATTCGCATTGCCAAAGAGGCCGGTGCTAATGTCTTTGTGGCAGGTAGTTATGTGTTCAAAGGTGATGTAGCTCGTCAGGTTCAAACCTTGAAAGAAGCATTGCATGATTAAAATTGCTCTCTTTGCTGGTGGGACGATAGATAGCTTTCAAATGGATTTTGACCTCTTTATCGGAGTAGATAGGGGAAGCCTGTTTCTCATTGAACAAGGCATTTGCCCAGATTTAGCGGTCGGTGATTTTGATTCCGTTTCGGAGAAAGAGTTGGCTTTGATTTGTTCTCAATCTAAAGAGGTACTTCAAGCACAACCTGAAAAAGATGATACGGATTTAGAGTTGGCAGTTAAAGCTGTTTTTGCACGTTATCCACAGGCGCAAGTGACAATTTTTGGTGCTTTTGGCGGGCGCTTGGATCATACTTTGGCAAATATTTTCTTGCCAAGTAATCCAGAAATTACTCCTTATATGCAGCAAATTCGACTGTGCAATGCACAAAATGAGCTCCGCTATTGCCCTCAAGGGCGTCACGAGATAAAGCTAGTAGCTGGTATGAACTATCTAGCCTTTATGCCTGCGGACGACGGTCGTTTGACCATTGAAGGCGCCAAATATCCTTTAAACGAATCCAATTATTTTTTTAAAAAAGTGTATGCTTCTAACGAATTTATAGATGAGCCCGTTTTTTTAGAGTGCCAATCAGGTTATGTTATTGTCATTTATAGCAAAGACAGGAGTTAGTATGGAGTTTATAATTATCCTCTTATTGCTGGGAAATCTTATTGTGACCTTTCTTTTGTGGCAACAGAATCAGCAACAGACAGATCAGGTACAGAAATTGCTGGAAGATCAAGCTGATCACTTATCTGATCAGTTGGATTACCGTTTTGAGCAAGAACGGCAACGAAGTCTTCTGACACAACAACAACTGGAATTGGCTCTGGGAGATCGTTTGGGTGAGGTGCGTACGGATTTACATCGAAATTTAACGGAAATGCGGTTAGAGATAAGCGAGAATCTAACTAAAAATCGTGATAAGACAGACGAACGAATGCGTCAGATTCAAGAGTCAAATGACCGTCGTTTAGAGCAAATGCGCCAAACAGTGGAAGAAAAATTAGAGAAAACGTTGCAGGCGAGATTGCAAACGTCTTTTGAAACAGTTTCAAAACAATTAGAGTCGGTCAATCGTGGCTTGGGAGAAATGCAAAATGTAGCGCGTGATGTCGGCACTCTAAACAAAGTGCTCTCCAATACCAAAACGCGTGGAATTTTAGGAGAATTGCAGCTTGGTCAGATTATTGAAGATATTATGACACCGAGTCAGTATGAACGCGAATTTGCGACGGTTGCAGGATCCAGTGAGCGCGTAGAGTATGCGATTAAATTACCGGGACAAGTGGAAAAAGAATATATCTATTTGCCGATTGATTCCAAGTTTCCGCTTGCTGACTACTATCGCTTGGAGGATGCTTACGAATCAGGAAACAAAGAAGAGATTGATTTGTATCGTAAGTCTTTGCTAGCGAGCGTCAAACGTTTTGCCAAGGACATCAATAAGAAATACTTAGCGCCTCCTGCAACAACAAACTTTGGCGTGATGTTTTTACCAACGGAAGGGCTTTATTCAGAAGTCGTTCGCAATCCGGAATTCTTTGACAGTTTGCGTCGAGACGAGCAGATTGTGGTCGCAGGACCGTCTACGTTGTCTGCCCTACTCAATTCGCTTTCGGTCGGTTTTAAAACACTCAACATTCAAAGAAGTGCAGATGACATCAGCAAGGTTTTGGGTAATGTCAAATCAGAATTTAATAAATTTGGTGGCATTTTGCTCAAGGCACAAAAACATCTGCAACATGCTTCTGGCAATATTGATGAATTGCTGACGCGCAGAACCAATGCTATCGAGCGAACTTTGCGCCATATTGAAATTTCGGACAAGTCGGACTTCAACGGTCTACTAGATTTCCAAGATGAAGAGGAAGAATATGAAGATTAACCAAATGAAAAAAGACGAGCTGTTTGAAGGGTTTTATCTCATCAAATCTGCTGAACTTCGTCAAACAAGGGCAGGGAAAAACTATTTGGCATTCACCTTTCAAGATGACACTGGAACGATTGAAGGGAAATTGTGGGATGCACAACCGCACAATGTGGAAGAATTTACTGCTGGAAAAGTCATCCATATGCAAGGGCGCAGAGAAGTATATAACAATACTCCGCAAGTGAATCAAATTACACTACGTCTGCCAAAAGTTGGTGAGCCAAACAATCCAGCTGATTTTAAGGAAAAACCACCGGTTGATGTCCAGGAGTTACGTGACTATCTCTCACAAATGATTTTTAAAATTGAAAATCCAGTTTGGCAGCGTGTGGTACGGGCTTTGTATGCTAAATACGATAAAGAATTTTACTCCTATCCAGCAGCGAAAACCAATCACCACGCTTTTGAGGCAGGACTTGCTTTTCATACTGCGACTATGGTGCGGCTAGCAAATGCTATTGGTGAGATTTACCCGCAACTAAATAAGAGTTTACTTTATGCAGGAATTATGCTCCATGATTTAGCAAAGGTGCTGGAATTGACAGGCCCAGAGCAAACAGAATACACTGTTCGAGGCAATCTCATCGGACACATCGCTTTGATTGATGAAGAAATAACAAAAGTGTTGGCAGAATTAAAAATTGACGACACAAAGGAAGATGTCATTGTTCTGCGACATGTTTTGCTAAGTCATCACGGTTTGTTGGAATACGGTAGTCCAGTGCGTCCGAAAATCATGGAAGCTGAAATTATCCACATGATTGATAATTTAGATGCGGAAATGATGATGATGACTTCGGCTCTAGCCTTGGTTGGCGAGGGTGAGATGACCAATCGAATCTTTGCTATGGACAACCGCTCTTTCTATAAGCCTAATTTTGATAAGTAAAAAACGAAAAACGAATGTTATTGCAAAAATAATGTTCGTTTTTTGGACTGATTATGATATAATGAAGAAAATAAAATAAATTGGTGAAAAAATGAAATTAAGAAGAAGTGAACGCATGGTAGTTATTTCTAACTACCTAATCAATCATCCGTACGAATTAACAAGTCTCAATACATTTGCTGAAAAGTATGAGTCCGCAAAATCTTCCATTTCCGAAGATATTGTCATTATCAAACGTGCTTTTGAAGAAATGGAAATTGGGCACATCGAAACCATTACAGGAGCAGGAGGAGGCGTTATTTTTACTCCCTCTATCTCGGATAAAGAAGCTAGAGCAATGGTGGAAGACCTCCGCACGAAATTGTCTGAAAGCAATCGAATTTTACCCGGTGGCTACATTTACTTATCGGATTTGCTGAGTACGCCTTCTATTTTAAACAACATTGGACGCATTATTGCCAAGACGTTTCGAAATCAAAAAATTGATGACGTAATGACTGTTGCCACAAAAGGAGTGCCGTTGGCAAATGCAGTGGCAAATGTGTTAAATGTTCCATTTGTCATTGTGCGCCGCGACTTGAAAATCACAGAGGGTTCAACGGTTAGTGTCAATTATGTGTCTGGTTCAAGTGGTGACCGTATTGAAAAAATGTTTTTGTCGAAACGCAGCCTGAAAGCTGGAAGCCGTGTGTTAATCGTAGATGATTTCTTAAAAGGTGGCGGAACAGTCAATGGCATGATTAGTCTTTTACGAGAATTTGATTCGGAATTGGCTGGCGTAGCGGTCTTTGCGGAAAATGCACAGACAGAACGCGAACATTTGGATTACAAATCATTGTTGAAAGTGACAGCTATTGATGTGAAGTCCAACAAAATCAGCGTAGAAGTTGGCAATATTTTTGACAAATAGATGAGGTGAAAATTTGAAAAATATATTGGATAAATTGGATCAAAGCTCCTTGTGGCTGAGAGTTTCGATTGTTACAGTTTTGGCACTCATTCTTGCTGCGGGATTATTTTTCGTTAAAAAGCAAGATGACGCGGCGCGTGCAGCCGCTCCGACTGTAAGACGAACAGTTTCAACGTCAAAAACCTCAGAGTCGAAAGCAGAAAAGGACAAAAAAGAACAAGCGAAAATTGTGCAAGAAGCAGAAGAGGCTGTTAAAAAACTGGAAGCGGAGCAGACAACAGCTAATGTAACAGCTGCTCAGGAAAAAGTAGATAAGGTAAAAGACGAAACACAAAAGACTCAATTTCAACAGCGGATTAAGGCAGTCAGTGATGCGATTGCGGCGCGTGCAGCTAGCGAAGCAGCTGCTACAGAAAGTCAAAATGCTGTGACGCCTCAAACAGATGCAGGGCAAACGTACCAACAAACTTATCAACAAACTTATCCTCAAACCTATCAAGCGCCAGCAACTTCAGCTACCACAGGACAGGCTGAGACCAATTCAGCTCAAACTCCAGCCGCAAATACTACGGGGCAGTAACTGGGATTTCAATAGGAAAACTATAAAAAATATATTGACAAAGAAAGTGCCGTCGTGTTATACTAATAGACGGTACTTTTTACTTTTGGTCTCTCAAAAGTGTACAGAGACGTGCTGACAAATGTTGCGAAAGTACACGCAGATGATAGCTGTCACCAAGTGTATCATCACCAAAATTAAAAAAAATACAGGAGAAATGTAGATGCCTACAATTAACCAATTGGTTCGCAAACCGCGTAAATCAAAAGTAGAAAAATCTAAATCACCAGCTTTAAACGTTGGTTATAATAGTCTTAAACGTGTACCTACTCGTGAAAACTCACCACAAAAACGTGGTGTTGCAACTCGTGTTGGTACTATGACACCTAAAAAACCTAACTCAGCTCTTCGTAAATTTGCTCGTGTACGTTTGAGCAATCTGATCGAAGTAACTGCATATATCCCAGGTATCGGACATAACTTGCAAGAACACAGCGTTGTGCTTCTTCGTGGTGGACGTGTAAAAGACCTTCCAGGGGTACGTTACCATATCGTTCGTGGTGCACTTGATACTGCAGGTGTAACTGATCGTAAACAAGGCCGTTCTAAATACGGTACGAAAAAACCAAAAGCATAAGGAAAGGGGATAAAGATCAATGAGTCGTAAAAACCGTGCGCCTAAGCGCGAAGTATTGCCAGATCCGCTCTACAATTCAAAATTAGTGACACGTCTTATCAACCGCGTTATGCTTGATGGGAAACGTGGTACAGCAGCTTCAATCGTATATGGTGCTTTTGAACAAATCAAAGAAGCTACTGGAAATGATGCACTTGAAGTATTTGAAACAGCTATGGAAAATATCATGCCTGTACTTGAAGTACGTGCTCGCCGTGTTGGTGGTTCTAACTACCAAGTCCCAGTTGAAGTTCGTCCAGAACGTCGTACAACTCTTGGACTTCGTTGGTTGGTAACTATTTCACGTTCACGTGGAGAACACACTATGCAAGATCGCCTTGCAAAAGAAATCATGGATGCAGCTAACAATACTGGTGCAGCTGTTAAAAAACGTGAAGATACTCACCGTATGGCTGAAGCTAACCGTGCTTTTGCTCACTTCCGCTGGTAAGATTGCTTCTCTTTTTAGAGAATTGCAAAAGCTCTTTCCAAGGCTTAGTACTCTTACTAATTAGCATGAGTAATCAACAAGCGGGTAGGATTTGCCTACTCGCTTTTCTTAAAATATGTTATAATAAACTGTAAATAAAATAATAGGAGAAACAACCAAATGGCTCGCGAATTTTCACTTGAAAAAACTCGTAACATCGGTATCATGGCTCACGTCGATGCTGGTAAAACAACAACGACTGAACGTATTCTTTACTATACCGGTAAAATCCATAAAATTGGTGAAACACACGAAGGTGCTTCACAAATGGACTGGATGGAACAAGAACAAGAACGTGGTATTACCATTACATCTGCTGCAACAACAGCACAATGGAAAGATTACCGTGTCAACATTATTGACACACCAGGACACGTGGACTTCACAATTGAAGTACAACGTTCCCTTCGTGTATTGGACGGTGCAGTAACTGTCCTTGACTCACAATCAGGTGTTGAACCTCAAACAGAAACAGTTTGGCGTCAAGCAACTGAATATGGTGTTCCGCGTATCGTATTTGCTAACAAAATGGATAAAATCGGTGCAGACTTCCTTTACTCAGTAAGCACTCTTCACGATCGCCTTCAAGCAAATGCTCATCCAATTCAATTACCAATCGGTGCAGAAGATGATTTCCGTGGTATCATTGACTTGGTTCGCATGAAAGCTGAAATCTATACAAATGACCTTGGAACAGATATTCTTGAAGAAGATATTCCAGCTGATTATCTTGAACAAGCCCAAGAATGGCGTGAAAAATTGGTAGAAGCAGTTGCTGAAACTGATGAAGACTTGATGATGAAATACCTTGAAGGAAAAGAAATTACTGAAGCAGAACTAAAAGCTGCCATCCGTAAAGCAACTATCAATGTTGAGTTCTTCCCAGTCCTTGCTGGTTCTGCTTTCAAGAACAAAGGTGTTCAAATGATGCTTGATGCAGTTATTGACTACCTTCCAAGCCCACTTGACATTCCAGCTATCAAGGGTGTAAATCCAGATACTGAAGAAGAAGAAACTCGTCCTGCATCTGATGACGAACCGTTTGCAGCACTTGCTTTCAAGATTATGACAGACCCATTTGTTGGTCGTTTGACTTTCTTCCGTGTGTACTCAGGTGTCTTGAACTCAGGTTCATACGTTTTGAATACCTCTAAAGGAAAACGTGAACGTATTGGACGTATCCTGCAAATGCACGCAAACCACCGGAATGAAATCGAAACTGTTTACGCAGGTGATATCGCTGCAGCTGTTGGTTTGAAAGATACTACAACTGGTGACTCATTGACAGATGAAAAGGCAAAAATTATCCTTGAATCGATTGAAGTTCCAGAACCAGTTATCCAATTGATGGTTGAACCTAAGTCAAAAGCTGACCAAGACAAGATGGGTATTGCCCTTCAAAAATTGGCTGAAGAAGACCCAACTTTCCGCGTTGAAACTAACGTTGAAACTGGTGAAACAGTTATCTCTGGTATGGGTGAACTTCACTTGGATGTCCTTGTAGACCGTATGCGTCGTGAATTCAAAGTGGAAGCAAACGTAGGTGCTCCTCAAGTATCTTATCGTGAAACCTTCCGTGCCCAAACATCAGCACGTGGATTCTTCAAACGTCAATCTGGTGGTAAAGGTCAATTCGGTGATGTTTGGATTGAATTTACTCCAAACGAAGAAGGAAAAGGCTTTGAATTTGAAAATGCTATCGTTGGTGGTGTCGTTCCACGTGAATTCATCCCAGCTGTAGAAAAAGGTTTGATTGAGTCAATGGCAAATGGTGTTCTTGCTGGTTACCCAATCGTTGACGTGAAAGCAAAACTGTATGATGGTTCATACCATGATGTCGACTCATCAGAAACAGCCTTCAAAGTTGCTGCCTCTCTTGCTCTTAAAGAAGCTGCTAAGACTGCGCAACCAACCATTCTTGAACCAATGATGCTTGTTACAATCACTGTTCCAGAAGAAAACCTCGGTGACGTTATGGGACACGTAACAGCTCGTCGTGGACGTGTTGATGGTATGGAAGCTCATGGTAACAGCCAAATCGTGCGTGCTTATGTACCACTTGCTGAAATGTTCGGTTATGCAACGGTTCTTCGTTCAGCATCACAAGGACGCGGTACTTTCATGATGGTCTTTGACCACTACGAAGATGTACCGAAGTCAGTACAAGAAGAAATTATTAAGAAAAACAAAGGTGAGGCTTAATCAAGTCAAGCCCATACGTCCGCACCGCAATTGCGGGCGTTTTTTATAAACAAAGGAAGCTGGGACAATGTACTCAGCTTCCTTTGTTTATATAGTCAGAATTATAAAACGCAGTAGTTTGGAGAAGCTCTATTGACTTTAGTCAATGTAGAGTTTCCCATGCACAGTTGATTAGGCGCTTTAGCGCCAATCAATCACTGCTGAGTGGACTCTAATACGTTGATAAATCAACTTGTACAGCCCTACTCAACCGTACAGAGGTGGGACGATGAAATCAAGTTTCTACGAAACTACTGATTTCTGTCCCACTCTCTTTTTGCATATCTCCCACTTAGCTTCCGGAAATGAAAGAGAAATGAAAATCTTTGAAAGAAATGATATTCCTTGTTAATAATGCTGAAATCAGTTGCAATTTTAAGGGATAAAGTATATAATAGATATGTTGAAAGGTGATTTGTAGCAACTCAAGTTACTCTTTTCACATAAAAATTTTTTGATTTTCATAAGGAGGAAATCACGAATGGTAGTTAAAGTTGGTATTAACGGTTTCGGTCGTATCGGTCGTCTTGCATTCCGTCGTATCCAAAACGTAGAAGGTGTTGAAGTTACTCGTATCAACGACCTTACAGATCCAGTTATGCTTGCACATTTGTTGAAATATGACACAACTCAAGGTCGTTTCGACGGTACTGTGGAAGTTAAAGAAGGTGGATTCGAAGTTAACGGTAAATTCGTTAAAGTTTCTGCTGAACGTGACCCAGAACAAATCGACTGGGCTACTGACGGTGTAGAAATCGTTTTGGAAGCAACTGGTTTCTTTGCTAAGAAAGATGCAGCTGAAAAACACCTTAAAGGTGGAGCTAAGAAAGTTGTTATCACTGCTCCTGGCGGAAACGATGTTAAAACAATCGTATTTAACACTAACCACGATGTTCTTGATGGTACTGAAACAGTTATCTCAGGTGCTTCATGTACTACAAACTGCTTGGCTCCAATGGCTAAAGCACTTCAAGACAACTTCGGTATCGTTGAAGGTTTGATGACAACAATCCACGCTTACACTGGTGACCAAATGATCCTTGACGGTCCACATCGTAAAGGTGACCTTCGCCGTGCTCGTGCTGGTGCTGCAAACATCGTTCCTAACTCAACTGGTGCTGCTAAAGCTATCGGTCTTGTTATCCCAGAATTGAACGGTAAACTTGATGGTTCAGCTCAACGTGTTCCAACTCCAACTGGATCAGTTACTGAATTGGTTGCTGTTCTTGAAAAGAATGTTACTGTTGATGAAGTAAATGCAGCTATGAAAGCAGCAGCTAACGAATCATACGGTTACACAGAAGATCCAATCGTATCTTCAGATATCGTAGGTATGTCATTTGGTTCATTGTTTGATGCAACTCAAACTAAAGTTCTTGATGTTGACGGAAAACAATTGGTGAAAGTTGTATCTTGGTACGATAACGAAATGTCATACACTGCACAACTTGTACGTACTCTTGAATACTTTGCAAAAATTGCTAAATAATTCATCAGTATAGAAAAGGGAGGTTCGCCTCTCTTTTTTGTTGCCATTCGCTCCTCAGTTCAGACTTGTGGAAGTTGGGAGTTGAATATATATTAAAAATCAAATTAGAATGTTGATAAAACTCCAGAGTTTCCACTCGTTTGGTCGTTATGACCAAGCTACAATAAAAACAACTTGACTTTACCTAAATCAAGTTGTTTTTTTACTATGTAAGGATTGTATTGTTAGATTTCTTCATCTGGTGTTAAAATCATTGGGATGATAATGGGCTCACGCTCTGTGTTTTCATATAAAAATGGTCTGAGAGCATTTACGATAGCACCATTGACTGACTGAATGCTAGCATCTTTATTTTTTAATGCAATACGAATCGCATTGAAAAGAATACGCTGGCTGTGACGAATGAGGTCGCCTGATTCACGCATATAGATAAAACCGCGACTAAGAATATCAGGACCAGCCAAAATCATTTTTGATTTAAAGTCAACGGTAGCTACTGCAAGGACAACGCCATCTTCGGAAAGGTCACGTCTGTCGCGGAGGACTGCAGCACCGATTTCTCCGATACGATTACCGTCAACATAAATATCTTGGGCATTGAAACTTCCTGCGATGCGAGCCGAATTGGCAGTTAAAGCAAGGACGTCTCCATTACTCATGATAAAGATATTCTTTTTAGGGATGCCTGTATCCATTGCAAGTCCAGCATGAACTTTTTGCATGCGGTATTCACCATGGACTGGCATGAAATACTTCGGTTTTATCAAACGGAGCATCAATTTTTGCTCTTGTTGTCCACCGTGTCCAGATGTATGGATGTTATTGATTTTTCCATGGATAACATCAACGCCAGCTTCTGAAATGGTGTTGATGAGCTTATTGACACTAGTAGTATTTCCAGGGATAGGACTAGAAGAGAAAATCACTGTATCACCTGGTTGGAGTTGGACTTGACGATGGGTTCCATTCGCAATGCGTGAAAGAGCTGCCATCGGTTCTCCCTGACTTCCTGTACACATGATTAGAATTTCATTTGCGGGATAATCTTTGATTTCATTTGGTTCAATGAACGTTCCTTTTGGGGTTTTGATATACCCTAGTTCAATTCCGTTGACAATGGCTTTTTCCATTGAACGTCCAAAAACAGCAATTTTTCGGCCAGTTTTAACCGCAGCATCCGCAGCTTGTTGGAGACGGAAGATATTTGAGGCAAAGGAGGCAAAAATAATCCGCCCGTGAATGCCTTCAATGATTTTCATGATAGACTGCCCAACGACTTTTTCGGAATTTGTGAAAGTTGGAATTTCTGCATTGGTGGAGTCAGAAAGAAGTGCTAAAACACCATCTTCACCAAGTGCTGCCATTCGATGTAAATCTGCTGGCTCGCCAACAGGTGTAAAGTCAAACTTGAAGTCACCCGTACAAACAATTTTCCCTTGAGGTGTGTGGATGACAATTCCCAAAGGCTCTGGGATGGAGTGAGTTGTGCGGAAGAAGGTTGCTTTTAAATTTTTAAATTGAAGTTCGGTATTTTGATTGATTTCGTAGAGTTTAGCGTCACGTAAAAGTCCGTGCTCTTCCAATTTACCACGAATCAGTGCAAGGGCAAGTGGTCCAGCATAAATAGGAACATTTGCTTGCTTGAGAAGGAAGGGAATCCCTCCGATGTGGTCTTCATGACCGTGAGTAATTAACACTCCTTTGATACGGTCAATATTTTCTACGATATAAGAATAGTCAGGAATGACATAATCAATCCCTAAGAGGTCATCTTCAGGAAATTTAATCCCTGCATCAACGATGATAATCTCATCTTGGTATTCAATCCCGTAGGTATTTTTCCCGATTTCTCCTAAACCACCAATGGCAAATACACCGACTTCTTCGGGTTTTAAAGTATATGACATGGTTTAGAGCTCCGTAATTGTAAAGTTGCCTGATTCTTTTTCGTATTCTAAATGTTTGTCAGACAAAAGTGTAATCAATTCAACATTGTAAGGTGTTTTTTCTTCGACGAGTTTCCGGGCTTTGATGCGTCCTTCTAATTCGTTTTTGGCGTCAATATCCAAGTAGAGAGAATGCGTGTTTTCCCGACGTGGATTGCGTTCTTTTGTTTCTTGATAAAAAACTTTGTAAATCATTTCAATTCCTTTCTCATTCATGATCAATCTACCAGAAAATAGCCACCTTATTTTCAAGGGCGGTCTTCATCTATTTGATTTTCCGAGTAATAGATTGATTTTGATACGTTACAATTACAATCATTATATCATAAAAAGGATATTTAGTAAAAGAAAGAAGTGAGAAAATCTAGGAAAGCGATTTTCAAAAGGTCTTGTTTTTTTGGAAATCATATTAAGGAAATCCGTATTTTTTGTAGTATAATAGAAAGTAGATTATCACAAAGGAAAGATAAGAATGAAAGTTTTAGCTTTTGACACATCCAGCAAAGCCTTAGCAATTGCGATTTTAGAAGATGATAAGTTGCTTGCTGAGATGACAGTAAATATTAAAAAAAATCATAGCGTTACATTGATGCCGGCTATTGATTTTTTAATGGAAAGTTTGGATTTGAAACCAAGTGACTTAGGTCGCATTGTAGTTGCAGAAGGTCCTGGTAGTTATACAGGTTTGCGAATTGCTGTGGCAACGGCCAAAACGTTAGCACATACGCTTAAAATAGATTTGGTGGGAGTTTCTAGCTTGCGGATTCTGGTGCCAGAGGACATTGACGGCTTGGTCATTCCTCTCATGGATGCTAGACGAAACAATGTCTATGCTGGTTTTTATGAAAATGGCAGAGCAACTCAGCCGGAAGCTCATTTATCTTTTGAAGAAGTTTTAGAAAAAGCCAAGTCTGCTTCTCAGGTAACTTTTGTAGGAGAAGTGGAAAATTTTGTGGAGCAGATTCAATCCGCTTTGCCAGCAGCTCTTATCAAAGCAACCCTGCCAAGCACTGTGCTCCTTGCTAAAATCGGTCTGCAACTATCAGCTCGTTCTGTTCATGATTTCGTGCCGAATTACCTCAAGCGAGTGGAAGCAGAAGAGAATTGGCTCAAAAACCATCAAGAAACGAACGATTCTTACATCAAGCGCTTATGATTGAGATTAAAAAAGATGAAAAAAAGCGGGTTGCTAATTTAGCGGAGCAAATTTACCAAGTATTGAAAGATGTGTATGCTGTCAGTCCTTGGAATATAGAGCAGATTGAGAAAGATTTACAAAATCCTTTGTCGGTTTATGTTTTGGCTTTAGAAGCCCAAAATTTAATCGGGTTTCTGGCTTTTCAAGAGTCGGACTGTGAAGCAGAAGTTTTACAAATTGCGGTTAAGAAAGCCTATCAAGGAAAGAAAATTGCGACCGCTTTGTTTGAACATCTGCCAATTGACAAAGAGATTTTCCTCGAAGTGCGAGAATCTAACAAAGCAGCTCTGCTGTTTTACCAAAAAGAGAAATTTATAGAAATCGCTCGGCGCAAGAATTACTATCATGAGCCAGTGGAAAATGCGATTGTAATGAAAAGGGAAAACTATGAATGATAGATATATTTTAGCTTTTGAGACGTCCTGCGATGAGACTAGCGTGGCAGTTTTAAAGAATGACGCTGAACTCTTATCCAATGTTATTGCGAGCCAGATTGAGAGCCATAAACGTTTTGGTGGCGTGGTACCGGAAGTGGCTAGCCGTCACCATGTGGAAGTTATCACGGCTTGCATTGAGGAAGCTCTTGCGAAGGCCGGTATTACAGAAAAAGAGGTGACCGCAGTAGCAGTAACTTATGGACCAGGGCTCGTAGGCGCCCTCTTAGTCGGACTGGCAGCTGCTAAGTCTTTTGCGTGGGCACATCATTTACCGCTTATTCCTGTCAATCATATGGCAGGTCATCTTATGGCGGCTCAAAGTGTTGAGAACTTAGAATACCCTCTTTTAGCGTTATTAGTCAGCGGGGGGCATACTGAGTTGGTTTATGTCAGCGAAGCCGGTGATTATCAGATTGTCGGGGAAACACGCGATGATGCAGTTGGAGAAGCTTATGATAAAGTTGGTCGCGTGATGGGCTTGACTTATCCAGCAGGGCGTGAGATAGATGAATTGGCCCATAAAGGACAAGATATTTATGATTTTCCGAGGGCGATGATCAAAGAGGATAATTTGGAATTTTCCTTTTCTGGGTTAAAATCTGCCTTTATCAACCTCTGTCACAATGCGGAGCAAAGGGGTGAAAGTTTGGCAAAAGAAAATTTGGCTGCTAGTTTTCAAGCTGCTGTTTTAGATATTTTCATGGCAAAAACAAAAAAAGCTTTGGAGAAATATCCTGTTAAGACCTTAGTCGTTGCGGGCGGTGTTGCTGCTAATCAAGGTTTACGTGAACGTTTAGCAGCTGAAATGACAGATATCAAGGTAATCATACCGCCTTTGCGTCTCTGTGGGGACAATGCAGGAATGATTGCTTATGCGAGTGTTAGTGAGTGGAACAAAGGGAATCTTGCAACATTGAGCTTGAATGCTAAGCCAAGTCTGGCATTTGACACAATGGAAGAATAAATATGATAGGAAAAAGTTTTAAGGATGGGGCTAAGGCAGCGATGCCAACGGCTCTTGGGTATGTTAGTATTGGACTAGCTTGTGGAATTATTGGTGCTTCTTATGTCAGTCCTCTTGAAATGACACTGATGAGCAGTTTAGTCTATGCAGGAAGTGCTCAGTTTGCTATGCTAGCACTTCTTGCGATTCACGCCCCGGTAACAGCTATTGCTCTGACAGTTTTTTTAATCAATTTGCGTCTATTTTTGCTAGGTCTTCATACATCTACTTTTTTTCGGCATGCAAGTCTCTTGCAAAATATTGGTATCGGAATACTCTTGACAGATGAAACATACGGCGTTTTACTAAGTGAGCACGTCCATACAAAATATATTTCGCTTCAATGGATGTACGGCAATAACATTACGAGCTATCTCGCTTGGTTCGTCGGATCTGTAGTCGGAACGACATTAGGAAGCCTTTTGCCAAATCCAGAAATGTTTGGCTTGGATTTTGCGCTGGTGGGTATGTTTATTGGGATTTTTTCTTCCCAATTTTTAGTGATGTTACACAAAACAAAATTTCAAAAACTATTAGTGATGTTGTCTGTGGTAGCGTTATCGTTCTATGCTTTAAGCATGCTTGTTTCTTCGTCTTTAGCTGTTTTAATGTCGACCTTATTAGGCTGTGCTGCGGGGGTAATGCTAGATGATAAATAATTATATATTTGTCGCCATTCTTCTCTCAGCCTTGGTGACATGGTTATCACGGATTACTCCGTTTATATTGGTAAAATATCGCGGGTTACCTAAGATTGTCGAACGTTTCTTGCAATATTTACCGGTCTCTATTATTTTTGCGTTGATTTTATCCAGCATTACCAAGGGAGGAGTAGGACAGTTGCCAACCTTTAAATGGCTAGATTTAATAGCTGTTTTTCCAACAATTTATATTGCTTTTCGCTATCGTAACTTAGTGGTAACTGTGATTTTTGGTGTGGTATTGGTGGCTGGTTTGCGATTCATCTTTTAAATTTATAGAAATAACTCTGTCTTAGGAAATCACTAAGGCGGAGTTTTAGTTAAAAATGACCGTTTAAGACCTAAAACAGACCATTCAGGATTTTAATGAGTTTTTTATTTAGATTGGGTACAATGAGAGTTTGTTGTAAAGTAGATTTGCGGTTACTATTTTCATTTCCAAAGGGGCTTTTTCTGAGTCTGCCAAAAGCAGTATTGAGACTTACTTCGCAAACTCTATCTATAACCTCAAGTTAGTGCTTTGAGCAATTATCTACTTCATTAAGAATTTTGGGTATCAAAAAGTAAGGCAGGGATGATATTTTCCCTGCCTTTTACAAGTTATTGTTTTCCCAACAAATGTAGTGATTGGAAAAGCACTTTTGATTTTAATCAATTAGAGTTCCTTGGAACAATTGATTAGGAATAGGTGCCACCCATCACAGCTATCTGTTAGTTTTCTTTTTTGTCTAATTTCTTGCCTAACTCAATAATGTATTGTTTCATATCGTCTTTGACTTGAGGATGTTTGAGGGCATAGTCAATAGATGTTTTCATAAAGCCAAATTTGTCGCCGACATCATAACGGTCACCTGTAAACTCACGAGCGAATACTCTTTGTGTTTTGTTGAGAGTATCAATAGCATCTGTCAGCTGGATTTCATTCCCAGCACCTGGCGCTTGTGTTTCCAAGATGGAGAAGATTTCAGGCGTCAGTAGGTAGCGTCCGATAATGGCGAGATCACTTGGTGCGTCTTCTGGTTTTGGCTTTTCAACGAAAGTTTCAACGCTGTAGAGTCCATTTACTCCTTCACCTTGTGGATCAATAACGCCATAAGAAGAAACTTCGTCGTGTGGTACTTTCATGACAGCAATAGTTGAAGCGTGTGTTTCCTCGTAATCGTTCATCAATTGTTTGGTAAGTGGTACTGCTTTGTTATTTGTAATGTCCATTAGGTCATCGCCTAGCATGACAACGAAAGGTTCGTTACCAACGAAAGCCTTGGCTTGCAAAACAGCATCGCCAAGCCCTCGTGGATGGCTTTGACGAATGAAATGAAGACCGATACCAGTCGTTTCATCTACGAGTTTTAAAAGATCAGATTTACCTTTTTCTTTGAGGTTGTACTCCAATTCAAAATTTGAATCAAAGTGGTCTTCAATAGAGCGTTTGGATTTACCTGTTACAACCAGAATGTCTTTGATACCGGATTTTAACGCTTCTTCAACGATAAATTGAATAGTTGGTTTGTCAACAATAGGTAGCATTTCTTTTGCGAGTGCTTTTGTGGCTGGTAGGAAACGAGTTCCAAGTCCAGCAGCAGGAATGACTGCTTTTCTTACTTTTGTCATAGAACGACTCCTTATTTAATGTGGCTGATCACGACCATTCGTTCTCAGCTTTGAATTCATTATTCATTATATCATAAATAGCATCTTTTATGTTAAGGTTTTCATAAATGACATGATAAATGGCTTGGGTGATGGGCATGTAGACGTCTAACTCTTGTGCGAGTTCATAGGCAGCTCTGGTAGTGGAAATGCCTTCGATAACCATGCCCATGTTGGCTTCGATATCTTCTAACTTTTCACCGCGCCCAAGAGCATCACCAGCGCGCCAATTGCGTGAGTGAACGGAGGTTCCTGTGACAATTAAATCTCCCACTCCGGATAAACCGCTATATGTTAAAGGACTGGCACCGAGTTTGACACCGAGACGGGTGATTTCTGCTAAGCCACGCGTGATAATAGCGGCTTTGGCATTGTCACCATAGCCAAGACCGTGAAGAGCCCCTGCTCCGACCGCAATGATGTTTTTGAGTGCACCCGCTGTTTCCACACCGATGACATCTGTATTGGTGTAGAGACGGAAGTAGTGATTGCTGAAAAGATTTTGGACGTATTTAGCTGTTTCTAAGTCTTTTGAAGCTGCTGTGATGAGAGTAATGTCGCGAACGATAGTTTCCTCAGCATGGCTGGGACCAGAAACAACGACGATTTCGCTACGGAATTGTTCAGGCAATTCTTCCTCTAAAATCATGGAAAGTCGTTTGTGAGTGTCGGGCTCCAGACCTTTTGAAGCATGCATCACTTTAACTGGATGATCCAGCACCTCGGCTACTTGTTTGGCTACAAGACGTGTAACCTTGGTTGGAACGACGAAAAGGATAGCATCCACGCCATCAAGGGTTTCTTTTAAGTCGTAATACGCTGTGATCTTTTCATCAAGAACAATATCTTTAAAATACCGTTTGTTAGTGTGATGCTCGTTGATTTCAGTAATTTGTTCGGCAATATTGCCCCAAATACGAACCTCATGTCCGTTGTCATTTAATACTTGTGCCAAGGCAGTACCCCATGAACCAGGGCCTAAAACAGCAACTGTTTGTTTTTCCATGTTCTTCTCCTTATAGAGTTTTCTAATTTCATTTTACCATAGAAAGCGATAAATTTCTTGTTTAGTAGTAGCTTGTTTTTATAAGTTATTATTTTATAAGAATAAAGTCTGATTAAAGTGCATAAAAAGAGTGTAATGAGGCAGGAGTTGTGGCTAGTATAAAAACTATTTATCACGACCTTTAAAAAAATCAATTGGACGGCAGGTAGAGGAAGTGGTAAGATTGTGTATATCAATGAGGAGGGAATCGTATGAGCAGACCGATTGTTGGAGTGACCGCTAATCTTTGTCCTGTTGATAAGGAAGGTAAAAATATTCACTCGTCCGTTTCTAGTAAATTTGCTGAGAGTATCAAAATCGCTGGTGGATTGCCTATGATTATCCCTGTTGGTGATAAAAGCTTGGTGAAGGATTATGTTGAGAGTATTGATAAGCTGATTTTGTCTGGGGGACAACATGTGCATCCCACTTTTTATGGAGAAAAGCAGGCGATTGAGAGTGATGATTACAATATGGTGCGAGATGAGTTTGAGCTGGCTCTGTTAGCAGAAACTCTTCGACAGGAAAAACCAATTATGGCGATTTGCCGGGGCTTGCAGCTAGTCAATGTTGCTTTTGGTGGAACGCTGAATCAGCACATTGACAACCATTGGCAGGGTTTACCTTTTGGAACTTCTCACTCCATTCAAACTGAGAAAGGCAGTGTTGTTGAAGAGCTGTTTGGCCGTGCTAGCCAGATCAACTCTGTCCACCGACAAAGTATTAAGGATTTGGCGCCGAATTTTCGCGCAACGGCTTTTGATCCTAGAGATAAAACCATTGAAGCGATTGAGTCGCTAGATAATAGTCGGATCATTGGGCTTCAATGGCACCCAGAGTTTTTAGTCAATGAAGAAAAAGGGAATCTAGAACTTTTTCAGTATCTTTTGCAGAAATTGTAAATTTGAAATACGGCTTAAGCTTCATTTAAGAAAATCGTTTTATAATAATATTATCAAATGAAGACCTCCTAACTTTATTTGATAGAAATCCTAAACTTTTTCATAATAATCTCCCTATAAGGGCCACCAAAGAGGTGGTCTTTTTTCTACCATTTGTCAAGCAATTCAATGTTTTTCAGTCAAAGAATTGATGATTGATTTGATTTTAATAGTTTATCCTATCCCTTTTCGGCTCTTTTGATTGGAAAAAGAGTACACAAAATCAACACCTTATCTAGCTATTTTTTTCATAAGGTGTTACAATGATAGAGCATAGACGGCTTTAATGATTTTGGGTTAAAGTGTAATCGTAAAGTTTGTTATGCGTAATGAGGTAATACATTGTCCTTATGAGGCGATGCATTGAGGCAATCGTATGAGGCTTAGTTGAAGTCGTCTGCGATTGTCTTTTTCGTTTCTCATAAAAGTCCGCAATGTGGCAAGGATTGGTATGACTGGCCGAAGCAATGTTGTGAATGGTCTTGAAGAGAATCTTTCTGGCATAAGGATTGCCCCGCTTGATGATATGTTCTTGGGCTAAATAGTTCCCTGATTCATAGTGTCTCAGATCAATCTCGATAAAGTCGTTGATTTGATTGGGAGACTGAAAACGACGGATATCTCCTAATTCGCCTATGATAGAGGTGGCGGTTGTTTCAGCGATACCAGGGATGGAGAGAAGAATCTCGTATTCTGGTAGAGGTTTTCTTGGTAGCACAATAAGACTGTTTGGCTAGTTCAATGAGTTTCCTCACCAGATAAGCGACACGCTTGTCAGAGATGCGTTTGGCTGTAGACTGCCGAATGATGGTAGTCAGTTCCATCTCAGATCCCTTCGGGACGAAAGCTTTGCATGGGAATGCCCTCACCAGCTGCCAGTATTGTTCACCTGTTGGTGTTGACAAGATGGACTCCAGTTCGGGGAAGGTCACTTGCAGTACTTTGTGAAGGCGGTTCTTAGTACGAACGGTATCCTCTGTCAGATTCTGATAGAAACGACTCAAATCCCGCAAGTCTTGATAAACCTCCTCTTGCACATAGCTTGGCTTACGGTTTAAGACGAATTGTGACTGTGCCAACTTCTCTGCATCGATTTTATCCGTTTTACGGACACGCAAGCTGTCTAGCTACTTCTTAGCTTCCAAAGGATTGAGCCGTGTATAAGCGTAGTTATTCTCCTCCAGAAATGCCTGAAGGCGCCGAGAATAGACCCCAGTCGCCTCAAAGATGATTTCAGGGTGTTGGACGGTTTTTAAATCGCTCAAGAGACGTGCAAATCCGATGGTATCGTTGGGCATGGTGTAGCCATGAACTTTCTCACCATTCACTAAAATAGCCACCTCTGAACTTGCCTTACTCACATCAATTCCAAACACAGTCCGCATGATAAATCCCTCTTTGTCTTGAATGATACCTTGTTTTAGTGATGTCATTTTCAATACACGACGTCAAGCGTCCCACATACTTTGATAACATTCTTCCTAAAACAGGTGTCTTGCCAGTTTTGTGTACGACATCAAGCGTCAAAAAGACCCTCGACTTAACAAGACACCCTCTACTTTAACATAAAGAAAAAGCAGTGAGTACTCTCTCCCGTCGGAGATTTCTTCACTACTAATCTTAGTATGTTTTATGTAGAAAAAAGTCCCATATGACCTATAATGAAAAGCGACGAAACTACTCATTAGAAAGACTCATATGGAACAACTCGATTTTATCACAAAACTTCTTGGAATTAAAGACCAAAATATCAAAATAGACAATCTTTTTGATGCCGATACTCACAAAGAAATTCTGGCCCATCTTGACTATGATGCCCCTCCATGCCCTGCCTGCAAGGGACAGATGGCCAAATACGACTTCCAGAAACCTTCTAAAATCCCTTATCTGGAAACAGCGGGATACAAAACTCTTATCCGACTCAAAAAGCGGCGCTTTCGCTGTAAGAACTGTGGAAAAATGGCTGTCGCCGAAACCTCCCTCGTCCAGAAAAATCATCAGATTGCCTCTGCAGTCAAACAGAAAATCGCTCAATTATTAGTTGAGAAGCAAGCCATGACTGATATTGCCCACAGGCTCTCGATCTCGACTTCAACCGTCATTCGCAAGCTCAAGGAATTCAAATTTGAAATGAACTGGCAGAAACTGCCAGAAATCATGAGCTGGGATGAGTATAGCTTCAAGAAAGGGAAGATGAGCTTTCTTGCTCAGGATTTTAATACCAATGAGGTCCTAGCCATCCTGGACGGCAGAACCCAAGCGGTCATTCGAAACCATTTTCTACGCTATCCTAGACAGGTTCGTATGAGGGTTAAAGTGATGACCATGGACATGTTCAGTCCTTACTATCAGCTGGCCAAGCAACTTTTCCCGCATGCCCAAATTGTTCTCGATCGTTTCCACATTATCCAGCACCTCAGCCGAGCTATGAACCGTGTCCGCATCCAAATCATGAACCCATTCGACCGAAAATCTCAGGAATACCGAGCCCTCAAACGCTATTGGAAACTCCTCCAGCAGGACAGCCGCAAGCTTAGCCATAAGCGTTTTTACAGACCAGCTTTTCGGGCGCATTTAACCAATCAAGAGATTCTCCATCAGCTGCTCAGCTATTCGGACCAACTTCGACAACACTATGAGCTTTACCAGCTCCTGCTCTTTCACTTTCAGGAAAAGCAAGCTGATTATTTCTTTGACCTAATTGAGGAGAATCTTTCAGCTGTTCACCCAATTTTTCAAACCGTCTTTCGGACTTTCCTGAAGGACAGAGACAAGATTACCAACGCCTTGGAACTACCCTACTCCAACGCCAAGCTGGAAGCAACTAACAATCTCATCAAGGTCATTAAGCGAAACGCTTTTGGATTCAGGAACTTTGACAACTTTAAGAAACGCATTCTCATCGCTTTGAACATCAAAAGAGAGAGAACGAATCTCGTCCTCTCGCGATGTTAGCTGACATCAACCCACTACAGTTGACAAAGAGCTACTTTTTTCTATCATTCTCCAAAAACATTTTGAATATCCTCATCCGTTATTCCAATCATAGGGTTGATTTTCAAGAAATTTTCCTCAGTCAAGACATAGTTTTCCACAGTTGTTTCCAAATTATTCACAGAAGTGTGTATAACTTTTTCATCAGTTAGGAGGTCTGAAAAGCGTTGGATTAGATAGGTATTGCGAGCTGTGCCAGTGTTTTTGACAGCAAAGTCAAAGGCAGACTTTTCCCCAAGAAGAATCAATTTGCTCTTGGCACGGGTGATAGCAGTATAGATAAGATTGCGTTGCAGCATACGGTGGCTGCTGGATGTAATCGGTAAAATGACTACAGGAAATTCACTACCCTGAGATTTGTGGATACTCATAGCGTATGCCAGACGAATTTTATACCATTCGCTGCGTGGGTAAATGACTTCATTGCTATCAAAGTTGATAGTCAACTCGTCCTGTTTAGAGTCCGTATATTTTGCTGGCAGCAAATCAGTGATATAACCCAAATCGCCGTTAAAGACATTGCTTTCCGCATCATTGACCAGATGAATCACCTTGTCGCCTTGTCGATATTGACAATCAGTTGCTTCAAAAATGATTTGTTCTGTTTCGACAGGATTGATTAGATTTTGCATGAGTTGATTGATGTGGTCAATCCCAGCCTGTCCGCGGTACATAGGCGCAAGCACCTGCACATCTTGAGCTGGAATGCCACTGCGGAGAGCTGCCTCCACGATGCGCTCGATCATCTGTGGAATATGCTCGTTGCGCGCTTCAAAATAAGAGCGGTCGGCTTTTTTCTCAGTGAAATCAGTTGGGAGGATGCCTTTTTTAATCTGACTGGCTAAGGTGACGATAGTGGAGTCTTTGCTTTGTCGATAAATTTTTTCTAATTTGGTCTGCGGAAGAAGAGGGATTTTCAGCAAATCTGCCAGCACTTGTCCGGGGCTGACAGAAGGCAGCTGGTCGGCATCTCCGACGATTAGGAGTTTGGTGTTTGATGAAATGTTGCTGAGGAGTTGATTGGCTAACCAAGTATCTACCATTGAAAATTCGTCCACAATAATAAAGTCTGCGTCCAAATAATCGTCTAAATGGCTGGTGTCGTCATCTCCTGTCATGCCTAAATGCCGATGAATTGTAGCGCTTGGAAGCCCTGTTAATTCATTCATGCGTCTGGCAGCACGCCCAGTAGGAGCTGCTAGCAGGATAGGCAAATCCTGAGATTTGCGCAAATCCAACCCATGCAGCAGAGCATAAACAGCAATGATTCCATTGATGACGGTCGTTTTTCCTGTTCCGGGGCCACCCGTTAGGATAAAAATTTTGTGATTGATAGCGTCACAAATTGCTTGTTTTTGAGTCACATCATAGGAAATGGCAAACTCATTTTCGATTTGAGCAATAGCAGCTTCGATCTTTTTCGGTTCAAACTTGTTTTGCTTCCCTTTTTCTAAAATGTGCAAGAGATTGCTACGAATCCCTTCTTCGGCAAAAAAGAGACTGTTTTCAAAAATCTTTGTATCAATATTTTGAACTTTATCTTCTTCAATCAAATGTGCCAGCTCATCCGCAACAGAACTTGGGTCTAACTCAATCTGACGGGAACTTTCGAGGAGTTCAATCGTATGTTCCAGAAGTTCTTTTGCTTCAAGATAGGTGTCGCCTTTTTCCATAGATTGAGTGAGGAGCGTGTGAAGCAACCCAGCACAAAAACGCTCTGGAGCGGTACCTTCAATTCCTAAGCTTTGTGCCAGTTGGTCGGCAATTTTAAAACCAATTCCTTGAATGTCTTCTACCAATTGGTAAGGATAGTGTTCCACGATTTCTAAGGTTTCTTCCTTGTAGAAATCTTGCACTTGAAAAGCTAGTTTGTTGGGGATACCGTATTCAGATAGCTTGGCAAGGATTCTCTCGGTACCGTAATTTTGTCTTAGTTTCGTGAGAAAGGCTTCGCGATTTTTGGCAGAAAGACCTGCAATATCCTTTAATTTTTCTGGCTCTGCTAAAACTTTGTCAATCGTGTTATCGCCATAGAGATCCACGATTTTTTGCGCTGTTTTTACACCAATCCCTTTAAAATGATCGCTTGAAAAATATTTGACTAAGCCTTTGCTGGTTGGCTTTGCCCGCTCATAGCGTGTTATTTTGAGCTGTTCCCCATATTTAGGGTGTTGCACGAGGTTTCCCCAAAAAGTATAGTCTTCGCCCTCCATAATATCCGCCATGGTGCCCGTGACAATAATCTCAAAATCATCAAAATCTGCATCGGTGTCGTCAATATCTAACAGCAGAATCCGAAAGAAACTGCTGGGATTTTCAAAAATAATGCGTTCAATAGTGCCTGAAAAGTAAAATTCCATCATCTTCCTGTATCAATGTTAAAAGAATGGGAGTGGAACAGAACTAAAAATCGAAAATTTTTAGTTCGTAGTCCCACCCCCGCAAGGGTGCTTAAACAGTTATCAAGCTGTTTAAGGTTGTAGATGAAGAAAACGAAGTTTTCGTCAAAGGTGCTCTTCCAAGCTTGAAAAGCGAACAACTTTGATACTTGCTTCGCAAGTTTTATCTGCCACCTCAAAGCAGTGCTTTGAGCAATCACGGTGGCTTGCTTCGCAAGTCTGATTTCCAACCGTCAACAATTCACTAGATTGTTGAAGCTGCGTTATTCGTTTATTCCTAAATCTGATAGGCTGGAACACTTTTTACCCAGCTCCAACGAATCAAAATAGACTTGTTTGAGATTAGAAAGTGCCGATTCTATTCAAAGGCCAGAAACGGAATTTTGCTTCGCCCTGCAATTGATTGGCTTTAAATGTTCCCACCTGACGGCTGTCTTTTGAGACAAGACGGTCATCTCCTAAAAGCAGGTATTCGTCTTTTGGAACTTCAATGGTAAAGCTAGTGTTCCCATTTGCATCCTGCGTAAAGGCTTGAGCTTTATCTGCTAAAGACTGAAAGAAACTGTTATAGGAATAGGTTGCCTGCAATTTATCATCTTTAAACTTCGCGAGGTAATTTTTAAGATAAGGTTCGTTGGTCTTTTTGCCATTTACATATAGTTGGTCGTTTTCGTAGCGGATAGTGTCTCCAGGAAGACCAATCACCCGCTTGACAATTTGCTTAGTTTTTCCATCTTCATCTTTTTCACTTGCAACGACAATATCAAAGCGATTGACAGGCAGGTGTTTGACAACGAATAGATATTCTCCATTAGCTAAGGTTGGATCCATTGAATGCCCGTCAACCTTGACAGGAACCCAAAGAAAGGCGCGTGATAAGAAAAGAACGGCCATAAAGAGGATAAAAAATCCCCATTCTTTCATAAATTTTGAAAAAGTAGTTGATTTTGTTTGCATAACTTACCTTTCTAGAAGTTTCTTCGCTTTTTCAGTATTTTGAAAATGCAGTTTTGCACTCGCTTCTAAGCCTTTTATGCCGTAGGCTTGAAGAAGCTGACTTGCGATTTTATCGGACTTTGCTCCTGCTCCACTGGGCAATTCATAGCCGAGCTCTTGACTTAAATTTTCAAGATTTTCTAAAAAGAGGTCACGGGCAATCATGGAGCTGACTGCTACGGCTAAGTATTTCCCTTCCGCTTTTTCCTCTAGTGTAATAGGATTTGAAAAGCGATTGCTTTCCTGCTGGAGATATTTCTGATAATTTTTGTCACTTGTGAAGGCATCAATAACAATTTTTTCTGGCTGCACTCCCGTTTGCAAGAGCAGATAAATGGCTTGATTGTGAAGGGCAACCTTGACAGAGACTGCATTATAGCCAGCAGCGATGACTTGGTTGTATTTTTTCGGAGACAATAGCAGAGCTTGGTGTTGAATTTTTTCTTTCAACAGAGGAACGATTTGCCTGATTTTTTGGTCTGTCAAAGTTTTAGAATCTCCAACTCTCAGCTTTCGTAAAAAATCATGCTGTTCTGGTGTCACAAAAGACGCCACAACAGCGAGCCCGCCAAAATAAGAGCCATTTCCCACCTCATCTGTCCCAATAAGAGGACAATTCTGCCAATGAGATGTCGTTTTTTCTTTGGACGCTTGATAGCCAAAAAATTGTGCTGCCTGTCCGGCTGTTTCCCCTTGAAAGAGGACTTTTCCTGAAGTATAGATGGAGACAGTTGCCTTATCAAGCTTAAAAAGATAGCGAATGTAGGGATTTTTGCTAGCGACAAGCTGTGTCTGATATTGTGTGACAAAATCTTGAATTTGTCTCTCGCTTGGTTGCAAGGTAATACTTTCCATATTGTTATTGTACCATAAAAGTTATAAATTTCTTTAAAAACTGACAAAATCGCTTCCTTTTGGTATAATATTTTGAGGTGATTTTATGGCAAACTTAAATCGATACAAATTTACTTTCGGAAAGAAGAGTGTAACCTTAACAACAGAACACGATAATTTATTCATGGAAGAAGTTGAAAAGGTTGCGACAGAAAAATATCACGCAATTAAAGAGAAGATGCCTGCGGCAGATGATGAAACATTAGCTATTTTGCTGGCGGTTAATAGTTTAGCGACGCAATTGTCACGTGAGATTGAGTTCGATGACAAGGAGCAAGAGCTGGAAGAACTTCGTAAAAAAGTGCTAGAAGCCAACAAGCAAAAGGTAAGTGAGCAAGAGGGCGCCCTATGATTTCATTAGTAATTTTGCTGATTTTAGCTTGGAGTTTTTACATTGGCTATTCGCGCGGAATTATTTTGCAAGCTTATTATACTGTTTCGGCGGTTGTTTCAGCTATTATTGCGGGGCAATTGTACCAATCTCTAGGTGAAAAAATTAATCTTTTAGTACCCTATGCGAGTGCACAGGAAGGGACATTTACCTATTTCTTTCCCAGCAGTCAATTGTTCCAGTTGGACAAGGTTTTTTATGCCGGTCTGGCTTATCTAGCAGTTTATACGATTGTTTATAGCATAGCCCGTTTTATTGGGATTTTTATTCACTTGGTGCCAAACAAGAAAGCCAATGAGCGTTGGTACAATGTTGCTAGCGGTGTTTTGGCTGTTTGCGTCACTTTGTTTGGGATTCAAATATTGCTGACCGTTTTAGCAACGATTCCCTTACCACTTGTTCAAAATCATCTCAATGCCAGTGGTTTAGCTCGTTTTATCATCAGTCACACACCAATTACTTCAGGAATGTTAAAACAACTCTGGGTGACCAAAATCATCGGATAAATACAAAGACTCAGTTGGTGGTGCTAGCTGAGTTTCTTTTTCATCAGGAAAGATAAGAATATGAATAGAAAAATTTTAGAAACATTAGAATTTGGGAAAATCAAGGCACTCTTTGAACCCTATCTGCTGACAGAACAAGGGTGCTTGGAATTGCAGCAGCTGTTCCCATCCAATAAACAGGAAAGGCTGGAGACAGCATTCTTAGAAATGACGGACATGCAGCAGATTTTTGTACAGCGTCCGCATTTTAGTCTAGCTGCGACCCAAGACATTACGGGCTTGACCAAGCGCTTGGAGCTGGAAGGCGACTTAAACATTGAAGAATTTCTCGCTCTGAAGCGGGTTTTGGCTGTCACGCAAGAATTGACTGATTTTTATGAGGATTTGGAAAATATTGAGTTGCAAAGATTGAATCGGCTTTTTGAAAATTTGGTTTCTTTTCCGAGCTTGCAAGGAGCGTTGCAGGCTATCAATGAGGGCGGATTTGTTGAAAGTTTTGCTAGTGATAATTTGGCTCGCATTCGCCGAAAAATTCAAGAAAATGAAGTTCAAGTGAGAGATATTTTGCAAGATATTCTCAAAACCAAGGGCGATATGCTAGCAGATCAAGTAGTAGCTAGTCGAAACGGTCGCAATGTTTTGCCGGTCAAAAATACATTCCGCAATCGTATCTCAGGCGTGGTGCACGATATTTCTGCCAGTGGAAACACGGTGTATATTGAGCCGCGGGCGGTGGTCAATCTCAATGAAGAAATCACCAATGCGCGGGCAGACGAGCGCTATGAGATTTTGCGGATTTTACAAGAGTTGTCTGACCGCATACGTCCTCATATTGCTGAAATTGCTAATAATGCTTGGATTATCGGACATTTGGATCTAGTTCGGGCAAAAGTGTGTTTTATGCAGGAAAGAGGCGCGGTGGTGCCAATGCTGTCTGATAGTAAGGATATTCGCCTGCTCCATGTTGCTCATCCTCTGATAGAAAATGCAGTAGCCAATGACTTGTACTTTGCGGCGGATTTGACTGAGATTGTCATTACGGGCCCGAATACAGGCGGAAAGACCATTATGCTCAAAACCCTAGGCTTGGCTCAGCTTATGGCACAGTCTGGCCTGCCTATTTTGGCAGATGAAGGGAGTCGAGTGGGGATTTTTGACCAAATCTTTGCGGACATTGGAGACGAGCAGTCTATTGAGCAGAGTTTGTCGACTTTCTCCAGCCATATGACGAACATTGTCTCTATTTTAGAGCAGGCTGATGAGAATGCCTTGGTGCTTTTGGATGAGCTTGGAGCTGGAACCGACCCGCAGGAGGGTGCAGCTCTTGCTATGGCAATTCTTGAAGACTTGCGACTGCGACAGGTCAAGACAATGGCAACGACCCACTATCCAGAGCTTAAGGTCTATGGGATTGAGACTGAGGGAGTGCAAAATGCCAGCATGGAGTTTGATACAGAAAGCCTAAGGCCAACTTATCGTTTTATGCAGGGAGTGCCGGGTCGCTCCAATGCTTTTGAGATTGCAAGGCGTTTAGGTCTGTCTGATAGAGTGGTCAAGGATGCTCAAGAATTGACTGACACGGACAGCGATGTCAATCGCGTTATTGAGCGCTTGGAAGAACAGACATTGGAAAGTCGCAAGCGGTTGGATAATATCCGAGAAGTGGAGCAAGAAAATCTCAAATTTAACCGTGCTCTTAAAAAGCTCTACAATGAGTTCAATCGGGAAAAAGAAACTGAGCTAAATAAGGCAAGGCTGGAAGCGCAGGAAATCATTGATGTGGCGCTGACCGAGAGTGATACGATTCTCAAAAATCTACATGCTAAGTCCAGTCTCAAACCGCACGAAATTATCGAAGCCAAAAGCCAGCTGAAAAAATTGGCTCCTGAAACGGTGGATTTGTCACAGAATAAAGTGTTGAAACAAGCCAAAAAAGCACGGAAACCAAAAGTGGGAGACGATATTCTGGTGATTAGCTACGGTCAGAGAGGCACGCTTGTCAATCAGCTCAAAGACGGTCGCTGGGAAGCACAGGTGGGACTCATCAAGATGACCTTGGAGGAAGCAGAGTTTAACCTGCTCAAAGCTGAAAAAGAACAGCCTAAGCGCAAGCAGGTCAATGTGGTGAAACGAACAACCACAAGCGGACCAAGAGCCCGACTGGATTTGCGAGGAAAACGTTATGAAGAAGCCATGCAAGAGCTGGATACCTTTATCGACCAAGCCTTGCTCAACAATATGGCACAGGTGGATATTATTCACGGGATCGGGACGGGCATCATTCGCGAAGGCGTCACCAAATATCTCCGTCGCAATAAGCATGTCAAGAGTTTCGGCTATGCACCGCAAAATGCTGGGGGCAGCGGAGCAACGATTGTGGTGTTTAAGTAATGCAGAGTTGGTGAACAAAGCAAAACTGTTCAGGATAAAAAAGAAAGAATGAAGAGAGGAAACATTTATGAGACAAAAAGGAATACAAGATTCTTGTACAACGATTCTGGTTGGGAAAAAAGCAAGTTATGACGGTTCAACTATCATTGCACGTACAGAAGATTCACAAAATGGTGTGTTTACGCCCAAGAAATTTATTGTTGTTAGCCCAGAAGATCAGCCGCGGCATTACAAGTCTTTACTATCAAGCTTTGAGATAGATTTGCCGGACAATCCAGTTCGCTACACCAGTGTACCGGACGCTCTTGCAAAAGACGGGATTTGGGGTGAAGCTGGTATCAATGTTTACAATGTAGCCATGAGCGAGACAGAGACGATTACCACCAATAGCCGAGTGCTGGGAGCAGATCCTTTGGTGGCGACTGGTATCGGAGAAGAAGATATGCTGACCTTGGTGCTACCTTATATCAAAACGGCGCGTGAGGGCGTGTTGCGCTTAGGGAAGATTCTTGAAGAATACGGCACCTATGAGTCAAACGGGATTGCCTTTTCTGACGTGGATGAAATTTGGTGGTTGGAGACAATCGGCGGACATCATTGGATAGCTCGCCGTGTGCCAGATGACGCCTATGTGACCAATCCAAACCAGCTGGGAATGGATTATTTTGAGTTTGACAATCCAGAATATTTCCTCTGTGATTCTGATTTGAAAGACTTTATTCGTCGCAATCATTTGAATCTCAACTATGACGGGGAATCTTTCAATCCGCGCTATGCTTTTGGCAGCCAGCGTGACAAAGACCGTCATTACAATACACCGCGTGCTTGGGATATTCAGCGTTTTCTCAATCCAGAAATCGAGCAAGAGCCGCGCTCCTTTTTCCTTCCTTGGTGTCAAAAACCCTACCGCAAAATCACGATTGAAGATGTCAAGTATGTCCTTAGCAGCCATTACCAAGACTCTCCTTATGACCCTTATGGCTTAGAAGGCACACCTCACAGCCAGCGGACCTTCCGCACGATTGGGATTAACCGCACAAGTCAAACATCTATCTTGCAGTTGAGACCCAATAAACCGCAGGAAACGACGGGCATTCAATGGTTGTCCTATGGCTCTATGCCTTACAATACAGCCGTGCCTTTCTTTACTCAAATTTCTACGACGCCGACTTATTTTGCGAATACAGGTGAGAAAGTCTCTACGGATTCGTTTTATTGGACAAATCGCTTAATCGCTGCTTTGGCTGACGCGCATTTTTCTAGTCATCTGGGAGATTTGGATGATTACCAAGAAACGACCATGGCTTTGGGACATGAAATGTTAGGGCGCGTGGATTGTGCCTTAGAAAAGGGAGAAATAGTTGACTTCGAAGCAGAAAATCAAGCCCTAAGCGATAAAATTCAAGAAGCAACGGACCAACTTCTGAATAAAATCCTGCTAGACGCCAGCAATCTGATGACCAATCATTTTTCTTTGAGCGACTAACTCCGTAGCACATTCTGCCCCTACAAATGCTTCGCCTCAAGTAATTGCTAACGAATAGAAGTTCGTTTTTGGAAAATTATTGAATACTAATTTGCGGAGGAGTCCTCGCTCCGTAGCAAATATTTTGCAAATGCTCCCTTTTAGTGTAGAATGATGTCAAGAAATGAAATAGAGCGATGACATTGGTCATCGTCAGAGGAGAATAATATGGTAGCAGCAGTTACAGATGCAAATTTTGCAGAAGAAACAAAAGACGGACTTGTCCTCATTGACTTTTGGGCAGCATGGTGTGGTCCTTGCCGCATGCAGGCACCGATTTTGGAAAAATTAGCCGAAGAAGTGCATGAAGACGAATTGAAGATTTTTAAAATGGACGTGGACGCCAATCCAAATACACCTCGTGAATTTGGTATCATGTCAATCCCGACCCTCATCTTCAAAAAAGACGGGCAAGTGGTGAAGCAAGTTGTTGGTGTTCATACCAAAGAACAATTAAAAGCTATTGTAGCGGAATTGAGCTAAAAAAGAAAAGGCTTGAACGAAAGTTTCAAGCCTTTTCTCTTTTCAAGATTAGAAGAGTACTTTTGACGAAAATTCGTTTTCATCAGTCACTACCTTTTTGCTAATAGATCAATACACTAATCGGTGCTATAATGAAAATGAAGAAAGATTGTTTCAATCAGAAAGGACGATTAAATCCTGGGAACATTTGGAATAGTAGCTGTATTCGTCATTGTTGTACTTTTATTCATTTGTACCTACCTTCTTTTCAAAGTTATCTTCAAAAAATAAAGTTAGAAGTTAAGCATGAGAAAACTACAAACGAGACAATTTCATTTCGTCCGCGCGGCTGACAAGGCAAACTGATTGTCGTTCATTTCGTCCGCTCGGCGGACGAGATAAACTTCTTTTGATTCATGCCGTCCGCCGGGCGGACGGAGTGAACCAAAAGTAAAGGAGACTTTCCGCCGGGCGGACGAAGCAAACGAAAAGTAGTTGAGGTCATCCGCCGCGCTGACGGAAAAAGGAGAAGTCATTGAAACGGTCGCTTTAAGTGATAAGTAAAAAAGGAAAGAAGAAATTTATGAAGCAAGAAAAGCTCATTGGACTTAAACTTAGTAATCTTCCTTTCCGTGCTCAATAACAGCCGCAAGCACTATGCGGATATCCTTGCCCGTTGCAAGGGCAAGGAGTCTAAAGCAGAATTGGGTTAATTAAAAAATGAGGCTGGGACATTTCCAATCTCATTGTATTACGTTTTTTTCCTTTTTCTCCAAGTACTTTTTTCTGCAACTGCGGTAAAGAGGGCATCCGTTGAGGAATTGAGCGCCGTTTCACAGGAATCTTGGATAACTCCAATGATGAATCCTACCCCAACGACTTGCATGGCAACATCATTTGAAATCCCGAAGAGACTACAAGCAACAGGAATGAGCAAAAGAGAGCCACCTGCCACCCCGGAAGCGCCACAAGCAGAGATAGCGGCGACAATGCTGAGGATTAATGCTGTCGCAAAGTCAATCGAAATGCCTAATGTATTGACTGCAGCAAGGGTGAGCACATTGATGGTAATAGCTGCTCCAGCCATGTTAATAGTGGCACCAAGTGGGATAGAAACGGAATAGGTATCTTTGTTGAGTCCTAGTTCTTCACAAAGTTTCATGTTGACAGGAATATTAGCAGCTGAACTACGTGTGAAGAAAGCTGTCACACCACTGACTTTTAAACACCGCCAAACAAGTGGGTAGGGATTTTTTCTCATCAGAACAAAAGCAATGAAAGGGTTGACGACCAGAGCTACAAAAAGCATGATAGCGATTAAAACTGCTAACAAGCTGCCATAGTTAGCCAACACTGCCAACCCTTTGTCAGAAATCGTTTTAAAGACTAAACCAAGAATTCCAAAAGGAGCCAGATTGATAATCCATTCAACGACCTTAGAGGTTACACTTGCCATAGTTTGCAAAAGCTCTTTACTGCTTTTGCTGGCTTCACGCATGGCAAGTCCAAATACCACAGCCCAAGATAATATTCCAATATAGTTTGCGGTGATGAGAGCATTGACTGGATTGTCCACTACTTTGAGCAACAAATTACTGAGGACTTGCCCAATCCCATCTGGTGGTGTAATCTTGGTCTTTGACGCTGTGAGTGTGATGTGTAAAGGAAAAAGGTAGTTAGCTAGCACTGCGACTAAAGCTGCTGAGAATGTTCCCAAAAGATACAAGATAATGATAGTTTTCATGTTGGTTTCTTGCCCTTTTCGATGTTGTGATAGAGCATTGGTCACCAAAGCAAAAACCAACAGTGGAGCAATGCCTTTTAAGCCACCAACAAATATATCTCCTAATAACCCAATTGCTGATAGCTTAGGAAAGGTCAAGCCAAGGACAGCTCCTAATGCAATCCCGATAGCAATACGCTTAATCAAACTAGATTTTTTCCAAGCTAAAACTATTCTTTTCATATCATATAATCCCTTCATGATCATAATGTCTCCCATTATAGTATAAATATTCTGAAAAATCAATCTGTTTTAGATAGAATACACTGGGGGGAGTTAGCATTCCCCTGATTCAATTAGGCTCAGATATGGTATAATAGAGATAAATACGAGGAGGTGAAGTATGCTCTCAGTAAACAAGAATGTATTCTATCGCTACTTTGAAAAACTCAACTGGTCTCATTTGGTAGATGATGTCTTTAGCAAGCTCGTTTCACTTTTGCTCTTGCTAGCTCTCTTTTACCTTGCTAAAAAGCTGGTACATGTACTCGTAAGAAAGATTATCTCCCCCTCATTGAAACTCTCTAGTCAAGACGAAGGGAGGCAAAAGACCCTCACTCGTTTGATTGAAAATTTGCTGAATTACACCCTTTACTTTTTTTTGATTTATTGGATATTGGCGATTTTAGGCTTGCCGGTGTCAAGTTTACTGGCAGGAGCTGGGATTGCTGGGGTGGCAATCGGGATGGGAGCGCAAGGCTTCTTGTCTGATTTAGTCAATGGTTTCTTTATTTTGTTGGAGCGGCAGTTGGATGTCGGAGACAGCGTTCGTCTGACTAATGGCTCGATTAAAATCGCAGGAACAGTCGTGAGTGTCGGAATTCGGACGACACAAGTGCGCGATGCGGATGGCACTTTGCATTACGTTCCTAATCGCAACATTACCGTCGTCAGTAATCTCTCACGTGGCAATATGCGAGCGCTCATTGATATTCCATTATACGCTCAGACGGATTTGGAGAAGGTCACTCAGATTATCCAGCAGGTCAATGAGGAATACGCGGGCGATCAAGTAGAAATTTTGCAGGAACCAGTGATTCTAGGCCCTCAACTCGCAGACAATGGACAATTTTATTTTCGTGTCAGTATCACCGTCCAAAGCGGTAGCCAAAGCACCGTTTATCATCAATTTTACAGACTGTATCATGACGCTCTATTAAAGGGAGGAATTGATTTGCCAACTATTTATGCGCCAGCATAGGCAGAAAGGAGATTACTATGGAAGAACAAGTACCGCATGAAATAACGACCCCTGACGGTCATGTCTATCGCTTGAAACAGCCTTTGTATAAACAGCCTTTGTTTTGGACGACAATCATTAGCTGTGTCATGCTCTTTTGCATCACCCTCATGGTGGCTGGTTTAAGTATTGTCAACCTTGCTTTTCTAGGACATGGCACTCGAACTGAAATTTATCAAGATAATTACAAACATCATCGCCTGGGAGATAGCGTTCGTTTTGAAAATGGTCTGAAAGTTACTGTCCAGTACATTCACGTGGATTCTAAAGAGCGAATGGAAGGTCAAGCAACAGGTGCGATGATTACGGCTAAGGTTATTATCGAAAATACCTCTAGCGAAAAGCTCCCACTCAATGTTTATGACTTTGATTTACAAGACGAAATGGGCGAATCCTATGTAATGGATGATGATATTTTTGAGGTCAACAAAATCAAAGAGGAACTCGTAGCGGGTGAAAAGGTAGAATGGAAGCTGATGTATGACGGTGAGGACGGATCGCAGCAGCCTTACACTCTCACTTATGACAATGTCAAGTGGGGAGAAACCAAAAGCGTGAAGTTTTAGAAATTTTCAGCAGAAGAACAGTAAAAGGCTGTGGACAAATTCGTCCACAGCCTTTTATCCTGTATATTCGTTTAAACAATTCCTTGGGCAATCATAGCATTGGCGACATTTTCAAAAGCAGCAATGTTTGCTCCTGCTAGATAGTCTTTGCCAAGATTGTAGTTTTCAGCAGTTGTCTTAGCAGTGTTGAAGATGTTGGTCATGATGTCTTTCAGACGAGTATCTACTTCTTCACGCGTCCATGAGAGACGGAGGCTATTTTGGCTCATTTCAAGAGCAGATACAGCCACCCCACCGGCATTTGCAGCCTTGGCAGGACCATAAAGGAGACCATTTTCTTTGTAAACGGCAATGGCGTCAAGATTACTTGGCATATTAGCACCTTCTGATACACAGAATACGCCTTGCGCTACCAAGCGTTTTGCTGCTTCACCATCGATTTCATTTTGAGTGGCACATGGCAGAGCGATGTCATATTTCTCAGTATAAGTCCATACAGAACCGTCATGGTAAGTAGCGCTTGCCCTTTCAGCAGCGTATTCTGTCAGACGAGCACGTCGTTTTTCTTTTACATCAACTAGAAGGTCAAAATCAATACCATCTTTGTCAATGACATAGCCATTTGAATCAGACACAGAAATAACTTTAGCACCAAGAGCTGTTGCTTTTTGCACAGCATATTGGGCGACATTTCCGGCACCGGATACAACAACGGTCTTTCCGTCAAAACTTTCACCGTTTGCTTTAAGCATTTCTTGCGTATAGTAAACAAGACCGTAACCAGTTGCTTCTGGGCGAATCAGAGAACCTCCAAAACCAAGTGGTTTACCAGTCAAGACACCAGCATCAAATTGGCGTAGGCGTTTGTACTGACCGTAAAGATAGCCAATCTCGCGTCCGCCAACCCCAATATCACCAGCAGGAACGTCAAGAGAAGGACCGATGTATTTTTGCAATTCTGTCATGAAGCTTTGGCAGAAACGCATCACTTCAGCATCTGTCTTGCCTTTCGGATCAAAGTCAGATCCACCTTTACCACCGCCGATTGGCAGTCCAGTCAAAACATTTTTAAAGATTTGTTCAAATCCAAGAAATTTCAAAATCCCTTGATTAACCGTTGGGTGGAAACGAAGACCGCCCTTATATGGCCCAACTGCGGAATTAAATTGTACGCGGTAACCGCGATTGACTTGAACCTTGCCGTCGCGATCAACCCAAGGAACACGGAAACTAATCACACGTTCTGGCTCGGTAATGCGCGCCAAAATGTTTTCTTCAATGTATTCAGGATGTTTTTCAAAAACTGGTTCAAGCGTGTTTAAAAATTCTTCTACCGCTTGCAGAAATTCTGCTTCGTGAGCATTGCGAGCTTTCACAGCTTCAAAAGTGCTTTGGATATATTCTTTAGCAGTTGTCATAGATTTCTCCTTAAATAAGATACGAGGACGAGTAAAAGTCGTACAAAAATAGGAGGCTAACGCCGTGTTTGATAAACACAAGGAAACCTATCTTTTTTGCTAGACTTTCCATCCGAGTTCAGTTGCAATAAGATACTAAGACTGTAAAAAACAAAAGCAATCACGTCGCTATGCTCCTTAATATCCACGTCCGTAATTCCCTATGCTCGAACGGTCATGGGAAAAAGAGGTAGCTCAACAAAAGTTGCTTTGCAAGATTTGTTAGACTTGTCTGTTCTAGCTATCAATGGTCTTAGCCCAATCACAGAACGAGACTTTCGTCCTAGTTCTGTGTGTGTTATCTTTTGTTACATGTGCCATTATAACAGAAAACAAAAGAGCTGTAAAGAAAAAAGTTGAATTTTCTGAAAATTCCGACTTAATATTCAAAACAAACTCTTGCTCAGCAAAGATTCAGTTGTTTATCCCGAACGTTTCTTCTTTCTATTCCGTTAAAAGAGTCATATTTCTGCTTTTAGTGGTACAATAGAAAAAATGAAAGGAGCATTTCATGCTATCAACTCAAACACAAATTGCTGGTTTTTCTTTTGACAACTGCCTGATGAATGCGGCTGGCGTTGCCTGCATGACGATTGAAGAACTAGAAGAAGTTAAAAACTCAGCTGCGGGAACTTTTGTGACTAAGACAGCAACCTTGCAAGCGCGAGCAGGAAATCCTGAACCTCGTTACCAAGATGTACCACTAGGTTCAATCAATTCAATGGGACTACCCAATCATGGATTGGATTATTATTTGGAGTATTTGTTAGACCTACAAAAAACAGAGTCCAATCGAACCTTCTTTTTGTCGCTGGTAGGTCTGTCGCTAGAAGAAACCCACATCCTTTTGAAAAAGGTGCAGGATAGTAACTTTAAAGGCTTGACTGAGCTCAATCTATCTTGTCCAAATGTTCCTGGAAAGCCACAAATCGCTTATGATTTTGAGGCGACAGAGAAGATTTTGAGTGAAGTATTTGCCTATTTCACTAAACCGCTGGGCATTAAATTGCCACCATATTTTGATATGGCACATTTTGATCAAGCGGCAGCAATTTTTAACAAATTTCCTCTTTCTTTTGTCAACTGTGTTAACTCAATCGGAAATGGTCTTTATATTGATGATGAAACAGTTGTTATTCGTCCGAAAAATGGCTTTGGCGGAATTGGTGGTGAATACATCAAACCGACTGCCCTTGCTAATGTTCATGCTTTTTATCAACGGCTCAATCCTACAATCCAAATCATCGGTACAGGTGGTGTGTTGACGGGTCGAGATGCTTTTGAGCATATTCTCTGTGGAGCTAGTATGGTGCAAGTCGGAACAACGCTGCACAAAGAAGGTGTAGGAGCTTTTGAGCGTATTACTGAGGAGCTGAAAGCAATCATGTTAGAAAAAGGCTATGAAAGCATAGAAGATTTTCGTGGGAAGTTGAACTATCTGGATTAAACCAGAGTGGTATTTAACAGTTCATTGCCATATCATTCTCAAGAAAGTTCTAATCAAATTCTTATAACATTTTAGGAATTTGTGAGAAAATAAGAACAAAGAAATGAGGTGTTTTTATGGCTGAAATTTATCTAGCAGGTGGCTGCTTTTGGGGCTTGGAAGAATATTTTTCCCGTATCACAGGTGTGACTGATACAACTGTCGGCTATGCCAATGGGCAGGTGGAATCTACCAATTACCAGTTGATTCATCAAACCGACCATGCTGAAACGGTTCATGTGACTTATGATGAAAATCTGGTTAGCTTGCGAGAAATTCTGCTCTATTATTTTCGGGTGGTTGATCCGCTGTCTATCAATAAGCAAGGAAACGATATTGGTCGTCAATATCGCACAGGGATTTATTACACAAACGACACGGATGTGCCAGTTATTAACGAAGTCGTGAAAGAGCAAGAGCGGCAATTCGGTCAGAAGATTGCGGTGGAAGTAGAACCGCTGCGCCATTATGTATTGGCAGAGGATTATCATCAAGATTACCTCAAGAAAAATCCTAGTGGTTATTGCCATATCAATGTCAATGATGCCTACCAGCCTCTAGTAGATCCAGGACAATATGAGAAACCGAACGAAGCAGCTTTAAAGGCAGATTTGTCTGAAGAATCCTACCAAGTCACTCAACATGCCGCAACCGAACGACCATTTCATAACGAATATTTTGCAATGTTTGAAGAAGGCATTTATGTGGATGTGACAACGGGAGAACCGCTTTTCTTTGCCAGTGATAAGTTTGATGCTGGTTGTGGTTGGCCGAGTTTTACAAGACCGATTGCTAAAGATGTGATCAAGTATTATCAAGATAAAAGTCACGGCATGGAGCGAATTGAAGTGCGGTCGCGTTCAGGAAATGCACACTTAGGCCACGTTTTCACAGACGGTCCACAGGAACAAGGCGGACTTCGCTATTGTATCAATTCAGCAGCACTACGCTTTATTAAAAAAGAAAAAATGGAACAAGCAGGATATGGCTACTTGCTTTCATATATGAAGTAAGATCAGTAGAGTAAACAGGGACTGAGCTAGACGGCTCTGCTTATTTCGCAACTACTCATAAATGTGTGGATAGAGCGACTAGCAGTTTCAAAACTAATTACAGACTAAACAAATGTTGTAGTGATTGATTGCTCAAAGTATTGCAGATAGGATTTGCGGAGTAAATTTCAATGTTTTTCCTATTTTTTAAAGCTTGCTATTTGGTGTGGATTTTGCTACAATAACTAAAAAATTCAATGAAAACATATAATCTCCATAATAGGGTTGGAGAGTTTCTACCGTCTTACCGTAAATAAGCGTGGCTTTGTCCTTAGTTATGTTGTCAAATACAAATAGAGCATAGGGTAGTGTGAAATGATCGTCCCATACGACTTTTGTTTTTGCGATTGCTACGCTGACAAATGCATAGTAATTGGATGTCTTGTGACTCTTATTTAAAGGAGAAGCGATGAAAGCATTTAAACAGGTGAATTTGGTGACATGTGACGTAGATTTTCATGTCTATCGAAATGGGCTGCTGGTGGTAAACGGGGACAAGATTGTTTATTGTGGGAATGAGGACGCTACTTGGGAAGCGCGGGCAGATGAGACAGTAGATTGTGAGGGAGCTTGGCTTATGCCTGGTCTAGTCAATTGCCATACCCACTCTGCTATGACCACACTGCGTGGCATTCGAGACGACAGCAATCTCCACGAATGGCTAGAAGGTTATATCTGGCCGGCAGAAAGCGAGTTTACACCAGAGGTCACAACAAGAGCTGTCAAGCTGGCACTTACAGAAATGCTTCAGACTGGGACGACGACTTTTAATGATATGTACAATCCCAATGGTGTTGAAATTGGGCAGATTCATGAAGTGGTGGCACGCTCTAAAATGCGTTGTTATTTTTCACCGACTTTGTTTAGCTCCGATATGGAGACGACGGAAGAAACCTTGGCGCGTACTCGGACTATTATTGAGGAAATTCTGTCCTACAACGATGACCGCTTTAAAGTAATGGTAGCACCACATGCGCCATATAGTTGCAGTAAGGATTTGCTAAAGGGAAGCTTGGAGCTGGCGCGTGAATTACAGCTGAAATTGCATATCCACGTGGCAGAAACACAAGCAGAAAATGGCATGATTTTAGAGCGTTATGGAAAACGTCCACTTGTTTTCTTGAAAGAATTAGGCTATCTGGAGCATGAGGGGATTTTTGCCCACGGTGTGGAATTAAATGAGCGAGAAATTGCAGAACTAACAGCCTCTAAGATTCATATCGCCCACAATCCCATCAGCAATCTCAAATTAGCATCTGGCATTGCTCCCGTAACAGACTTGGTTCAGGCTGGCGTGACAGTCGGACTTGCAACGGACTCGGTCGCTTCTAATAATAATTTGGATATGTTTGAAGAAAGTCGTACCGCTGCTCTTTTACAAAAAATGCGCACAAGTGATGCCACCCAATTTACCATTGAGCAGGCTTTGAAAACAATGACAATTGAAGGCGCCAAAGCACTCGGCATGGATGATCAAATCGGCAGCCTAGAAGTTGGCAAACAAGCAGATTTTTTAATCATTCAGCCAAAAGGTAAAGTACACTTGTATCCAGAAGAAAAGATGCTCTCCCACCTCATCTATGCTGTCAAGGGAAATGATGTTAAAGATGTCTATATAGCAGGTGAGCAAGTCGTAAAGGATGGGCAAGTCCTGACGGTGGATGCAGTTATTTAAAATGAAAATTCTAAACGAATCTTTGAAGAATCTCTTTGACACAATAGAGGTTCTTTCTTTATAAACATTTCAGACCAATTAGTAAGTCCATCTTGTATTGTATAGTAAAAATTAGAGGTTCGTAACAATTGTTCTAACCTCTAATTTTTGTAATAAGTATAACAAGCTTATGAGCCATAATGAAGCTAAATGGATAAAAACTCCTTTTGCAGACAAAGCGCAACGCCAGCTGTTGCACCAGTGAAGTCATTGTAAGGCTCGATAATGAGTTCAGGCAAGTCTTTGAAGAGTAGTTTTGGTTGTTGTGAGATTTCTTGATAGAAAGCTGCAATGACTTTGTCATCAGTCAAGATGGGACTGTGCAGATAAATTTTCTTTGCATCAATCATCATGCTAAGGTTTAGCAGGGATTGTGCCAAATACTTAAATGCCAAATGAAGGAGATTGAGAATAGCTTGGTCTCCTAAGTTATATGCTGTGAGGATAGTTTGAATCGTGATCTCTTCTTTATCTGTGACAAGTGATTTTAAATGTGTCAACTCCGCAGTTTCAAAGATGATTTTTGCTTTTTTTATCAGCCAGCTTTCACTAGCATAAGTCTGCAAACAGCCTCTGCGTCCGCAACCACAGACTTCTCCGTCAGGACAAACAACGGTATGACCAATTTCGCCGATGACAATATTGCTTTTACCGTAGATTTTGCCATTGTACATATAAGAGCAGTGCATACCCCGTGCAAAATGAAAATAGATAAAATTCTCATCCAGTTGGTAAGCAGAAAAAAGGCGCTTTGCTAGTGCCATGCAATTGACATTATTAGAAAAGTAAATTGGAAAAGAAAACTCGTTTTTAATCTTCGCTAGATCAAATTGTTTCCATGTTTGATTGTTTGTTGTAATCAAGTCATTGTGCAAATAGCGTCCAGGGATAGCTACTCCCACGGCTTGAATTGTATAGGAATTGTTCCGAAAAATGAATTGTTCAAGTAAATGACAAAACAAATCAGCGCCTTCTGCTAGAATTTTTTCCGAGGTGACGGTTGCTTTATTTTTATCAATCACATTTCCTGTATTATCACTCAATACAAAAGAAAAGTATTTTTCAGACAGTTCACAGCCGATGAAATAAGAGTGCTGTTTTTTTATACCCAAGAGAATTTTCTTTCGCCCGACTTTTGTGTGTTCTTCATCTTCCCCCAGCTCATACAGCAGTTTTTCTTGGATCAAACTTCCTGTAATCGCACTAACTGTAGCAGGAGTAATGCCCGTCTCTTTTGAAATATCAATGCGAGAAATTGGCCCCTTGGCGTAAATTTTATCTAAAATAATTGTTCGTAACTCAGCTTGTTTTTTCGTTTGATTCATTATCTACCATCCTTCCCTGCATCTATTATATATTGATTATAAAAAATTATCAAATATAAGTGAAAGCGCTTGACTTTTTAGAATATTTTTTTAAAATATAATTAAAAAGCGAGATAAAGTTGATTTTGTCTGCTATTTAATAATATATTATAATCAAAGGAGATTGTAAAGATGGACAAATTTTTACAAGCAAAACTAATGCCTATTGCTATTAAGTTGGGGAACAATAAAGGTTTAGTAGCAATTCGGGACGGCATTACGCTTGCGGTACCATTACTGTTGATTGGTTCTTTGTTTATGGTCATTGCTAGTTTTCCTGTTTCAGGATGGGAAGCTTATTTGACAAAAATTGGGGTTTCTGCCTATCTATGGAAAGGCGTGGATAGTAGTTTTGGTCTGATTGGTTTGGTAGCCAGTTTTGGGATTGCCTACTATATGAGCCGCCAATACAAAGTGGATGGGATTCCTTCTGGGATTATCTCGCTTGCTGCCTTTATCACAGTGACACCATTCCTTGCTACTAAAACAGGAAACGGTGTTCCCACAGCATTTTTAGCTTCACAAGGCCTTTTTGTAGCAATCATTCTTGGTTTAGTGAATGGTTATATCTATCAATGGTTCATCAATCATAATGTCCAAATTAAAATGCCTGATGGTGTTCCACCGGCAGTTTCAAAAAGTTTCAGCGCCATTATTCCAGGTGCAGTGATTATCACAGGCTGGTTGTTGGTTTATGCCCTTTTAGCAAGTTTAAAACTACCAAATTTGCATGCGGTAGCTCAAACTGTTTTAGGAAAACCGCTAGGTCTACTAGGTAATAATTTATTTGGTTTGATGATTCTAGTTGCTTTAAATAGTTCATTCTGGTTTGTTGGACTTCATGGAGGAAATGTTGTCAATGCGGTTATGAAACCATTGTGGCTTTCGAATCTCGATGCCAATAAAGTTGCTTATCAAGCAGGGGAAAAACTACCACATATCTTTACCAGTGTCTTTATGGATAACTTTGTCTTTATTGGTGGCGGAGGTGCTACCATTGGACTTGTATTGGCACTTGGTTATTTAGCGAAAAAGAAAAAATCAAGCAAGCAGATCAAAACACTGGCACCTATTACAGTGGTTCCAGGTTTGTTCAATATCAATGAGCCAACGATGTTTGGTGTTCCAATTGTCTTAAACATTTTGCTTCTGTTCCCATTTATTTTGACACCGATTGCGAATCTCATCGTTGCATGGTCATCCATGGCAAGTGGTCTTGTACCGTTAACATATACTGACCCAGGTTGGACAACTCCTCCGATTATTAGTGGCTTGCTGGCAACGGGAAGTTTTAAAGCGTCTATTTTACAAGCTGTTCTTATTGTAATTGATATTTTAATCTATATTCCATTTGTAATTGCTATTGAAAAACGCTTTAAAGCAGAAGAAAATCAGTAGGGAGATGAGAATATGAAACGATTAATTAGTGCAAATCCTTCGGAAATTTTGAATATGACAGCCCAAGAGCTCAAGCAAAGCATTCAAGCGAGTGAAGGGCGGGTTGTCTTATCTGAAAATGTGGTCATTCGTGAAACCTTTATCGGAGATATCACTAATGCTGAAATTGCAAGAGCTTTCGGCGCAGATATGATTTTACTGAATTGTTTAGATGTTTTTCAGCCAGAAATATGTGGCTTAGATTGTAAAAAAGAGCAAATTGTTCACGAATTGCATCGCTTAGTCGGAGCACCAATTGGGGTCAATCTAGAACCTGTTGATTTGGAAGCTGATATGTTGGAAGAAGTACAAGTGATTGCTGCCGGTCGGCAAGCTAGTCAGGCTTCTTTTGAACAAATTGAAAAATTAGGCTTTGATTTTGTCTGCTTAACAGGTAATCCAGGAACAGGAGTTAGCAATAAAGAAATTATTGATGCAGTAAAATTAGCTAAGCAGCATTTTTCAGGTTTGATTATAGCTGGGAAAATGCACGGTGCAGGGGTATCCGAGCCGGTTGCAGATCTTCAGACAGCTGAGAAATTATTAGACGCGGGTGCAGATGTGATTTTGGTGCCAGCCGTTGGAACGGTTCCTGCTTTCAGCGATGAGGAAATGAGAGCTGTCGTAGATTTAGTACATAGTAAAAAAGGTTTAGTTTTAAGTGCTATTGGCACTAGCCAAGAGACATCAGATGTGGATACGATTAAACAAATCGCACTTCGTAATAAAATTTGTGGTGTGGATATTCAACATATTGGGGATGCAGGCTATGGTGGTTTGGCAGTAGTGGATAATATTTATGCACTGAGCAATACTATTCGTGGCGTTCGGCATACTGTGTCACGTTTAGCAAGATCCGTTAATCGGTAGAGAGTAATTATTTGATAAAATAGAAGGAGTAAACATGGCTAAAACAACCATTATGTTAGCATGTGCTGCAGGTATGAGTACCAGCTTGCTTGTTACAAAAATGCAAGCTGCAGCTGATGAAAAAGGATTAGATGCAGAAATTTTTGCAGTTCCAGCACCAGAAGTAGATGATATCCTTTCTGAGAAGGAAGTAGATGTCTTGTTATTGGGCCCGCAAGTGCGCTATCTTTTAGATCAATTTACAGAAAAGTTAGCTCAAAAGAATATCCCAGTTGGAGTTATCCCAATGGTGGATTATGGCATGATGAACGGTTCAAAGGTGCTAGCGTTAGCTGAGGAACTGATCGGAGGCTAGAAGGTTGATATGGAAAATTCAAATTTAGAAAGTATCATGTCCCTCATTATGTATGGCGGCGAGGCGAAGAGCAATGCTTTTGAAGCGATTCAAAAAGCTAAAAAAGGCCTTTTTGAAGAAGCACGTGAAAAGTTAAAAGCAGCAGATGAGGCATTAGTTTTAGCACACAAGTCACAGACAGAAATGCTGACACAGGAAGCTCAAGGTGAAAAGATTGAGCTTAGTCTTTTGATGGTGCATGCTCAGGATCATTTGATGACAAGTTTGACTTTCATTGACTTGGCAAAAGAAGTCGTTGATGTATACGAGCGGCTGACAAATGAGATGAAGTAAAAAAAACGATTTTACACATTCTTATAAATCAAAACTTTGGTTGGTGATAATCCAATCAAAGTTTTTTAATTGTCTTACTTCGTTATTGAATGGTAGCTCTATCTCTAGTTTGATAACGATTTTTTCAAATTTTAAAAAAACTTTTAGAAACCGCTTGCATTTTTAGAAACTTGTGTTATACTTAATTCATGGATTGTTACTGGTCATGCAGGCAAAACCTAGACAAATACGAGATATGAAGTAGGGGAACTACTTTCTATTTGGTATGTGTTTAGGTTTTTTTGTTATCGTTGTTATATATTTATATGTGCAACAACACAGCTGACCTAAAAAATAAAGGAGGTCCATTATGGCAAAAGATTATACTGACTTAGCTCAGGATATTGTTGCTCACGTTGGTGGCAAGGAAAATATCATCAAGTTAGTGCACTGTGTGACGCGTTTGCGTTTTTCTCTGAAAGATGAGAGCAAGGCAGACACGGAATACTTGAAAAATAGAGACGGTATTGTAACGGTTGTAAAAGCTGGTGGACAATACCAAGTGGTGATTGGGAACCATGTGCCAGATGTGTATGCGGCGGTCATTAAGGAAGCAGGCATTTCTGGTGAGGGAAGTATTGATGTGGATGAGGGAGATGTTCCGCAAGGAAATCTATTTGACCGATTTATCGCTTTGGTGTCAGGACTTTTCCAACCAATGCTGGGAGCTCTTTCTGCAGCTGGTATGATCAAAGGTGTAGTTGCCATTATGGCAGCTTGTGGTGTTAAGTCGACAGACGGTGCTTATGTCATCTTAAATGCCGCTGGTGATGGATTCTTCCAATTCTTACCATTGATTCTGGCTTTGACTGCTGCTAAGCGGTTTAAAATGGAAAAATTCACAGCGCTTGCAATTGGCTTTGCCTTGGTCTATCCAAATAATCGCAGCTAGCTTTACAGCTGCTAAACCACTCTACACGCTATTTGCAGGAACTTTTATTGAGTCAAAAATCTACGCAACTTTTTTAGGTTTGCCGGTTATCTTCCCTGCTTCTAGTTATCTATCAACTGTATTGCCAATCATTCTAGCAATTTGGGTCGGCTCAAAAATTGAAAAATTCTTTAAACGAATTATTCCAGATGTTGTCAAAGTCTTTGTTGTTCCATTCTTTGTTATCTTAATCACGGTACCGTTATCATTTCTTGTTATTGGACCAGTCATGACATGGGCTTCTGATATAGTCGGTGCTATTTTCACAGGTATTTATAGCTTCAGCCCAATTATTTATGGAATTATTCTGGGTGCTTTGTGGCAAGTGCTGGTTATGTTCGGTCTCCACTGGGGATTGGTGCCGCTTGCAATTTTGGAATTACAAAAAGGACCAGGTGTCATTCTTGTAGCTTCCATTGCTATTTGCTTTGCGCAAGCAGGAGCATTGCTCAATATCTTCTTGCGTACAAAAGAAGAAAAAGTCAAACAGTTGGCTATTCCAGCCTTTATCTCAGCTTTGTTTGGGGTAACAGAACCAGCTATTTACGGGCTTACTTTGCCAATGCGAACACCATTTATTATGACTTGTATTGCCGGTGCGGTTCAAGGAGCTTATCTCGCTTTCTTTAATGCCAAAATGCAAGTAATGGGTGGAATGGGGCTCTTTGCGATTCCGTCTTTCATTGATCCAAAAGATTCACTATTACTCATTCACTTCCTTGTAGCAATTGCAATCAGTTTTGTTCTTGGATTTGTATTGACCCAATTTACAAAGATTCCAACTCTTTATGGTGGAGCACAAGAAGTCGCTGCTGAAGAAATCAGTCTGCCAGTTGAAGAGATTACTCCTGAGCAAGTCATCACAGCTCCGCTTAGCGGGAAAGTGGTCGCACTCGAAGATACGCCTGATGCTGTTTTTGCAAGTGGTGCAATGGGTCAAGGTATAGCAATTGAGCCTAGTGTTGGCGAAGTTGTCGCTCCTGCTGACGGTGTGATTCGTCTGCTTTTCCCAACCAACCATGCGATTGGCTTAGCGACTGATGATGGCGCTGAAATCTTGATTCACGTGGGCATGGATACAGTCGCTCTTGAAGGAGAAGGGTTTATGGCTCATGTTACTCAAGGCTCAAAGGTCAAGGCGGGTCAATTATTGCTAAGCTTTGATATAGATACTATCAAAAAAGCAGGTTATCCTGTTACAACTCCAATCATTGTAACCAATACAGCTGATTATAAGACAGTTGAAGCATTAGCTGGCGGAGATGTGAAACTAGGCGATGATTTGCTGAAAGTAAGTAAATAATCTAAGAAAAGGACAAGCAAAATTTGTAGAGTTCCAAAACAGTTGGTCGAAAAAATCAACTAGAGCTACTACAAGCATGCTTTGTCCTTTTTATTATTTATCATTTCCTGCGTCATGTTTGCTTCTTTGTGCTACAATGTAGATAGAGGAGAATGGAACATGAAAAGATCAGAACGAAAAATACAGTCAGCAACTAATTGGCAGTTTATTTTAGGCTTGCTTTGCGTAGTGTTTTTAGTAGCAAGTGGGATTTTATTAGCTGAGAAAATAAACGATAGCGTTAAGATTAAGGCAAAGTCGACAAAAACAAGTATTGTACAAAAGAAAAAAACGTCCTCTTCCCCAAACGGTGTACAGACGGCTCGTATCATGGCAAATGGAGATTTGCTGTATCATGACCTTCTATATATGAGTGCCTTACAGTCAGATGGGACGTATGATTTCACAGAGAATTATCAATATGTCAAACCTTGGTTGAAAAAGGCGGACTTGGTATTAGGAGACTTTGAGGGGACGATTCGACCAAATTATCCTTTGGCAGGCTACCCGCTGTTCAATGCGCCAGAGTCGGTGGTATCCGCTATCAAAGATGCTGGTTATCAAGTGGTGGATTTGGCACACAATCATATTTTGGATTCCCAATTGGAAGGTGTTACCACAACAGTGGAGGCTTTTGAAAAACAAGACATTACACCAATTGGGGTTTACACTCATGAAAATCGGGATAAATCGTCACTTGTCATTAAAAAAGTAAATGGGATTAAAATTGCACTTCTAGCTTATTCTTATGGATTTAATGGCTTGGAAGAAAACCTCTCTCGGGCAGACTACAATCATCATTTGTCAGATTTAAATGAAGAAAAGATGAAAAAAGAAATTGAGCGAGCCGAAAAAGAGGCAGACATTACCGTTGTCATGCCTCAGATGGGGGTTGAATATCAATTGGAACCGACACAGGAGCAAAAAACTCTTTATCATAAGATGATTGAGTGGGGAGCGGATATTATTTTTGGAGGACATCCGCATGTTGTTGAGCCGTCAGAAGTCGTCGAACAAAATGGACAAAAGAAATTCATTATCTATTCTATGGGAAATTTCATCTCCAATCAGCGTATTGAGACGATGGACGGTGTGGAAAATAAAAAATGGACAGAACGCGGCGTGCTCATGGACGTGACAGTTGAGAAATCACAGAAAGGGACGATTATCAAGAAAGTACAGGCGCATCCAAGTTGGGTTAGTCGTGTGGCGAAAGGAACGTATTCACCAGAAGGCTATCCTCTCTACACCTATCAGACCTATATTTTAGAAGATTTCATTGAAGGTGGAAAATACCGTGACAAACTAGACCAAGCCACCAAAGAGCGAATTGACACTGCTTATCAGGAAATGAATGAGCATGTCAATTTGAAATGGAACGAATAAGTTTATTCCTTTAGAAAAAAGACCAGAGATTCTTGCGTTGAGAATTTCTGGCTTTTTGTTTTTGGTAAAATTCAATAGTATAGAGGATTTTTACCATGCATAATTTGGTTCAGTACAACTTACCATTGCATTTAGCAATTCTTCTGGACTCACAATTTTTAACCCTCCATAAACAGAATCTTGGACTAAATAAGATGGATCTAAATAATAGACATAAGCAACATCTGAACCATCTTCTGTTAAGACATATCCTACACCGATAACATTATGCTCTCCACTTTTGCCGGGATATATTTTGCTATTATTGAAAGTGTAGTACATTGGATAGCCGCCATTGATATTTTGAATCAGGCGTTTTTTGAATAATCTCATATCTTCTGAATCAGAATTAGGATTGGTTACAGTTGCTAAACGATATCCTGCTTGATTTCCTGATGGTACATCGTAGCCAAACAAATGGCGATTTAAAACTTTTATAGCATTGCTATTATGAGTTCCAAAAGTTTCATCTGTTCCTATTTCATTGGCTAGCTGGGCTTGGTCAACCTGAAGACCTTGACTTGCCAGTATCATAGATACGGTTGCTGGTGCGCAGTAATTCCACCGTCGTTGGACAATTGTAGAGATATTTAGTTGAACCTTTTCCCCTCCTACATGACTTTTTGGGTCGGTACTATCTATAGATTCAGAGGGGACTGTTTTATTAGTAGCTGAAGAATTGTTTTCTCCAGCAGTTGAGGTTTGAGAAGAACTTGTCTGGCTTGAACTAGAAGAATTTTGTTGAGAGGCAGAAAAATGAGAACGTTGTGTTTGCTTGGCTTTAACAGTATCTGATGGTTTTGCTGGTGCTGTGTTTCCATGAACACACGCAGTAATCACAATGAAGGCTAATAAGAAAACAATTGACGAGTATATGACTTTTTTCATAATTCTTCCCCCCTTATTTCTCAAAACTATAATGCCGTATTTCTAATTTTTGTGAATTCGTTTACATTTTTAGTGTACCATTTATGTTAAAGTTTTTCAATTTTTTCCGAGTTGTAAAAAATCTTATTCAGCCACCCAGAAAACTGCCTCCCTAACCAGAGTGCAAAAAAGAGATTACTGATGAGAATGAGAATACCAATGAGACTGAAAAAGAGCAGCTCAGATGTGTTGACACGAAGTAAAGTGCTTGCTTTCCAAATGATGATACTGCTAACTGGTAAGCACAGGATAGAGGTCGCAAGAGCTGGGATATAGCGTCTAAGCCAGATAGCTTGCAGGATATGAACCACCAGATGAAGAGCGAAAGCGACAAATCCGCCCAGCCAGATGAGGTAAAGTAGGCGAGTATGGTAAAAAAGAGCAAAGAACGAGACGAGGAGCACCACGACAAATTCCTCTGCTACAGCTAGCGCGAAACCTTCTGTGGATAAGCCTTTGTGGGTATTTAGAATGAAGGTAGCTTTTTTCGCCAGCAGTTTTTCATTTCGCTCTATCCACGGCATGAAGCCGATGATTTCTTCCAAATCATGAAAAATGAATAGCAGCGGAAACAACCAGATAGTATCTTTCATTGAATGCCTCCTTGTTATTTTTTCCGATATTGACTAGGAGTTATTTGGTAATACTTTTTAAACTGACGATTGAAGTTAGAGAGATTGTTAAAGCCAGACTGTGTAGCAATTTCTAGGACGGGCAAGGTAGAGTGTTGCAAGAGTTCAGCCGCTTTTCGCAAGCGAAATTGAATCACGTATTCCATGCAAGATACCCCAAGATGTTTCTTAAAGAAATTCATGAAATGGGTATCGCTGTAACCACAAATTTGAGCAAGCTGATCAATCGTGAGTTCCTCTTGATAATGACTACCGATATAGTCAATGATGGTACGGATTTTTTCTTCCTTGCGATAGCCTTCTAAGGATTGCTCTTTTGAAATCACATAGCCATTTTCAAATAAGAGAAAAAAGAGTTGGTTGAGCTGGGCTTTGAGCTGAAATTCAAAATACTCTGTATGATAATAGCCTGTTTTCATGGCATCAAGTAGACACTGCCGAATGTCTGCATAGGCTGGCTGATTGGGCTTGATGACACGAACAAAATCCAGCTGACCATTATAAAGCGGCTGCAAATATTCAATACTAGCTTGATCCATAGCAGAATAGCCCATTAAGTCCAAATGAAAGTTAATCGCATCCATATAGTGGCGTTGATTTTCAATCGGGTGAATGGAGTGAAGAGCATTGGGACGAATCAGGATAATATCACCTGCTTCACTATTAAAGTAATCATAATCAATGTGAAACTGCGCAGTTCCCTCATGAACATAAACCAGCTCAACATCCGTATGCCAATGAAAGAGAATGTCCGGCTGACCGTTTTTTGTAATGGTTCGTGTGAGAGAATAAGGAGTGCCTTGAGTTTTGTAAACGATATCTTTGTGTAATGTTCCCAGATCCATAAGTGTTGCCTCTTTCGTAGAATAATACCAATTTATAAGAGAATTGTGTTAGAAAATACTCTTGTCTAAGATTATAATATAATTAAGTAAAAAATAAAAGAGGTAAAAGTCATGAGTAAATTTCCAGCAGATTTTCTTTGGGGCGGTGCAACAGCTGCCAATCAATACGAAGGAGCTTACAATGTGGACGGGAAAGGTCTTTCAGTTCAAGATGTGACACCAAAAGGCGGCATGCCAGCTAAAGCAGGTGATCTCAATCCTTTGATTACAGATGAGCCAACACTAGACAATCTTAAATTAGAAGGGATTGACTTTTATCATCGTTACAAAGAAGACATTGCCCTTTTTGCAGAAATGGGCTTCAAGGTCTATCGTACTTCCATTGCATGGTCACGGATTTTCCCAAATGGTGATGAAACGGAGCCAAATGAAGCAGGTCTAAAGTTTTATGACGACCTCTTTGATGAATTGGCAAAATATGGTATTGAGCCTTTAGTGACTTTATCGCACTATGAAACACCGCTACACTTGGCACGCAAGTACAATGGTTGGGCAAATCGTGATTTGATTGGTTTTTATGAGCGCTATGTTCGCACTGTCTTTACTCGCTACAAAGACAAGGTGAACTATTGGTTGACCTTTAATGAAATCAACTCCGTTCTTCATGCGCCATTTATGAGCGGAGGGATTGCAACACCAGTAGAAGAATTGTCCAAGCAAGACCTTTATCAAGCAGTCCATCACGAACTAGTGGCATCAGCTCTTGCAACGAAGATTGGGCATGAAATCAATCCAGACTTTAAGATTGGTTGTATGGTACTAGCCATGCCAGCTTATCCGATGACGCCAAAACCAGAGGATGTACTGGCTGCCCGTGAGTTTGAAAATCAAAACTATCTCTTTTCAGATATTCATGCGCGTGGTAAATACCCAGCATATATGAACCGTTTCTTCAAGGAAAATGGAATCGAGATTCAATTTGCGCCGGGTGATAAGGAATTGATGGCAGAACATACCGTGGACTTCATCTCCTTCTCTTATTATATGAGTGTGGTTCAAGCTCATGACCCAGAAAGTTATTCTTCTGGTCGTGGAAATGTTCTAGGTGGTCTGCAAAACCCTTATCTGGCAAGTTCTGAATGGGGTTGGCAAGTGGATCCAATTGGTCTGCGTCTGGTTCTCAATGCTTTCTATGACCGTTACCAGTTACCGCTCTTTATCGTAGAAAATGGTCTCGGGGCTAAAGATGTCTTGGTGGATGGCCCTAATGATCCAACTGTTGAAGATGATTATCGTATTGATTATCTTAAACAACATTTGCAACAGGTTGGTGAAGCGATTGAAGATGGTGTTGAACTCTGGGGCTATACCACTTGGGGCTGTATTGACCTCGTGTCTGCTTCAACAGCTCAAATGAGCAAGCGTTACGGATTTATCTATGTTGACCGAAATGACGATGGAACAGGGACTTTGGCTCGCTATAAGAAGAAATCATTTGATTGGTATAAAGAAGTTATTGCAACGAACGGAGAAAAACTCTATGAAGATTGAGCATGCAGCCCTTTATGTTCGAGATTTAGAAGGAGCGAAATGCTTCTTTGAAACATATTTTGAAGCAAAAAGTAATCAGCTCTACCATAATCAGAAAACAGGTTTTCAGTCTTATTTCCTCAGCTTTGACGAAGGAGCAAGATTGGAAATCATGACTCGAAAGGAAGGTTTAGCGGAGAACAACCAAGAACTTCTCTTTTTGGGCTATCATCATTTGGCTTTCAGTCTAGGAAGCAGAGAAAAGGTAGATGAATTGACAGCTAGACTCCAAGCAGACGGTTATCAACTTTTAAGCGGTCCACGTCTGACGGGTGATGGCTACTATGAAAGCTGCATTCTGGCTTTAGAAGGCAATCAGATTGAGTTGACCGTATAATTGATAAATTTGCTCCTTATAAATAGAGAGTGGGAAAAAATCAGTCATTCGAAGAATTTGATTTTTCAGCAAGTCCTAGTTTCTACTTGCTGACCTAAAACAGTCCAGTGGACTGTTTTACTCCCACCTCCGCACAGTTGGTTAGGATAGCCGCTATCGCCGGTATAACAAGGGATAAGGCTATCCAACCAACCACTGCGTCTTGCAAGCTAAACGATAAAATACATGAGGTTGGGAATTTTTGTTCCAACCTCCTTTTTTGTGTTAAACAAATGAACTGAAAGTTGTAACATAGATATCAGGTGGAAAATATCTCAGTGCCGCTCTCTGTTGTTTTTACCTTAAAAATTTCTCAATAGAGAAATCATTTTAATAGTATTCTTTTTCAGTCGTATTTATTGCCAAAGGTCAAAAAAGACAAACCTCAAAAAGAAGTTTGTCTCGCATTTTATAAGGGATCACTAAATAGTCACAAGAGCTGTTGTCGCGTACAACTTAATCCCAAAACTTTTTAGCGATTTCTTGACCTTGTTTGATTTTAGCCCATTGTTGTGGAATAGCTAGTTCATTACCTGAATCGCAGGAAGCAAAACCGCATTGATGTGACAGCAGGAGACGTTCCTTAGGAAGGATGGTGCTGGCTTGTTCTAATAAACGAAGCACACGTTCTTCATCATCCAGATCAGTTGTCTTACTAGAAAGAAGTCCAAGGACAACTTCGACATCTTTATATTTCAGAGAAGCAAGAGCCTTCAAGTCACCAGATACATCACTGTCCCATTCTAAGAAAAAGCGGTCATAGTGCTGATCACGTAGGAATTTTTCCGCAATGGCTTCATAAGTTCCGCCTGATGCTGAACGGCTTTCATAGTTTCCGCGGCAGTTATGTGTCCAAACTTTGAGTCCTAATTGATGCCCATAATCAGCCACTTCGTTATTGATTGCAATGAATTCATCAGCTAAATCAGCCAGCGCAGCATTGCCATCGGCAAAAAATGAAGCAGGATTTGATTCGTCAAAAAGTTCCCAAAGGCAGTCGTCAAACTGGATAATTTCACCGCCAGCTTCTTTATATTCCGCCAAGAATTCTTTGTAAGCCTTGATGAGACCGGTCTTTAATTCTTCATTTGTTTTGTAAACTTGATCATCGCCAGCCAGCCTGTCAAAGATAGCCAGTTCTGTATAAGCATGAGCAGGACCCCAAATGGTTAATTTTGTTTGCGTATCACCAGCTTCTTCCTTGAGCAGTTTGTAAATATCTAAAAAATGATGATTTTTACCTGAAAGTGGCTGGGTAATGCGAATACCGATGTCTTTACGTGTTTCGTACTGTCCGCCATCATGATCTTGGAAAGTGTAACCGTGGTCTGCAATGTAACGTTCAATACCTTTAAGTCCCCAAATAAAATCTAAATGCCACATGGACTTAGAATATTCACCATCTGTCAAAATATCAATACCATTTGCCTTTTCATCAGCAATCACTTTTTTTATCGCTGCTGTCTCCGTTTCAAGATAGCCGGGAAAACTGTCGTAAAATGGATAGTGAATATCATCACGATGTTCGATTTTATTTTTGTAGGCAAGTAGGTTGGCTGGGCGGAGTAAGGAGCCAACGAGTTGGAATTTTGATTGTGTCATGTCAAAAGCCTCTTTCTAAATTTCTTACTTTTTATTGTACACAAGCTAAGCACTTTTGAAAAATAGTTAATTTAGAGGAAGGGATATAGTTTAAAACTATACCCGAAAAGACCAGTCCTTGCTTGAATACAATTGTTTCCTCTTCACCCCTCTTTTTTGGTAAAATAGAAGAAAAAGGTTTGTTTACTATTTTGATATTTTTTAAATGTGCTATAATCCTTTTGAATAGGATGTAAATGTAGCCAATCCTGTCCTGCATTATCCAAGCGGAATTACAGAAATGGTAAAAGGATAGTTGTACATCATGAAATAAATGAACGTTGGGATTTGAATTTGAAATGAATGATTGTTAAAGGTGATAACATGACAATTAAGATGGTTGTGACCGATATGGACGGAACGCTCTTAGATGAAAAAGGGGAATTCGATCGAGGTCGGTTGAAAAATATATTGGATGAGCTGGACAAGCAGGAGATGCGGTTTGTGGTGGCAACTGGTAATGAAATTCATCGAATGCGCCTGCTGTTTGGTGATTTATTGGAGCGCGTGACCTTGATTGCCGCAAACGGTGCGCGAATTTTTGATAAAAACGAGATACTGCTGGGCACATGTTGGTCTCCGGACTTGGTGGCACAGGTTTTGTCTTATTTTGAAGGGAGAGAACGCGATGTACACTTAGTTGTTACAGCTGAAAATGGTGCCTTTGTCAAAACGGGGACAACTTTTCCAATGATTGAAAAAGTTATGACAGCAGAAATGGCACAAGAATTTTATCGAAAGATAAACTTTGTCGAAGCATTGCGTCCGGACGATTTTCCACAAGTCTTGAAAATGAGTATGATGGTAAACGAGCAAGTAGCAGTTCAAGCTACTCGACAGCTCAATCAGGATTTTGAAGGTACCTTAAATGCGGTCACAAGCGGTTATGGAGCGATTGATATTTTACAAAAAGGGATCCATAAAGCTTGGGGATTGAAACAACTGATGCAAAAATGGAAAATTCAAGAGCAAGACATCATGGCCTTTGGAGATAGTGAAAATGACATTGAAATGCTGCAATTAGCAGGGATTTCCTATGCTATGGAGAATGCTGATCCGAGAGTAAAAACAGTTGCCGATCACCTTGCACCAGCCAATACAGAGGCAGGAGTCTTAAAAATATTAGAGAACTATTTGAGCAAAGGAGCGTGTATATGACAGTTCAATTACTAGACCAATGGCTTTTAAATGAACAAGAACAAATTAGAAAAAAATACCAAAATTTGAATTGTATATCCATCAAAGATCCCGATGTACTTTTTCTGGGAGATTCTATAGTTGAATATTTTCCATTGTACGAGCTGTTGAAGACGCCCAAAACAGTGATAAATCGTGGTATTCGAGGTTATCGGTCAGATTTGCTACTAGAGCATTTAGAATCTTTTTTATTTGGGCAGGCAGTTGATAAGATTTTTCTTCTCATCGGCACTAATGATATTGGAAAGGAAATTCCGCAGCAAGAAACGGTAAAAAATGTGGAAAGCATCATCCAAACGATTGCTAGAAATTATCCTCTTGCAGAAATCTGCCTTCTGTCTGTTTTACCAGTCAATGAAAGCCCTACTTACAAAAAGCGCGTTCATCTAAGAAGCAATCGAAAAGTTCAAAGTCTCAACCATGTCTATCAAGAGTTGACTTCTGCTTATATGAATGTGACTTTTGTAAATGTCTATGACGCCCTACTAGACGAAACAGGACAATTAAAAGAAGCATTTACCACTGACGGGCTGCATTTGACGGTCGCAGGCTATCAAGTGCTGGCAGAGCGAATAGCAGAACAGTTATAATCTTTGAGTCAACTATAGATTAGCAATTTTGAACTCGTTTTAATGGGGATAATATCAAAAAATTATTATTGTCATAAAAATTTAATTTTATATACTTTAACTCATATGATATAATGAAACATAATTTATAAAATATTGAAGGAATAGTATGAGTACATTATTAGCTACAAGATTAAAAAGTAAGCGATTGGAATTAGGGTTATCCCAAAAAGAATTAGCAGAAGGGGTATGTGAGCAAGGTCAGATTAGTAGAATGGAAAAAGGCAAGTATATGCCTGGTTCGGATCTTTTATATTCATTATCAAAAAAAATGAATGTAACAATGAACTATTTTTTTGATGATAGTGTACTTGGTGAGACATCTAAGTTGGTACAATTTAAAGAGCTGGTAGAATCTTTTCTAGTAAAGCGTGAGTATGATTCATTAAAATATTTATACAGTTTAGAAATTGATAAACAACATAGATTGCCACTATCAGACCAAAATTATCTTGAATGGATAGGGGCAATTGTTTCATTTCATTGTGATAATAAAAGAGAAGAGGCTATTAAAAAATTAGAACAAATGCTTGTGCGATTAAGTAAAGATGAGTTAATGTACCTCCGTATCTCTAATACCTTGCTTAATTTCTTTTTAGAAGAAAAAAATAATGATGAATTTGAAAAATGTTATCAAGCAGTACTACCTAAACTTCAAAGTATTGACTTTACTCATATAATAGAGCTGAAAATTTATATTAAAATTAGATATAATTTTTGCCGATATCTTTGGAAAAGTTCTCAGATTGAAAAGGGAATAGAGGAAACGCTTGATGTTATTGAAAAATGTAATGAATACAGTTGTAGTTATTTATTAGCAGATTTATACTGTATATTAGCGAATATTAGCGAGGATTTTTCTAGCCAAAGTATTGTAAAACAATATTTTACACTTTCGCAAGTATTATATAAACTAAGCGGTAATGAAAAAATGGCATTGACGCTTGAAAAGTATCTTCGTGATAATTTTCAAAAAGTGTAAGTTAAAGATAAATTTTAGAAAACACGAATAATCTTATGTCCAGTTGATTATGGGGCTAATTTTATTCGTGTTTTATTTTTTGAACTGCTACCTTACAACTAAGTGAATATATCCAAACACGTAAGATGATTATAGTCATAATTACAAAAAAAATAACTATTTTTATAAAAATCTATTGAAATAGTTTATTCAAAGGTATATAATGTGTACCTAGAAAGGAGATTTAATTCTGTGAAAAACATAAAAAATGTTATCAAAATTTTGTTGTTCCTATCAGGAATATGAGAACAAGGTAATTGTTTCAAATAAATTACAAATATTTCTAAAATATGTTGATTTTTACAAAACAAAGTTATATAATGACTTTGGAATTTAAAGATTCCTGAAAAAGAAAGGAAATACAATGAAAAAATCATATAAATTGGCAAGTGTAACCATGTTATGTTCCTTGTTTTTACTTGGTGCTTGTCATAAAAACGAAGTCAAAAGTGGGACAAATGGACATTCAGTAAAAACAACGAAAACAACAAAAAGTAGTAGTTCTAAAAAGACAAAAGCTTCTCAAAATAACAAAACGTCTACTAATGATAATAAAACAACTGATAAAGAGCAAGACAATTCGGTTACAAATGCTCAATCATCAGAGATTAGTAATTCAAATAGCCAAAATAGTGCAAGTAGTCAGCAATCTTCGACTCCTTCAATTGTTCAATCTCAAGGAGGAGGTACTCAAGTGACCTCTGGAACTCTTGAACTGTACCAAGACACGCCAGTTTATGCTTCACCAGATAAATCAAGCGAAGTTGCTTATACTTATCCTAAAGGAAATGTTGATTGGGATCAGTATGTTTTTGAAAACGGTGAAAATTGGTATAGTTTTGTAGTTTCTAATGGAACAGAGTCTAAGCGTTACTACATAGCCTATTCAGATGTAAAACATTAAAGATATTGTTAACCTTTTTTCTTGGACAAGAGAAATATTACAAATAAATTACAAACATTTATAAAATGTGTTAATTTTTACAAAACAAAGTTGTATAATGATTTTGGAATTTAAGGATTCCTGCAGGCATAGCTGATCCTATTACAGGAAATGTCTCTAATACAGATCGTATTTTGATTGGGCAAGATGAAAATGCCAATGCACATACCTTTTATAGAAATTAAGATGATAAACATAAATTAGAAAGTAGGACAAGTGATGAAAAAAAGAATGTTTGATCACGAAGAACAACGTTTTTCCATTCGTAAATATTCGTGCGGTGCAGCTTCTGTTTTGATTGGATGTGTCCTCTTTATGGGCGGTCAAACCGTGTTAGCTGATGAACAAGCCACGACTGGAACAGTACCAGAAGCGGCTCAAGTTGGCACAGTAAATAAGACTCAAAACACAACTGAATCAATTGATGTGTCTTCTCAATCAGCAGCAACTCAGAAAGGAACTGCTGTAACAACAACTGCGCCAGCTAGCTCATCAGCGGATAAAGCTGTTTCTGTAGCTACAGAGACGACACCTTCTCAAACAACGACTGTTGATGCAGCGACACAGACAGAAGACGAAACAACAAATTCATCTGTTGATGCAACAACAGACACAGCTGATTCTTCAACAACTGCAAAAGTTGAAAAGAATCCTGCTGAAAAAGAAGCAGGAAAAAAAGAAATTGATGTCGCAAAGTTGATGGCTAAAACGCAAACAGCGCACGAAGCACGTTTGGCAGAATCCAAAGTAACGCAAAGTGTACCATCCTTACCAAGTCAGGGCTATTACACTTATACGAAACGTACGGAAGTGAAAAATGAACCGAAAGCAAGTGCAGCATTGCAATTTTATGTAAATGCGGGGGATCGTGTTTTTTACGACCAAGTTTTGATTGCAGATGGATACCAATGGCTAAGTTACCGCTCTTATAGTGGTGTTCGTCGCTATGCGGCTATTAACAAGCTGATTCAATCTGAACCTCAACAGCCAGCAAAGCAAACACCTTCTTCAACAGGAACACTCCCTTCTAGAGGAAGATATACTTTCTCTGGAACGACAGAGGTTAAGAATGAAGCCAAATTGTCAGCTCCGACACAATTTACTTTTAATAGAGGCGATAGCGTTAACTATGATAAAGTGCTGGAAAATGATGGTTATCAATGGATTAGCTATATTTCTTATAGTGGAATGCGTCGTTATGCAGCTGTTACAAAGTTAGCTCAGCCAGCACCTCAAAGACCAGCTCAAAGTCAAGTGACAGGTACGATTCACATTGAAAATAAGACCTCGCAAGGCTTTGATGTGGTGGTGACGAATGTCAACTCGACCAAGGGTGTGAAGACGGTGAAGTTGCCTATTTGGTCTAGCCAAGGCGGTCAAGATGACATCATCTGGTACGATGCCACTAAGCAAAATGACGGCACTTATAAATTGAGTGTGGACATTCGTCGTCATAAGAATAACTACGGCGACTATAATGTGCACATGTATTACGTTCAGTCAGACGGCAGCTTGCAAGGTGTGACGGGTACCACGACTAAGGTGGAAGAACCTAAATATAGTGTGACCGGCACGATTCACATTGAAAATAAGACTTCGCAAGGTTTTGATGTGGTAGTGACAGATGTTAGCTCCACCAAAGGCGTGAAGACAGTGAAGCTGCCTGTTTGGTCCAGTCAAGGCGGTCAAGATGACATCATCTGGTACGATGCAGCCAAGCAAATAGACGGCACCTACAAGTTGAGTGTGGATATTCGTCGCCATAAAAATAATCGAGGCGAATACAACATTCACATGTATTACGTTCAGTCAGATGGTAGCTTGCAAGGTGTAACGGGTACCACGACTAAGGTGGAAGAGCCAAAATATAGTGTGACTGGCACCATTAACATTCAAAATAAGACATCTCAAGGCTTTGATGTCCTGATTACAAATGCGTCAGACAGCAATGGAATTTCTAGAGTGAAAGTTCCTATCTGGACAGATAAGGGCGGTCAAGACGATATTATTTGGTATGATGCCACTAAGCAAAGTGATGGAAATTATAAAGTTTCTGTCAATATTGATAAGCACAAGGGGGAATATGGCGAATATAATATTCACCTTTACTACATTGAATCAAATGGCAAAGTAAGAGGTGTTAGCGGTACCAAGACAACCGTAGTGGCACCAAGTTCTGCAAGAGAATCCATTCCGTCTCAAGGAGTTTATACTTTTAAAAAGGAAGTTGAAGTCAAAAATAGTCCCACAATGACGGCTAAGACTGAATTTACCTTTGCAAGAGGAGAAAGAATTCGCTATGATAAGGTATTGGACGCAGATCATCATCAATGGATTAGTTATGTTAGCTACAGTGGTACACGTCGCTATATCCCAATTGCAACCTTAACAAATGAAGAAGCTCCCAAACCTGTTCAGGTGACTGGCACGATTCACATTGAAAATAAGACCTCGCAAGGCTTTGATGTGGTGGTAACGAATGTCAGCTCGACCAAGGGTGTGAAGACAGTGAAGTTGCCTATTTGGTCTAGTCAAGGCGGTCAAGATGATGTAATCTGGTACGATGCGATTAAGCAAACAGATGGCACCTATAAGTTGAGTGTAGATATCCGCCGTCATAAAAATAATCGCGGTGAATATAACATACACATGTATTACATTCAGTCAGACGGTAGCTTGCAAGGTATAACGGGTACAACGACCAAGGTGGAAGGCTCTCAAACGGGTGCAAAAGAAGTACAATATAATGGCTCTTACTACTTTATCCAAGGTAAATATGATGAAATTGTAGTAGCAAATAAAAAGCATCCGATGGCTGCTAACTACAATCCTGGTGAAAATCTAACTGCAAAAGCTGCTTTCCTTCGATTAAGAAATGATATGATTGCGAAAGGCTATAATGTTGGATACGCTTATAGTGGCTTCAGAACTTATGATTATCAAAAAGTTTTGTATCAAAATTATGTGAATAAAGATGGACAAGCTGCTGCGGATCGTTACTCTGCACGCCCCGGTTATAGTGAGCACCAAACAGGTCTTGTCTTTGATTTAACGGATAAAGCGGGCAATCTTTTAGAGGATACTGCTGCAAGTAATTGGTTGAAGAACAATGCACATCGCTACGGTTTTGTAGTCCGTTACCAACCAGGGAAAGAAGCTTCGACAGGATACATGCCAGAAGCATGGCATATTCGTTACATCGGTAAGGAAGCTGATGAAGTTTATCATTCTGGTTTGAGTTTAGAGGAATATTATGGCTTTGAAGGTGGAGATTACGCTTCATCAGTAACTCCGTCAAAACCAACGACTCCGTCACCCCAAACACCAGCTATCCCTGCTCAAGGTGTCTATCGTTTTACAAAACGCTCCTCTATCAAAGCAGAAGCTAGAATGTCAGCCCCTGAATTGGCTTATTATGACGCCGGGCAATCGGTCACTTATGATAAGGTTTTAAATGCAGATGGTGCGACATGGATTTCTTACATTGCTTTTAGCGGAAAGAGACGGTATATTGCTATTGCTTAATTCAAACTTTACAACATCTACGGTTCAATCCGTAGGTGTTTTTTTATATTTGAAAAACATTGTTTATCGTTTCACAAACTTAGATAAAGCATAAAAGGAAATGCTGTTGTGTATAGGCTTTTTTGATATTTTCTGAGATTGTGAAAATCTGTGAGCAAATTTTTTGTAAACGAATTCAAAAAGTATTATGATATTACCGTAACTAAAAAACAGATTTTGAAATTGCAATTCCATTCTCTGAGATGGAGGATTATTATGTCTAATGTGAAAACAGTGCCCGCTGCTGTTGCTATGCTTCGTGTATTGGAAGCATGGGGTGTGGAAAATGTTTACGGTTACCCTGGTGGTTCTGTCAATTCAACTATGAATGCGCTAGATCTGGAAAAGGAAAACATTCACTTTGTTCAAGTTCGTCACGAACAAGTTGGAGCTCTTGCAGCTGCAGCTCATGCTAAATTGACTGGAAAAATAGGCGTAACTCTTGGATCTGCTGGCCCTGGTGCTGTCAATCTTTTAAATGGCTTGTACGATGCGCGGGAAGATCATGCTCCGGTTTTGGCTTTGGTCGGTCAAGTTCCTAGCACAAATATGAATTATGATTATTTCCAAGAGTTTTCTGAATTACCGATGTTTAGTGATGTTGCGGTTTACAACCGAGTGGTTATGACACCAGAAAGTCTCCCCTATGTTGTCGATAAAGCGATTCGTGAGGCTTATAAACATAATGGTGTAGCTGTTGTTATTATGCCAAATAATTTTGGTTATGTAGAAATTCCAGATGTAGATTATGCTTCTCATACAGCAGAAAAAAACTTACCGTTGCCACAAGCAACGGATGCCGAAGTGGATCAATTTCTTGAACTAGTAAAAGCAGCTAAGCGTCCTATTTTTCATGTAGGTTCTGGTATCGGGAACAATGCCCAGTTATTGATAGAACTGTCTCAAAAATTGCAAATTCCGATTGCTGTAGCGGGTCTGGCTAAGGGCAAAATTCCAGATGACTTTGAAGCCAACTTAGGAACATTGAATCGTGCTGCTTCTAAGGTTGGTGATGAAGCTTTTGCGGCGGCTGATCTGGTGATTGCTCTTGGGACAAACTTCCCATTTGCCAACTTAGTTTATCGTTCTCATGATTTTAAGTTTGTTTCTATTGATATTGATGCTGCTAATTTTGGTCGTCATCACTACTTGGATTTAGGAATTTTATCAGATTCTGGAAGTTTTCTGAAAAAAGCCTTGGAACGTAGTGAAGCGGTCGCTCCGCAACCATTTTATCAAGCAAGTGTGGCAGCTATGAAAGATTGGAAAGCTTATCTGGAACGTTTAATGCAAAAAGCAGACGGACCACTAGAGTTTGAACAAGTTTATCGCGAAATCAACCGCATTTCAGATGCCAATGCTGTCTATGGTATTGATGTTGGGGACAATATTATCAATAGCTTCCGCTTCTTAAACTTTACATCAGAGAAGAAATGGACCATCTCCGCTCTTTTTGCCACCATGGGTTATGGTGTACCAGCTTCTATCGCAGGTCAATTTGCTTTTCCAAATCGCCAAGTTTTCAATATTGCTGGAGATGGTGCGTTTTCAATGGTCATGCAAGATTTGACGACCCAAGTCAAATACCAGTTGCCAATTATTAATATTATCACTTCTAACAATTCACTCAACTTTATCAAGTCTGAACAGGAAGATCTGGTCATGAACTTTTCAGGCGTAGATCTCTACGAAGTAGATTTTGCGAAAGTTGCAGAAGGAATGGGAGTAGAGGGAATAACAGTTAAAACTTTAGAGGAATTGCCAGCTGCATTTGACCGCGCACTTGAAGTTTCAAAATCTGGGAAGCCTGTTCTGATTGATGCTAAAATCACAGACAAACGTGGTATCCCTGTGGAAGAGTTGGAATTGGATATTGTTGATGGTGACTTTGTAGAAAAAATTTCTGCTGGTTATCAAGAAACACATGGTCAAATGAGTCCAGAAGAATTCTTTGCGGCTTATGATGGGCAAGAGCTGCGACCTATTACAGCTTATTTCAAAGAATATGGTGTCAAGCCATAACGTGAGCCACAGCTTATCTTAATTTTTACGACTGTTTATAGTAGTTAGAGCGGGAGGGCATCCCTCTCTAACTCTACTATAAATTTCAGAAGCTGTTTCACTTCATTAAATTGGTATAAATTTTATACAAATTCTTATTATTCTGATTTGTTAGATAGGCTGATTGAATTTTTTGTTTCGAGAGAATGAAAGCGCTTGCTTTAAAGGCTTGATTGAATTCTCTCTATGGATATGCGCATATAAGACAGGAGGAAATATGATGTCTTACCAAACTAGTAGTGCTGAAGGCCCAGTTGATTTCATTAACACTTATGATTTAGAGCCCATGGCTCAGAAGGTCATTCCCAAAGCTGCATTTGGCTATATTGCAAGTGGAGCCGAAGATACTTTTACTCTGCGGGAAAATATTCGTGCTTTTAACCATAAGCTAATTGTGCCTCATACACTTCGCAATGTGGAAAATCCAAGTACAGAGATTGAATTTGACGGGGATAAACTATCGTCTCCAATTATTCTAGCTCCGGTAGCGGCTCATAAGCTAGCGAATGTACAAGGAGAAGTGGCTTCATCAAAAGGTGTGCACGAATTTGGCTCTCTTTATACCACCAGCTCTTATTCCACAGTTGATCTTCCAGAAATTTCGCAAGCTCTTCAAGGAACACCACATTGGTTCCAGTTCTACTTTAGTAAAGATGATGACATTAATCGTCATATCATGGATCGGGTTAAAGCAGAAGGGTATAAAGCAATTGTTTTGACAGCGGATGCGACTGTTGGGGGCAATCGTGAAGTGGACAAACGCAATGGCTTTGTTTTTCCAGTTGGCATGCCGATTGTAGAAGAATACCTTCCTGATGGTGCAGGCAAGACAATGGACTTCGTTTACAAATCAGCTAAGCAAAAATTATCCCCTCGTGATGTGGAATTTATCGCATCTTACTCAGACCTTCCTGTCTATGTCAAAGGTCCACAATGCCGTGAAGATGTAGAGCGCTCGCTTGATGCCGGTGCTTCTGGTATTTGGGTAACCAACCACGGTGGACGGCAAATTGACGGCGGCCCGGCAGCATTTGATTCATTGCAAGAAGTGGCTGAAACAGTTGACAAACGTGTACCAATTGTCTTTGACTCAGGTGTCCGTCGTGGTCAGCATGTCTTTAAGGCACTCGCTTCTGGGGCAGATTTAGTGGCTATTGGACGACCTGTGATTTATGGTCTAGCTCTTGGTGGTAGTGTTGGTGTCCGCCAAGTCTTTGAGCATATCAATGATGAATTAAAAACAGTGATGCAATTATCTGGTACCCAAACGATTGAAGAAGTAAAACACTTCAAACTTCGTCATAATCCTTATAATCCAACTTTCCCAGTAGACCCACGGGATTTGAAATTGTACTAAAATGGATAAATTATCATCCAACTCTCTTTGGCGTTTCAAAGGGAGTTTTGTTATGCTAAGCGATAGAGAAATGAAGTCAGATACCCGATTTTAATAAAAACGTTCAGTTCTAAATGACAAAAGTTAGCAAAAGTCGTTAATGTACTTGGAAAATAGAATAGTATCACTATTTGACAGTATTTTATAAGAAAACTTCTTCTTTGTTTGTTATAATATAAAGTGTAGAAAACGTTTTATATTATAAGGAGGAAGATATGACAGAAAAATTGACTTTTCCAGATGGATTTTTATGGGGCGGAGCGACCGCTGCCAACCAATGTGAAGGGGCCTATGATGTTGATGGTAGAGGTCTTGCAAATGTCGATGTGGTGCCGATTGGTGCGGATCGTTTCCCGATTATTGCTGGTAAGAAGAAGATGTTTGACTTTGAGGATGGCTATTTCTATCCGGCAAAAGAATCCATTGATATGTATCATCATTTTAAAGAAGATATTGCGCTTTTTGGCGAAATGGGCTTTAAAACTTATCGACTCTCTATCGCCTGGTCTCGGATTTTTCCAAAGGGAGACGAGCTGGAACCTAATGAGGCAGGCTTGAAATTTTACGAAGACCTCTTTAAGGAATGCCATAAGTATGGCATCGAGCCTTTGGTGACTATTACCCACTTTGACTGTCCTATGCACTTGATTGAGGAGTACGGGGGGTGGCGCAGTCGCAAAATGCTGGAATTTTACGAGCGCCTTTGCTGTACGCTCTTTACTCGTTACAAGGGTTTGGTCAAATACTGGCTGACTTTCAATGAAATCAACATGATTCTCCATGCGCCTTTTATGGGAGCAGGACTTTACTTTGAAGAAGGGGAAAATGAAGAGCAGGTCAAATACCAAGCAGCTCATCATGAATTGGTAGCCTCAGCTATTGCGACGAAATTGGCACACGAGATCGACCCTGAAAACAAGGTTGGCTGCATGCTGGCAGCTGGTCAGTATTATCCAAATACAGCCAATCCGGCAGATTACTGGGCAGCTTTGCAGGAAGATCGAGAAAGCTATTTCTTCATCGATGTCCAGTCCAGAGGAGAATATCCAAACTATGCCAAGAAGAAATGGGAGCGTTTGGGTATTGAGGTTGAAATGACAAAAGAAGACCTAGGCTTGCTCAAGACCTATACGGTGGATTTTATTTCCTTCTCTTATTATTCTAGCCGTGTGGCTTCTGGTGATCCAAAGGTCAATGAAAAAACTGCCGGAAATATCTTTGCCTCGCTTAAGAATCCTTACCTAGAAGCTTCTGAGTGGGGTTGGCAGATTGATCCGCTGGGCTTGCGAATTACCCTCAATGTCATCTGGGATCGCTATCAAAAGCCTATGTTTATCGTGGAAAACGGTCTGGGAGCAGTTGATACACCGGATGAAAATGGCTATGTCGAAGATGACTACCGCATTGACTACCTAGCTGCCCATATCAAGGCGATGCGTGATGCAATCAATGTAGACGGCGTAGAACTTCTAGGATACACCACTTGGGGCTGTATCGACCTAGTGTCAGCCGGTACTGGCGAGATGAAAAAACGTTATGGCTTCATCTATGTTGACCGTGACAACGATGGAAACGGCACACTCAAACGTTCCAAGAAGAAATCCTTTGACTGGTATAAAGAAGTCATTGCGACTAATGGGGCAAGTGTGAAATAGAACAATTGGAGCATGAGACAGAATTTAAAATCATTTTAATCGGCTCTCTTATTTCAAGAATTCGGTGAGAGTGGGACAGAAATCAGTAGCTTCGTAGAAACTTGATTTCGTCATCCCACTCTCTTTTTTGCGTGCCGTTGACTTCCGTCTTTTTCCTTGTTACACTAAGGATAAAAGATTTCATTAGAAATGGAAGTAATATGGCTACTATTTTAATCATCGAAGATAATAACGATATCCATGAAATTTTAAAAGATTTGTTTGAAACCGAGCACAGAGTTTTCTCAGCTTATTCTGGAACGGAAGGACTGCTTGTTTTTGCGCAGCAGAAGATTGATTTGGTGCTGCTGGATATTATGTTGCCGGGAAAAAATGGTGATCAAGTCTTAGCAGAAATTCGCAAAAGCAGTCAGATTCCAGTGGTCATGCTGACAGCTTTGGGTGAGAAGCCGCTGGTTAGTCAGTATCTGTTGGACGGCGCGAATGATTACATCGTCAAACCGTTCGATCTGGACGAGCTTTTTGCGCGTGTGACAGTGCAGTTGCGTAACCACCTTTCACAAGAGCAAGCAACGGAAATTCAAGGGATAAAAAATATCCGTCTTTCACCAGATACATTTGAAGTGGTCAATGGCGAGAAGCGAGTTCGTTTGGGGAAGAAGGAGTATCAGATACTTCAAACCTTGCTTCGTCATCCGAAGAAAATTTACACAAAAGAAGAACTGTTTGAGTTGATTTGGGAAGAGGCGTATTTTCCGGAAGATAATACGCTCAACACTCATCTAAGCAATCTTCGCAAGAAATTGGCACAAGTAGATGATTCGGAAGCATATATCGAAACGATTTGGGGACTGGGTGTACGGCTTAAGGAGGACTGAGAATGCTTGAATTTATACTAATTATGTTCATCGGTCTGCTTGGGTTCTTGCTCGTGCGTTATCATGTTGCGGTCCGTAATTTTTCACAGCAGATTCGTGAGAAACGAGAAACTGGTAGTCAAATTCGTTTGGCACCTCAAAATCACAGCCAAACGATTGTTGAGTTGGCAAATGAAGTTGAAAAGCTCTTTCAAGAAGTAGAGCAGACACGTTTTATCGCTCGTCAGGAAAAGAAAACCTTGGATATGGCGATTAGCAATATTGCTCATGATATTCGCACACCTTTGACCATTGCTAGCGGTTATACCCAACAGCTTATAAAAGGAAAAGAAGAAAATGAACAGCTGTTGAAAATTGCGACCAATCTGTCCGTTGTTTCCAATCGTTTAGAAGCTCTCATGGAATACCGCCGTCTTATGGAAGGTGCAGTTCGACCACAGTTTCGGCAAATAGATATTTCCAAGCTGATTGCAAAGCAAATGCTTTCTTTTTATGATGCTTTTCAAAAGCAAGGAATTGAATTGCAAGTAAATTTGCAGGAGGGGTTAGTAATAAAGACAGATCCAGAAATTTTGGAGCGAATTGTCCAAAATATGTTGAGCAATGTCCTCAAGCATGGAAAGGAAACTGCCCAGCTATCTTTAATCCGAAAAGATGCGACTATTCATTTAAGTGTAAAAAACATTGTCCGTCAGCCCATTCAACATTTGGAAAAATTGACCAATCGTTTTTATTCTGAAAATCTCTCTAATACGGAAGAATCCTCTGGTTTAGGACTTTATATCACTCAGCAATTGGTAGATATTCTTGGCGGTGATTTAACCATGAAAGCTGAAGGAGAATGGTTTGGATTGTTTATCCGTTTGCGAATATTTTATACAGAAAAACAACTAATCATTTGACTAGCTGTTTTCTTTTGTTATAAATCTTTTCTTTTAAATACCTGTATACCACTAAATGTAAAAAGAAGTGTGATGAGAAGAGCGATGGTTATGGTTTTGAATACCATATCCTGTTTAGAAACCATGTCAAAATAGAATTGCATGTTCAAGTATTTCAACCAGTCAATATCTGGATAAAAGGCAGTTGGCAGACTTAGCAGGGAAACACCGATCAAATAAGTGAAAATAGCAGCTATAATAGAGTTGGTAGCATATAGTACGAAAGAAACAAGACTAACCCAAGCTAGGGTACAAATAAATTGAACCCCTATCGTAATGAGAAAATTAGAAAGAAAATGTTTGGGTGCGGTTCCCATACCATTGATGAGCGTAGCTGGAATAAATGAGGAATAGGTTAGAATCAATTGAAGTACGATGAGAGTTGCCAGAACAAGGAATTTAGATAAATAGAATTCTGCCCGTGAAATACCACTAGTAATAGAATTTTTATATAATTTCTGGGTGAGATCAATTCCAATCAATAAAACAACAAGGATAATAGTAAAGATAATGGTATTACTAAAATTATCAGAAGTCTTGGTGATAGCCTCAAAGCCAGTCCAGCCTCCGTTGTCGCCCAGTTTTTCTAAAGCTTTTGTATCTGTATGAACCCCGACATTCCCCATAACACCATAGAGCACACCGGATAATAGTGTGATGATAAAGAAGAACTCCGTAATCCAAAAACCCTTTGAGCGAAAGATACGATAAAAGTCTGCTTGAATAGTATGAAACATGATAAACCTCCCTCTATTCTACTAGATCTGTAAAGTATTTTTCTAAATCTTGACGAGCATAGTAGATTTCATTGATAGCAATATTCTCCTTTCCTAGCTCTTGAATAATCTTGTTGATTTCGTGCGAGTGAGTGAAAATATGCAGCTCGTCTGTTGCATTCACGACTTTCAGACGGTAGCCCAGATGATCGTGAAGAATTTTGCTTGCTTCAGCAAGATTATTTGTTTTCAAAACGATATAATCTTCATTTTCTTCTTCAAATTCTGCTTTAGTAATTTCTTTGATGAGTTTCCCATTTTCGATGATTCCGAACTTTGTAGCAACTAAATAAAGTTCACTTAAAATATGGCTAGAGATAATGAAAGTCATATCCAATTCGTCATTGAGCTGCTGCACTAGTTGGCGGAATTCTTTGATTCCGACAGGGTCAAGCCCGTTAATCGGTTCATCCAAAATCATCAAATCTGGTTTTGACAGAAGAGCAATGGCAATGCCCAAGCGCTGTTTCATTCCAAGAGAAAAATCTCGAAATTTTTTCTTACCAGTATTAGTCAAGCCCACATAAGAGAGAGTTTCTTGAATAACCTTATTTGCATTGGGAATATGTCGTATTTTGCAGCAATAGTTTAAATTTTCATAAGCGGTCAGGTGGGCATAAGCGGCAGGAGCTTCAATGACAGAACCGACTCGCTTGAGAGCGTGCGTCCATTCGGATTTATTAGAAGAGCCAAAGAGAGCAATCGTACCGCTATTGGGCTGAATCAGCTGGGTAATCACTTTGATGAGTGTTGTCTTACCAGCTCCATTTTTCCCAATTAGACCGTAAATTTCTCCTTGTTTCACAGTAAGACTAACATCATCTAGAGCCAGCTGTTGACCAAATCTCTTACTGATGTGTTTCATATTTACAACAGTTTCCATAACATGACCTCCATTTTTCTATCGTAGAGTTCCCCTCTGTTCACTATTTAGTATACAAAATGCTTGTCAAATAAGTCTCAAGCAATTCTCAAATATTTCTAAAATTTAAAAAATCTGAGCAAACCTCAGATTTCACAATTTTGTAGGATAAATCTTTCAATCATAGCGGCCATTTCTTGAGGGTGGTCTGTGTTAAGTGTATGATTTCCACCTGAAAGTGTCACAAAATCTGCTTGTGGTAAAGCTGCAGCTAATTTTTTAGAGGAAGGCAGGTTAGGCCAATCTTTGCTGCCACAGATGATGAGGCTGGGAAGTTGTATTGCACTTAGTTGACTTGATAAATCTAAATTTTTCAAGTCTTTTAACAGGCCAACAAAAGATTTTTTATGAAGCCCCTCTTTTTTGAATAGGGAGTCTGGTAGGCAAGAGAAGATAAGCAGCTGGAGTTTATAGAATAGATTGGAGCTTAGTTTATATTGAGTTCCTGATAAAACGAGTGCTTGGAGCTGAGGAAATTGTTGTCCCACTTTTAAGGCAAGAGTTCCACCGAGAGACAATCCAACTAGAACAAATGGTTCATTGATGGCTTGAAGTTCCTGACAAAGGTGTTGTTCTAGCTGAGAGACTGTCATGATGTTGTTATTTGTGTAAAAGAGGTCTAAAGCCTCGGTGTCATATTGTGGCAGAAGTTCACGGACTTTATCCCAAGAGTGTTTATCCTGTCCAAGTCCGTGTAAAAAAATGATTTTCATGAGTGATTCCTTTCTATTTTCAGCAAAAGAGATGGGAATGATTGTAAGAGTAAACCTATTAAAATCTATAATAAATTGGACTTGATATCATTATAGCATAAAGACGGTGCTTGTGTTGCGATAGAATACTTTAAATGGATAGAAAGACCTTTTAAAAAATGAAACTTATCGCAGTGTTTTTTGTATCAAATTCTTACTTTGGGATAAAAAGGGTTAAATTGATGATGAGGAAAATCAAGAAACAGACAAGGCTTGCACTTTTGGGTGTTTCCAATTGTCGGTAACAACTTCGCTTGATTGTTTCATCAAATCCGTGGGCGTACATAGCTTCCACATAGGAATCTCGCCAGTTAAAGGCAATAAAAATAGCTTTGATATAAAAGATTGGTGACCAGAAATGTAAGGTTTTACCTCGCAAGAGACTAGCTTCGCGAACAGCTTGGATTTCTTTTTGAATAATTGGAATAGCATTTAAGACAACGAGCAGTCCGTAAGTAAAGTGACTTGGAAATCCCTTCTGATGCCAGTAGCGCAAGAGTTGATTGAGGTTGACGCCGTATAAAAAGGTCATTCCCAGAGCTGCTAAAGCAAAGGAACGTGTAAACAGAACGCTTGCTTGACTTTTATCGCCGTGAAGCTGGATAGCCCAGAAATTTGCCAATGCCGGAAGCAACGGCAGAAGGAACACCCAGAGAATGCCCCACCATTTCCTAAGGTAAGTAAGGTAGATAAGTGTCCCTACGACAACAGCGCAGTTGAGCCATGTTGAGCGGACAAAGGAAATTTCTAGCGTCAATACAATGAGAAGGAGCAAGAGTGCTAGGACATTTGTTTCTTCTTTTTTCATAGCGCTCTCCTTTCTATCAGTCCGTGAGATGTCAGCTCTACCAAGTAATCGCTAATGCCGTCCAAGGGTTCTAAGCGATGAGAAATAATAATAAAGCTCTGTTGTGCAGCTTTTTCTCCAATCCAATTAGCAAAAAAAACACAGGCTTTTTTATCCAAGCCAGTAAAGGGCTCGTCCATGAGTATGACAGGAGTTTCCAAGGTCAGGATAGATAATAATTGAATGATTTTTTTTTGCCCACCACTCAAGTGGAAAAGGCTGGAATCCATTTTGTCCGCTAAACCAAATAAATCCAAAGCTTCTTGTACTTTTGCTTGGTTTTCGCTGGAAAGAGAGGACAGGTTTAATTCCTCTGTGGGTGTCGTCCGAATGAATTGCTTCTCTGCATCTTGGACAACGGCAGTAATATGGCGGTACAATTGTTTGCTTTTCTTGAGTTTTCGTCCTTGATAACTCATATTGCCTTTGTATTTTTGCAATTGCAAAATGGCACGAAAAAGAGTTGATTTGCCGGCACCGTTAGCTCCGATGAGTGTTGTAATACCTTGCTGAAAAGTAAAGTCCTCAATTGTAAAAAGTATTTTTTTGTCAAATTGACAGGAAACATGTTGCAATTGTAAGAGAGGACTTCGCTGGGTATTTTTACGTACCAGCTGATAGCTTGGGTGAGCCTTTTTTAAAAGAGCTACATCTTGTTTAAAAAGCTTCCCATTTTTTAATTCAACAAGGCAGTCGACATAGTCAGCATAGAGGCTACGATCATGGTCACATAAAATAACAGTCTTCCCCATTTTTGTCAAATCTGCTAGTAAATGAATCAAGCGTTTGCGTGCTACTTGATCGACAGAAGCAAAGGGTTCATCTAACAAAATAATTTGTGAATCCATAGCTAGCAGAACGGCTAGAGAAACTTGTTGTTTTTCTCCGCCAGATAAGGTTAGAAAATTACGATGGAGCAGGTGTTCTACTTTCCCAAGAGTGATAGCATGCTTGATTTCTGCATCAATCTGTTCAGCAGGCGTTTGGAGATTTTCCAACGTAAAAATCAATTCTTCATAGAGAGTTGGCATGGTGAATTGACGGCTTGGATTTTGGAACATCATACTGAGGTAGGTGACTCGTTCATGAATAGGTAAATGAGATAATAGTGTATCACCTAGTTTGACCTCTCCAGAGAAGTCTAGTTCGTTGAAATTCGTTAAAATCCGAAAAAGGGTTGATTTGCCAGCACCGGTATCACCAATCAAGAGCGTCATTTTTCCTGTTTCAAAGGCGAAGGTTAAATCTTTAAAGACATCTTTAAAATAAATGTGCTCTAATGTTAGTTTCATCTTATTTACCAGCAGCTTGGTTAATCTTGTCGTAAAGATTCATAATAATTTTGACTAGAACGGCGCAGAAAAAGAATACAGAGAAGAAGCGAACAATAAGCAATGCTAAGACAAAACCGGGGTTAAAAGCATAGTAACCAATTTTGAAATATTCATAGGTAAAGCTCAAAAGGGTCGTACCAATGGCGCTATAAGTCAGAGCTAGCCAGTCGTAGCGTTTGTATCGCGTCGCAGCAAACCCAAGCTCGCTACCAAAACCTTGAATGAGCCCAGAAATCAACGTGCTCATGCCAAATTGGCTGCCATATAGTATCTCTGCGAGGGCTGCAAGCACTTCTCCAATCGTGGCGCTACCAGCTTTGTGAATGAGCATAGCTGACATAGGAGCTGCCATACACCAAAGACCAAACAAGACTTCATTGGCGAAAGGCTCCAAACCTGCTGGTGCTAAAATAGCTGTCAAAATGTTGTAAAGAAAACCTGAACCGACAAAAATCCCACCAAAAAGAATAGCCAAAAGAGCTAAGAGGATAACATCTCGTAAACTCCATTTTTCAAACATAAAAAAACTCCTTCTAACAGAGCAGATGAGGAGTTTTGGCACGACAAAATAAAATCTAATCACATAAATGATTAGAACGGTTTGGTCTTTCTTATACATTTCCCTGCGGCAGCATTAACTGCATCAGGTTCCATGGGTATAATCTCAGCCTCAGCACCCCAAATGTTCTTTTCTTTTTATTATGTTGCTATTCTAACATCTATTTTCAAAAATAGCAAGCAAAGGATTTTCAAAAATTTTGATGCATACGGCTGCTATAGCCTTAAACTATATCAAATCATAAAATGTTAAACGACACGCGATGAAATCAACGCTTAATATATATTTAGAATCTTGCCATAGTTTTTAACTATAGCAAACTCCTAGAAATTCCAATTATACAGAGCTTAGATTTTCTGTTAAGATAGTGTCAACAAGAAATTTTGGAGGATGACTATGTCAACTACGATTATTGGCTTCCCGCGTTTGGGAGAATTCCGCGAATTAAAATTCACTACTGAAAAATACTTTAGGAATGAAATTTCAGCTCAAGAGCTCCTGGCTGCTGCCAAGGACCTGCGCGCCAAGCACTGGAATATCGTCAAAGAGCACGGGATTACTGAAGTGCCGTCCAACGATTTTTCTCACTATGATAACGTTTTGGATGCTGCCTTCCTCTTTAACGTAGTGCCGTCCTCTGTTCAGGGCTTGGACCTGTCTGATTTGGAGCGTTATTTTTCCCTGGCCCGCGGCTACCAAGGGGAAAAAGGGGACGTCCGTGCCCTGCCCATGAAAAAATGGTTTAACACCAACTACCATTACATCGTTCCAAAGTTTGAAAAAGACACCCAGGTCAAACTGGCCGGTCACAAGATTTTTGACGAATACCAGGAAGCCAAGGAACTGGGTCTGGATACCCGTCCGGTTCTGGTAGGTCCCTTTACCCTTCTGCAGCTGTCCGACTTTGAAGAAGGGGTAGAGGCTGCCCAGTTTGTGGCTGCCATGGCCAAGGCCTATCAGGAAGTCTTTGCCAAATTGGCCGACCTAGGAGCTGAGCGCATCCAGCTGGATGAGCCAAGCCTGGTCAAGGACCTGTCCGCCGAAGAGAGGGACCTCTTCCTTGATCTCTACAGGAAACTCCTGGCTGACAAGAAGGGACTGGAAGTCCTGATTCAGACCTACTTCGGCGATGTTCGGGATATCTACTCTGATTTGATCGAACTGCCGGTAGACGCTATCGGTCTGGACTTCGTCGAAGGCAAGAAAACCCTGGAGCTGGTCAAGTCCGGCTTCCCGGCCGACAAGACCCTCTATGTCGGGATTGTCAACGGTAAGAATATCTGGTGCAATAATTATGAAAAGAGCCTAGCTGTCCTGAAGCAGGTTCCGGCTGAAAAGCTTGTGCTGACCAGCTCTTGCTCCCTCCTACATGTACCTTTCACCACAGCCAATGAAGACTTTGAAGAAGCCATCCTCAAGCACTTTGCCTTTGCGGCTGAGAAGTTGAATGAGCTTCGGGACCTAGATGCCATCCGCAATGGTGGCGGAGCAGAAGCCCTGGCTGCCAATAAGGAACTCTTTGCGACAGAGCGTGTCGGTCAAAATGCTGAATTGGCGACTCGTATCGCTGGATTGACAGATGCAGACTATACTCGTCTGCCGACCTTCGCAGAACGCGAAGCCATTCAGAAAGAAGCCTTCAAACTGCCGGCCCTTCCGACGACAACCATCGGTTCCTTCCCTCAGACCAAGGAAGTTCGGGCCAAGCGCCTGGCCTTCCGTAAGGGAGAACTGTCCCAGGAAGACTATGACAAGTTCCTGGCTGAACAGATTGACGAATGGATCAAGTGGCAGGAAGAAGTTGGTTTTGATGTTCTGGTTCACGGGGAATTTGAGCGTAATGACATGGTAGAATACTTCGGTCAAAACCTGTCCAGCTACCTCTTCTCCAAGAACGGTTGGGTGCAGTCCTACGGTATGCGTGGGGTGAAACCGCCGATTATCTGGGGCGATGTAACCCGCCTCAACCCGATTACTGTTAAATGGTCCAGCTATGCTCAAAGTCGGACTGACAAGCCGGTTAAGGGAATGCTGACGGGACCTGTAACCATCCTCAACTGGTCCTTCCCACGGGAAGATATTTCCATCAAGGACTCTACCCTGCAGATTGCTCTGGCCATCAAGGACGAAGTTCTGGACCTGGAAGCTGCCGGCGTTAAGATTATCCAAATCGATGAAGCTGCCCTGCGTGAAAAGCTGCCGCTCCGTCGTAGCGACTGGTATGAAGACTATCTGGACTGGGCTATTCCGGCCTTCCGTCTGGTCCACTCTACCGTAGCACCGAATACCCAGATCCATACCCACATGTGCTACTCAGAGTTTACCGATATCATTCCGGCCATTGACAACATGGATGCGGATGTCATCTCTTTTGAGGCCAGCCGCTCCAACCTGAAAATCCTGGATGAGCTCAAGGCCAAGAACTTCCAGACAGAAGTGGGACCTGGAGTTTACGATATCCACTCTCCTCGTGTACCAAATGAAGAGGAAATCGACCACACCATCGAAGCCATCCTGACCAAGGTGCCGAGCCGCAAGCTCTGGATCAATCCTGACTGCGGTCTGAAAACGCGTGGTATTACTGAAACCAAGGCCAGCCTGGTCCGCCTGGTAGAGGCAGCCAAGGCAGCGCGTGAAAAACTTTAATCAAAAAATAAGAGCTGACAGAAGGGCGGACCTGACCCTGCCCTTGCTGTCTTATACTCTTCGAAAATCAACATGATACTTTGCCAGTTTCAACAGTCCAGTGGACTGTTGAAAGTTGCGGATAAAAGGAATGCAGTTCCTGTCAAAAATTGTCTGGGAGACTGTTAGAGGTTGCAAATAAAGAAAGCGAAGCTTTTCTCTTATGTAACTCCAGTACTTTTGATGCAAACTAGGTTTGCTTTATCTGCAACCTCGTCTCGCTTTCGCGTCTAATTTTGATTTTCATTGAGTATTAGTAAAGGAATTGTAAAACATGTCTAGCCCAAGCCCGTCTCTCTCTTTTGAAGTATTTCCTCCCAATCCAGCAGTAGGCAATGAAAAGATTATGGCGGCCCTGAAGGAAATGCAGGATCTGGTGCCTCATTTCATCAGTGTTACAGCGAGTAATAATAAGTTCAATATTGAAGAAACGACGGTGCGTCTGGCGGACTTTATCCGCAATGACCTGCACATCCCGACCATTGCTCACCTGCCTGCGGTTTATCTGACTAAGGAAATGGTTACAGAAACTCTGACAGCACTTGATAAGGTAGGTGTTCATAAAGTATTGGCACTCAGAGGGGATATCCTCCCAGATGTGGAGCCCCAAAAGGATTTCGTCTATGCAACAGATTTGATTGAGTATATTAAGAAAGAAGCTCCTCACTTTGAGATTGTGGGGGCCTGCTATCCGGAAGGTCATCCGGACTCGCCCAATCAAATCTCAGATATCCAAAATCTCAAAAAGAAGGTGGATGCCGGCTGTTCCAGCCTTTTAACACAGCTTTTCTTTGATAATGAGAGTTTTTACGATTTTCAAGATAAATGTATCTTAGCAGGGATTGAGGTTCCTATTCATGCGGGGATTATGCCGATTTTAAACTGAAATCAAGCTCTTCGTTTGCTCAAAACCTGTGAAAACATTTATTTACCACGAAAATTTTGCTCTATTCTAGATAAATATGAACACGATCCAGAGTCACTTAGAGCAGCAGGATTAGCTTATGCGATTGACCAAATTGTTGACTTAGTCACTCAAGATGTGGCAGGCGTTCATTTATATACAATGAACAATTCCGATACTGCTCATCGAATTTATAAAGCGACGCATACATTTTTTGATAAGTAAGCATGTCCTGACTTGTTTTGGGAACAGGATGTTCTGACCTTTGTTGTTCTGCAGTTGCAGCTAGAAACCTTGAAAGAGTGCTGAAAATGCGCTCTTTTTGGTTTTCTGATAGATAGGAAATATTAAATAATGAAAGAATAGTATCATTATCTCTGACTATTCTACAAGAAAAGGGTTTCAAAAAAGAGTATAATAGAAGTAATCAAAGAATGAGGTGAATGAAATGACAGAAAAACGGTTTCCGAATGGCTTTTTATGGGGTGGTGCGACTGCTGCCAATCAGTATGAAGGTGGCTGAAATTTAGGTGGGCGTGGTCCGGCTACATCTGGTACAGCTAAAGCAGTGCGACCTGAAGAACGTCAAAATTTAGAAGGTTTCTCTGCGCCCATGACCAAAGCAAAAGTAGAAGCTGCTCTTAATGACAAGGAAGGACTCTACCCTAAGCGCTGGGGCTCTGACTTTTATCATCATTACAAGGAAGATATTGCTCTTTTCGCGGAAATGGGCTTTAAAACCTTCCGCCTCTCTATCGCTTGGAGTCGAATTTTTCCCAAGGGAGATGAAACCCAGCCTAATGAAGAAGGCTTGGCTTTCTATGACGCAGTTTTTGATGAACTCAATAAATATGGCATCGAACCTTTGGTGACCCTGTCGCACTATGAGACACCGATTCATTTGGCATTAGAGTACGGTGGCTGGAAGGATCGCCGAGTTATTGGCTTTTTCGAGCGCTATGTGCGGACAGTTTTTGAACGTTATAAAAATAAGGTGAAATATTGGCTGACATTTAATGAAATCAATATTATGGGCATTTCTGGCTATGTTGGCGGCGGACTGCTTTTTGAAGACGGGAAACAAAATTTCCAAGACTTGTATCAAGCAGCACATCACCAATTTGTAGCTAGCAGTTTAGCAGTCAAAGCAGCGCGAGAAATCAACCCAGACTTCAAAGTCGGTATGATGCTTGCTCGTATGCAAGCTTATGCGGCTACCTGCAATCCTTTGGATGTCATGGAGGAGATTCAGAAAGATCATGAAAATCTTTTCTTCTCGGATGTACAAGTCAGAGGGGAATACCCAAGTTATGCTCAACGCTTTTTCAAACAAAATGGTATTGAATTGCAGATAGAAGATGGTGACTTGGAGCTTCTAGCACAATACCCAGTTGATTTCATGTCCTTTAGTTATTATATGTCCTCTGTGGTACGCGCTCAAGAGGAAGCATCTGGTGAAAAGACTGCCGGTAATTTCTCAATGGGTGAAAAAAATCCTTATCTAGAAGCCTCTGATTGGGGTTGGCAAATTGACCCGGTGGGTCTGCGCATTACCCTTAATAAGCTCTATGACCGCTATCAAGTGCCACTTTTCATCGTGGAAAATAGTCTGGGAGCGTTGGATAAGATAGAAGCAGATGGTGCTATTCATGACAACTATCGAATCAATTATCTCAAGGCGCATATTAAGCAAATGTACGAAGCGATTGAGGACGGAGTGGAGCTTATGGGTTACACGCCTTGGGGCTGTATTGACTTGGTTTCTGCTTCTACTTCTGAGATGAGCAAGCGCTATGGATTTATCTATGTGGATGCAGATGATGAAGGAAATGGAAGTTATGACCGCTCCCGCAAGGATTCCTTCTTCTGGTACCAGAAAGTGATTGAAACAAACGGGGCAGCAGCCTTAGAAGAATAGAAAGGTCAACAGATGAGCAGAAAAATTATCTTTTTAGATGTAGACGGAACTTTGGTGGATTATGACAATCGCATTCCAGAATCTGCTATTCAGGCTATTCGTCAGGCGCGGGAAAATGGGCATCTGATCTATGTCTGTACGGGACGTAGTAAGGCGGAAATGCCTCAGGAAATCTGGGATATTGGTCTGGACGGTATGATTGGCGGGAATGGTTCTTATGTGGAGCATGAAGGCCAGGTTATTATGCATCAGCTGATTCCTTTAGAAGTGGAAAAGAGAGTTGTAGACTGGTTGCATGAGAGAGGATTGGAATTTTATTTAGAAAGTAACAACGGTCTCTTTGCTAGTGAACATTTTCGTGACGCAGCACGTCCGGTCATGAAACTTTATGCCAAGAAAAAAGGCAAAACAGATGCGGAAGTTGAACATCAAGAGGTTGAAGATGTGATGCACGGCATGGTCTTTGGTGGCGAGCTTTACCGAGATGATCTGAATAAAATCAGCTTTATTCTCACTTCTTATCAGGATCACTTGGACTCTAAGGAAGCTTTTCCAGAGCTCAAGGCTGGTACATGGGGTGGTCGTGGAGAGGAAGCTCTCTTTGGCGATCTAGGAGTTAAGGATATTACGAAGGCACATGCGATTGATGTACTGCTAGAGCATTTGGGGGCAAAAAAAGAAGATACAATTGCTTTTGGAGATGCCAAGATTGACATTCCGATGTTGGAATATTGTCAAATTGGGGTTTCTATGGGCAATGGCGGCCCAGAAATATTAGCCATGGCGGATATGGTGACAGATGATGTGGCCGAGGACGGTCTCTACAATGCCTTTGAAAAATTAGAACTTCTTTAGAGGAATATTTTATGACAAAAACACTTTATTTGATGCGACACGGACAAACTTTATTCAATAAGCGGCATCGGATTCAAGGCTGGTGTGACGCCCCTTTGACGGACTTAGGAGTGTATCAGGCTCAGGTGGCTAGGCAATATTTTAAAAATGCAGCAATTACGTTTGATGCGGCTTACAGCTCAACATCTGAGCGAGCTTGCGATACTTTAGAAATTGTTACAAATGGTAGTCTTCCTTATCAGCGAGTTAAAGGCCTCAAGGAATGGAATTTTGGAACCTTTGAAGGAGAAAGTGAAGACCTCAATCCTCCTTTGCCATATGAAGATTTTTTTGTGACCTATGGTGGCGAATCTCAAGACCAAGTTCGAGAGCGCACGGCTGCAACCATCCTACAGCTCATGCAAGAAACGAAAGGCAAGTCTGTTCTCATGGTATCTCACGGTGGTGCTATGGCTAATTTTGCTCGTGCTTGGAAAGATAATTGGCAACTGGATGAGTTGGGTCACATGACAAATTGTGGTATTTTGAAGTTTACTTTTGAACATGACCAATTTTACCTAGAAGAAGTGATTGGTCACGATTTTAGCGGCTGGGAGGAAGCGTAAATGAAAGATTTATATCTAATGCGGCATGGTCAAACTTTTTTCAATCAAGAAGGGTTGGTGCAAGGAGTGTGTGATTCACCGCTGACTGATTTAGGTATAGAGCAAGCCAAGCAAGCGCGAGCTTTTTTCGAGAAAAATGGCATTGAATTTGGCGGTATCTACTCTTCCACTCAAGAGAGGGCTTCTGATACCTTGGAAATTGTGACTGGTCGAACAGATTACACCCGTCTCAAGGGGGTGAAAGAGTGGAATTTTGGACTTTTTGAAGCTCAGCCAGAAAGATTGCAGCCCAAGTTTCGAGCTGGTGCGGTGTCTTTTGAAGATTTATACGTGCCTTATGGGGGTGAAGATGTGGCTCAAGTAGGAGAACGCATGCTGACCTCTCTGACAGAAGTCATGAAAAAAACGCCTGCTGTTGAGAATCCAACATTGGTCGTCAGTCACGGTGGCGCTATGTGGGCTTTTTATCTAAAAGTAGGCTATTTGCCTGATCCTAATATTTATTTCAGTAACTGTGCCATTTGTCATTACCAATATGAAAACGACCAGTTTCTGCTTCGACAAGTTATTGACCCATTGGCTAAAACGGTCTATGACTTGTAACGGCAACTTACTTATTATCGCTTAATCTCTTATAGAGAAAATAGCATAGAGTGACTGTTTAATAGTTGAATAAAAGAAAGAAAATGATGACCAAAACCATCATTTTCTTTCTTTTTATATGTAATTTCTCAAATTTCCTTTTTCTGTAGGTGATTGCATTAGTAAACTATCCTGAGCTCAAGTATTTTACGAAAAATCTCGAAGAATTTTTCGAGATCTGCAATATTATAAAAGCTATTCTTCTGTCACCCACACGCTTCTGGTGAAGATCATGGAGAGTAGGGCTAATCCAGCAAGTCCTACTCCTACGTACCAGTAGGGGAGGTCCATTGTGGTGGAGCGTCCAGACAGGTTGACAATGCCACGAAAGAGAACGCCAGTAGCAATGGTTGCAACCGCAGAATTCCAAAGATTGAGACTGAGCCGTGAAAGATTAGGAATCATTTTTTGGAAAATCAGAAGCACCACTCCTCCTATTAGTGGCACTCCAAAGAGATAATGCATATAAACTGAAGTCTCACCAAAGCTGAAGTGCTCGTAAATACGACTAAAAATGAAGAAAAATATTGTGATTAAGGCATAGACAACGGCTGTCTTTTTGAACCGTTTCTTGCTTGCTTTAGTAACCGATGTAGACAATGTCACTCACCGCCCTTTCTGAAATTGTTCCGTTTGTTGTTGGTTTATTGATGACCTTACCATTGAAGTAAAGAGTAGACGATCCTCCTCCGTCAAGGTTATAAGCTGTTTTCACCCCGTAAGATTTCATAACTTCTGCGAGTTCATAGAGAGAAAGTCCCGCGCTTTCTGAAGTTCGACCGTCTGATACAACGATAATATAGTGATTTTTGTCAATCATTCCAATAGCTGTACGCGGATTGGAAGACATGGATTGCCCCACTTCCGAATTGCTTGAAACAGCAATCTTACCGTTTTCAACCAAAGTTGGACCAAAAGCGAGAAGGTTTACAACACCTTTTTTAACCAAGTCATCAGCAGAAACATCATTTTCGTAAACAATTCCGAAGCTCCCATCTTTATAAATTGCTAGATCGCCATTACTAGCATCTTCACGAACGGTATTTCGATAGACAACACCATTGCGGATGACATAGCCAGTCGTGTTGGCTCCGTAGTAGTCTCCGTTGATAGCAAGAATGGCGTTGTTATTGGCTGCTGTGACAGAAGTCTTAGCAGTCACGTTATTTCCATAAGTATTTTGCGCTAGAGCGGTTTTGAGATATTCAGGCGAGCTGACCGTAATATCTGCAATGTATACTTTCGTGTTGCTGACGGTTTTTGTAGTAATCTTTACTGAAATATTATCGTCTTTATAGCTCGTATCAGTCGTTGTAGCATTTGTTGTGGCTTTAGCAGCAGTTGTACTTGTCGAGCTTGAAGAAGATTTCACAGTTGTAATAGACTCTGACAAGACAAAGGTTTTTAGCATTGAATGGGTAAATGATCCTGTTAGCAAAATACCAAAGAGACTGGCATAAGCATAGGATTTTTTAAATAATTTCATAATAAGGTATGAGTCCTTTCCTTGAAAATAATTTTTTTTTGCACGAGCCAAGATAGGCAAAAAAGTAGAGCGCCGACAATGATTTTAACAATCAGCAAATTGAGACCGAAGATGGCATAAAAGAGTCTAATCAAAAGGGTGTCAAGGATAAACAAGCCCAAGGCTAAACCGAAATAACCAGTCCCTGTTTTGGCGACACTGTCTTTATTTTTAAAGACCAGTTTTTTATTTGCGGAATAATTGAAAATCGAGCTCGTGACACGAGCCACTCCGTTTGCCAGTAAAATTTTGAGACTAGTTGGTACCGCAGCAAGCACAAAGAGGGCGAGAGCATAGACGATATAGTCAATCAAAAAACTACTAATTGAAGAGAGAGCAAACTTAAACATATCTTTATAAATCATAAGCCCGTCTCGTACCGGTCTAAAGTGAGAAGCTTGATTGTCATTGATATAAACCGTCTCAATTGGAACTTCAATGATAGGGTATTCTTTGGAAGCAGCTAGCAGCATATTCATTTCATATTCATAACGCCGCCCTTCAACCTTCAACATAAATGGAATCATGTTGGTTGTAAATCCACGAAGTCCTGTTTGGGTGTCTGTCACGGAAACACCAGTCTGTTGCTTAAACAGAAATCGTGTTAATTTATTTCCAAAAGCCGAACGTAAAGGAACGTTACCAGAAAAAGATCGAGTTCCCAAAATCAACCGATTAGGGTTTTCTTGAGCCTTTTTGCTCACTCGGAAAATATCCCAAACTTTGTGTTGACCGTCTGCATCAGCTGTGACCACTGCCCCATATTGACCTAAGGAATCAATATAAGAAAAAGCTGTTTTCAGCGCTTGCCCTTTCCCTTGATTTGTTGTATGGCATAGAATAGTAGCATATTTCTGTGCTTCTCGAAAAATGGAATCATCGTTAGCTGGACTGCCGTCATTTACCACGATGATTTGCAGCGAGCTCTTTTCCTTCACCTTTTGCAACAAATGAATAAGATGAAGGTCAGGTTTGTAAGCAGGAATGACTAAATAGTTCATGCGTTTACTCCTTTCTTAGAAAAGTGATAGAAAATTTACACAACAGTATATAGAGCATAGCTTAAAACTAACTGATATCAGCTTTTTTTAAGGTTTTGAAGTGGAATGGGTAATGGAATATAGGGAAAAACTGTGCTTTTTACAAAAACAAAAATCGAATTTTTCTTGCTATTTACCAGAAAGTTTAGTATAATAGTTATTCGTGAGAAAACCTCACTTACCCCTTGCAATGTCTGGGGGTCATTAGACCAAAAGGAGGAAAAATCAATGGCTAAATACGAAATTCTTTATATTATTCGTCCAAACATTGAAGAAGAAGCAAAAAACGCTTTGGTAGCACGCTTTGACTCTATCTTGACTGACAACGGTGCAACTGTTGTTGAATCAAAAGACTGGGAAAAACGTCGTCTTGCATACGAAATCCAAGATTTCCGTGAAGGACTTTACCACATCGTGAACGTTGAAGCTGAAGATGCTGTCGCTTTGAATGAATTTGATCGTCTTTCAAAAATCAACGCTGACATTCTTCGTCACATGATCGTCAAACTTGACGCATAAGAAGGGCTACTATGATAAATAACGTTGTACTTGTGGGTCGGATGACCCGAGATGCCGAACTTCGCTATACTCCGCAAAATCAAGCGGTCGCAACTTTTACTCTTGCTGTCAATCGCAACTTTAAAAATCAAAGTGGCGAGAGAGAAGCAGATTTCATTAACGTTGTGATTTGGCGCCAGCAGGCAGAAAATCTTGCAAATTGGGCTAAAAAAGGAGCTCTTATCGGAATTACTGGTCGGATTCAGACACGTAACTACGAAAACCAGCAAGGTCAACGTGTCTATGTGACAGAAGTGGTAGCTGACAATTTCCAACTGCTAGAAAGCCGTGCCAGCCGTGAAGGTCAATCTTCTGGTGGCTACACTTCTAATAACTTCGGAAATTCATCTTCCAATTTTGGGAACTCAACTTCTGTCAATCAAGTACCCAACTTTTCTCGTGATGAAAATCCATTTGGCAATACCAATCCAATGGATATCTCAGATGACGATCTACCATTTTAATGGACAAACAGAATAATGATATAAAGGAGAAAGAACATGGCTCAACAACGTCGTGGCGGATTTAAACGCCGTAAAAAAGTTGATTACATCGCAGCAAACAAGATTGAATATGTTGATTACAAAGATACTGAGCTTCTTAGCCGTTTCGTTTCAGAACGTGGGAAAATCCTTCCTCGTCGTGTAACAGGAACTTCAGCTAAAAACCAACGTAAAGTAACAACAGCAATCAAACGCGCTCGCGTAATGGCTTTAATGCCTTTCGTAAACGAAGACTAAAATATAAAAATGAGCATGAATTTCATAAAATCATGCTCATTTTTTAAAACTCAATCAGCAACTAAATAGGTTGCTTTTCTTATGCTCAAAATTGTTTGAAACGGTTGTCAAAAATACTTATTAGATCTTATTAAAACATCCACCTGTTGAAACAAGCGGATGTTCAAATAAAAATATGACTAAAGTTGTCTTGGTGCGGTTAAAGCACTGCGGATATTGAATTTCTTTTTGAGATAGAAACGAAGTGCCAAAGTTCCTCCACCAAACACAAGGATAAATAAGTTCGGCAGTTTTGGATTTAAAACTGCTGGCAACAGGAAGGTTGTTCCGTAAAGAACAACAGCCCACAAAATCGTAGCAGCTGAAATGATAAGAAGCGATTTGAAAAATGGTGGTTTTTGACTTTGGTCTTGGTCAGCATAATAAAAACGGTAAATAAAGTAGTACATTCCGTAAAATACGAGTGCCCCCACCGCGCTACCAAGTACAATCGTCACAACGCCATAATTGCTAGGATTTTTGGAGAATAAGTTAACACTACTATTTAAAATAGCAAACAAACTAAAGACAAATAAGAAAGCATCCATAATCATAAGATAAGGGTTGGTATTTTCTTGGACGGTCTGAGCTTCTTTTTGTTTTGCTTCTGAGAAATTTGCTGCCCAAACAGTTGGTGCTCCATAAAGTCCGCGAGCGGTGATGCCTTTTGCTTGATTTTCAAGGATTGTTGGGATAATCTCCTCTAGCAAGGCTTTGATTTCTTCGTCTGTTTTTCCGTCTTTGATGAGTTGGTGAGTTGCGATACGGACAAATTCTTGATTCTTTTTGCTTAATTTATCCAAAGAAACTTGTGTCATAAGATCTCCTTTTAATTAGAATAATTTTTTGTGAATAAGGTAAACAGTCAGGGAAACACTTATCGCAAAGGCGATAAAAATAATAATCCAAAAAGCGTGAGGTTCCCCGTTGAGCGGTAAGTCATTGTTTTTGAAGTTCATTCCATAGGCTGAAAAAATCATAGTTGGAATGGACATGACAATCGTCACTAAAGCTAGAGCTTTCATGATGTTATTTTGATTATTTGAAATGATAGAAGCAAACGTATCGGTCATGCTGTGCAAGATATTTCCATAAATATCTGCCATCTCAATCGCCTGCTGGGTCTCGATGAGTGTATCTTCCAGCAAGTCCTCATCTTCCAAATATTTCTTAATATTGCTTGTAGCGCTGGTCAATTTTTTAATCACGCGCTCATTGGTTTTCAAGGAAGCTTTGAAATAGACAATCGTTTTTTCAAGCTCCATGAGTTCAATCAATTCTTCATTGCGAGTGGACTTGTGCAGTTGACTTTCAATCTGCTCACTCTTGCGGTCAATAGAGCGTAACGCTGTCAGATAAAGCTCGGCATTGCGGTAAAGAATTTGGAAAATAAAGCGCGAACGCATGAAAGTATAGAAATTACGCAGTCGTCGATTGATAAAAATATCCAATAAAGGGAGTTTTTCCAAACAGGTGGTAATAATCGCCTCTTCGGTAATAATAATCCCTAGAGGGATGGTTACATAGTAAGTCTGATTATTTCGCTCCTCTGTAATTGGAACATCCACAATAATCAAGGTATATTCATCTTCGATGGTAACACGAGACATTTCCTCTGCGTCAAGGGGTGCTCGTAAGTCCGTAATATCAATGTCAAAGGCGTTGGCAATTTCAGTAGACTCACTTTGAGAAGGGTTGACTAAATTGATCCAAGTCCCCGACTCAAGCGTATCAATTTCTTTAAGTTCAGTTGTTGTTGATAGAAAGACTTGTTTCATGTTTTCCTCCTTCAGTTATTTGCACACCGTACTATTATACTATAAAATTCCGAGTTTTTGGGTAAAAGATTGTAGAAAATTTTGTTATAATAAAAAGAAGTTTAAAATAAAGTGTGGTAAGAATGCAGGATAAAATTATCATTCATGGAGCACGAGCTCATAATTTAAAAAATATTGATGTTACGATTCCGCGGGACAAGCTGGTTGTCGTGACTGGTTTGTCTGGTTCAGGCAAATCTAGCTTAGCTTTTGACACTCTCTATGCAGAGGGGCAACGTCGCTATGTAGAAAGTTTGTCTGCCTATGCCCGCCAATTTTTGGGCAATATGGAAAAACCAGACGTGGACTCAATTGACGGACTTAGTCCGGCCATTTCTATTGATCAAAAAACGACCAGCAAGAATCCACGGTCAACGGTTGGAACAGCAACAGAAATCAACGATTACCTTCGTTTGCTCTATGCGCGTGTGGGTACTCCTTACTGTATCAATGGGCATGGAGCTATTACTGCTTCTGCTGTGGAACAAATCGTCAATCAAGTTTTGGAATTACCCGAACGTCAGCGATTACAAATTCTAGCGCCAGTTATCCGTAAGAAAAAAGGACAGCACAAGACAATCTTTGAAAAAATCCAAAAAGATGGGTATGTGCGAGTGCGCGCGGACGGGGACGTTTATGATGTAACCGAAGTCCCAGATCTTTCTAAAACGAAAAAGCACGATATCGAAGTAGTGGTGGACCGAATTGTTATTAAGGACGGTGTACGCAGTCGGTTGTTTGATTCGATTGAAGCAGCCTTAAGAATTGCGGACGGTTACGTGGTGATCGATACGATGGATGGCAAGGAATTACTCTTTTCCGAGCATTATGCTTGTCCAGTCTGTGGCTTTACGGTACCTGAGTTGGAGCCTCGCCTCTTTTCTTTTAATGCACCATTCGGCTCTTGTCCTGATTGTGACGGTCTGGGTGTGAAGTTGGAAGTGGACTTGGATATGGTGGTTCCTGACAGTAGTAAAACCTTGCGGGAAGGCGCCTTAGCTCCGTGGAATCCTATTTCTTCAAATTACTATCCTCAAATGCTAGAGCAGGCAATGACGGAATTTGGTATTGATATGGATAAGCCATTTGAGGACCTGACAGAAGACGAGCGGCAGCTGATTTTCTTTGGCTCTGAAGGGCGAGAATTTCATTTCCATTATGAAAATGAATTTGGTGGCGTGCGGGATATCGACATCCCTTTTGAAGGCGTCGTGACCAATATCAACCGTCGCTACCATAAGACCAATAGTGATTTCACCCGTACCCAGATGCGGCTTTATATGAATGAGCTGACGTGTGCAAGCTGCCATGGTTATCGACTGAATCCACAAGCCTTGTCTGTTAAAGTGGGGGGTGAAGGTGGTCTTAATATTGGCCAGGTATCTGATTTGTCTATTGCAGATCATTTAGAATTACTTTCTCATCTGACTTTGACTGAAAATGAAGTGGCCATTGCAACACCGATTATTAAAGAAATTCGCGATCGCTTGACTTTTCTTCATAATGTCGGACTTAATTATCTAACTCTGTCTCGGTCTGCGGGAACATTGTCGGGTGGGGAGAGTCAGCGGATCCGCTTGGCGACTCAAATCGGCTCTAATCTCAGCGGTGTTCTTTATATCTTAGATGAGCCTTCTATCGGTCTTCATCAGCGGGATAACAATCGCTTGATTGCCAGTCTCAAAAAAATGCGTGATTTGGGTAATACCCTCATTGTGGTTGAACATGATGAAGATACTATGCGCGAAGCTGATTGGTTGATTGATGTTGGACCTGGAGCAGGTGTTTTCGGTGGCGAAATTGTTGCGGCAGGCACGCCTGATCAAGTTGCGAAAAACAAAAAATCCATTACAGGTCAATACTTGTCAGGTAAACGCAAGATTGAAGTTCCGCTAGAACGCCGAGTTGGAAATGGGCGCTTTATTGAAATCACAGGTGCGCAAGAGCACAATTTGCAAAATATCACAGCTCGTTTCCCTCTAGGAAAATTCATTGCTGTGACAGGTGTTTCTGGTTCCGGAAAGTCTACTCTGGTTAATTCGATTTTGAAAAAGGCGATTGCGCAAAAGCTCAATCGAAATTCAGATAAACCGGGGAAATTTAAAAAGATTTCAGGGATTGAGCATATCGATCGTTTGATTGATATTGACCAAAGCCCGATTGGACGGACTCCTCGCTCCAATCCTGCTACTTATACTGGGGTTTTCGATGATATTCGTGACCTTTTTGCCAAGACCAATGAAGCCAAAATTCGCGGTTATAAAAAGGGGCGCTTTAGTTTCAATGTCAAGGGTGGACGTTGTGAAGCCTGCTCTGGAGACGGGATTATCAAAATTGAGATGCATTTTCTACCAGATGTCTACGTTCCTTGTGAAGTTTGTCACGGCACTCGCTACAATAGTGAAACTCTGGAAGTGCATTATAAGGATAAGAATATCGCACAAGTTTTGGATATGACAGTCAATGACGCAGTCGAATTCTTCAAACATATTCCGAAAATCGAGCGCAAATTACAAACGATTAAAGACGTAGGACTAGGATATGTAACGTTAGGACAACCAGCCACAACTCTTTCTGGTGGGGAGGCTCAGCGGATGAAACTAGCCAGCGAACTTCACAAGCGCTCAACAGGTAAGTCTTTCTATATTCTGGATGAACCAACTACAGGTCTGCACACGGAGGATATTGCGAAACTTCTCCAAGTGCTATCACGTTTTGTAGACGATGGCAACACGGTTCTCGTCATCGAACATAATTTGGACGTTATTAAGACAGCCGATTACATTATTGACCTTGGACCAGAAGGTGGTATTGGTGGAGGTACTATTATTGCAACTGGCACACCAGAAGAAGTAGCTACAAACTCTGCTAGCTATACTGGCCAGTATCTAAAAGGAAAGTTAAAATAAGATTTAAAAGACTCTGCTTTTTTAGGCAGAGTCTTTTTTATAATAAATTACGAATTTTTTCTTTTATAAATGGGTTAAGAGAATAGTGTTTATCCAGATATTCTAGGAGTGCTTGAGCAGACTCAGAAATGCGTTCGTAACCTTGCAAAAAGTGAGGCAATTGCTTGGCTTCCTTTGGATAACCTTCTTCAAATCGTCTGTTGGTATTAAAGATATCTATAAAATTAGATTTAGAAGTTGTTTCCAAACTGATTAGTTCAGTCCAAAGCTTGACGGATCTGTTTTGGATGAAATCATAAGCAGCTAAATTTTCGCCTCGCTGATAGCGACCTAGCCCTAAATATAGATTACATGAAATTTCTCCCAACAGCCATTCACGGTCTCTGTTTTCTTTTGATGGCAGTCTTTGTGGCTGACAGATTGTTTCATCAAAACCGACCTCCTTCCAGATAATCTTGCCTTCAGCGAAGGGAATGTTTACTAGTTCATGAGCTTCAAAGACAGCAAATTCACAAAAAACATCATCTTCAAATAGAACTTTATGTCCGTCCACTGTATTTTGGTAGTGAAATGCAATTGGTTCTAGCTTACTTAACCAGGTTAGGTCTTGGATATAGGTCTGCTTGTAGCCATCTTTTACAATAACAAAGAAGTCTAAATCTGAGTACTGATCCAATCGTTCTCTTTCTGTTCCGCAAGAACCAAGTGCCAGCAAAGCTAGTGCTTGTTTCGAATCTTTTAGAGACTGACCAATCTCATCTAGTCTTTGTAACAGTAATTCTGTTTTATTCATATCGTTACCTCATTCTTTCTTGTTTAACAAAAATTATACATTTAGCGCTTTCAAATGTCAATTTCATCTAATCCTAACTATATAGATTGTATTATTTTCGGTATTTTTTTGCTATAATAAATTGAATCATTTTACGGAGGTTTTCTCATGTTATCAAGAGTTGAAAAATTTGAAGTAGCCTTAAAACAGACAGAGTGTGATGCTGTTTTAGTAACCAATCTGAAGAATATTTACTATCTAACGGGTTTTAGCGGAACAGAAGCGACAGTTTTCATTAGCAAAACGCGACGGATTTTTTTGACAGATTCCCGCTATACCTTGATTGCCAAAGGCGTGGTAAAAGATTTTGATATTGTCGAAACGCGTGATGCTTTGGGGGAAATCGCTAAAATTATTGGGGGCGATAAATTAGAAAAAATTGGCTTTGATGATCAAGTGTCCTATGCCTACTTCAAAATGCTGAAACGCGTATTTGCAGCCTATGAACTGATACCTATGAGCAGTTTCATTGAAAATCTACGCATGATAAAAGATGCGGAAGAAATTGATACGATTCGAAAAGCTTGTCAAATTTCTGACCAAGCCTTTCTAGATGTTTTGGATTTTATCAAGCCGGGGCAAACAACGGAGCTACAAGTCATGAACTTTTTAGATGCTCGCATGCGGCAACTTGGCGCGTCAGGAGCCTCTTTTGACTTTATTATTGCATCAGGTTACCGCTCTGCCATGCCGCATGGGGTTGCCAGTGAGAAGGTAATCCAGACTGGTGAGACGTTGACCATGGATTTTGGTTGCTACTACAAGCATTACGTCAGCGATATGACGCGAACTATTCATGTCGGTCATGTGACGGATGAGGAGCGTGAGATTTACGATATTGTATTACGGAGCAACCAAGCTCTGATTGAAGCGGCGAAAGCTGGTATGAGTCGTATTGAGTTTGATCAAGTACCGCGCAAAGTGATTAACGATGCAGGTTACGGACAATATTTCACGCATGGAATTGGGCATGGGATTGGTCTTGATATTCATGAAATCCCTTATTTTGGTAAATCCTCTGAGCCGATTGAAGCAGGTATGGTCTTAACAGATGAGCCAGGCATTTATTTGGACGGAAAATACGGCGTGCGGATTGAAGATGACATTCTCATCACAGGCGCAGGTTGTGAGCTTTTAACGCTTGCGCCAAAAGAATTAATTGTTATTTGAGAATTGTCAATGTTTATGATAAAATAAAGAGAAATCTATTTTAAAAGAGGTAATAATAATGATTGAAGCAAGTAAGCTGAAAGCTGGTATGACGTTTGAAACAACGGACGGCAAATTGATTCGTGTCCTTGAAGCAAGCCACCATAAACCAGGTAAAGGGAATACTGTTATGCGTATGAAATTACGGGATGTACGCACAGGTTCAACTTTTGACACAACTTACCGCCCTGAAGAAAAATTTGAACAAGCAATTATTGAAACGCGCCCAGCACAATACTTGTACCAAATGGATGACACAGCTTATTTCATGGATACAGAGTCATTTGAACAATATGAAATCCCAGTAGCAAATGTAGAGCAAGAATTGAAATTTATTCTTGAAAATTCAGAAGTGAAAATTCAATTTTACGGAAGCGAAGTTATCGGTGTTACAGTTCCAACGACTGTAGAATTAGTCGTAACAGATACACAACCTTCTATCAAAGGAGCAACAGTAACAGGTTCTGGTAAGCCAGCTACTCTTGAAACAGGTCTGGTAGTGAACGTACCGGACTTTATCGAAGTTGGACAAAAATTGATTATCAATACGCAAGAAGGAACTTACATTTCTCGTGCATAATTTATGCTAAGAACTAGAAGTTCTTAAATTACTATCAAATTCAGACTGAGAGCCTGACAAATATTGTGCAGACTCCTTGAATGTCTTTGTGTCTTAAGAAAGGACAAGTTATGGCAACTGAACAATTAGGCGAAATCGTTATCGCACCGCGTGTCTTAGAAAAAATTATTGCCATTGCAACGGCTAAAGTGGACGGTGTTTACTCTTTCGCAAATAAAAGCATGTCTGACAGCCTTGCAAAACGTTCTTTAGGACGTGGCGTCTATCTTCATACTGCCAGTGATGGTGAAGTAACTGTTGACATTTATTTATACTTAGAATACGGTGTAGGGGTTCCAGCAGTAGCTGTTGCTATTCAAAAAGCTGTTAAAAGTGCTGTTTCTGATATGGCAGAAGTTGAATTATCCGCAGTAAACATCCATGTAGCGGGTATTGTGCCTGAAAAAACACCAAAACCAGATTTAAAAGATTTGTTCGATGAGGATTTCCTCAATGACTGATGTACAACTGGAAGCAAGAAGAGAACTACGTGAACGTGCATTTCAAGCATTAATGAGTTTGGAATATGAAAAAGACATTGTAGAAGCGTGTCGTTTTGCATATCTCTATGATAAAGATATGACAAACGATTCTGATGTGGAAATTCCAGCCTTTTTATTGAACCTCGTCACGGGTGTTGAACAGTCTAAAAACGAGTTGGATGACAAGCTTAGCCAGTACCTAAAAGAAGGTTGGACTTTGGAACGTCTTACATTGGTAGAAAAAAATATTCTTCGCTTGGGATTGTTTGAGATGACAGAGTTTGATACACCTCAACTAGTCGCAATCAATGAAGCAATTGAGCTATCTAAAAAATTCTCAGATGAAAAATCGAGCAAGTTTATCAATGGCATTTTGAGTAAATTTGTTATAGAATAACTTTTAAGAAGAAATGAACATAGATTGAGAGAACGAACTTCGTTCTCTCTTTTTGCTTGTTTTCACTCTGAAGTGACAGGGATGCTGTTCACGAGACCCAAAAGAGATGCACTAAGATAAAAAATAGATAGAAGAAAACCAAAGGGTTCTCCTTCATGTTATCCTTAAAAGGTAAGTAAAAGGAAGGAGAAGGAAATGGAGTTCAAGGAGTTATATGCCAAGGTGAGAGGAATTGTGTTGAAGTGTCGGAGGGAATATTATGTCCACCTGTGGGAATTAAGCGATTGGGACCAAGAGGGCATGTTGGTGCTCTATCAGTTGGTGAGTCGCTATCCGCAGCTGGTAGAGACAGAAAGTCAGCTCTATGTTTACTATAAGACCAAGTTCCGCAATCATATCCTGGACGTCCTCCGTAAACAGGAAAGTCAAAAACGCAAACTTGATCGTCAAGCTTATGAAGAAGTGAGCGAGATTGGTCACAAGCTCAGCCTAAAAGAACTATATCTGGATGAATTGGTGATTCTCCGAGACCAGCTAAAGAGCTATCAAGCTCAACTGAGCCCAGAGAAACAGGAGCAGTACGAACGCTTACTAGCCGATGAACGGTTCAAAGGCCGCCAAGCTATGATTCGAGAATTAAGAGCCTACTTAAAAGACTATAGCGATTAAGACAAGTCAGAACTTTTCCCTTTTTAAAGGTCATTTTCATTTTGCTACCTCTAAAAAATTTAATTCACTTTTTTTCATTTTCCTCTTGACATGGAACGCGTTCCAGATTGTACAATGAAGTCAAGCTAGCGAAGAAATAAGATTTGAACTCGGAGTGGAGCGCAAATCCATAAAGAAAAGGAGAGAAAAATCATGCAAACAAGAACGATTAAACGTATTTTTACTAATATGGATGGGGCACTTTTAAATTCAAAGGGGCAAGTTTCCGAAAGGAATGCCAGACGCATTCGCAGAGCAGATATTCCGATTACGCTGGTATCTGCGCGTGTGCCAATGGAGATGCGTGAGGCTATTGAATTGTTGGGTTTGCAAGGTCCGCAAGTGGGCTTTAATGGTGGTTTGATTTATGAGGTTGTCAATCATCAAATTCGTCCGCTGCACATCAAGATTATTTTCAAGCAGACCGCGGCAACGATTTTACAGGCGGTGCGGTAGCATTTTCAGCAGGTCAAGTCTCAGTTATTATGACTTGAATCATTGGTATTGTGATACAGTAGATGAAAGAATTTGTTACGAATACGACTTGACTCATCAGGCACCGACTCAGGTTCATGATGAAGATTGTTTTTTTTCAGCTTGTGATAATCTGTTTAAAATCATGATGATTAGTTTTGAAGAGGAAGAAATGCAAGATTTGCAGACTTATCTGAATAGTCTAGGACTAACTAGTGTGACAATTCTGCGTTCTGGTCGGTTTTATTTAGAAATCATTAGCAAAGAAGCTCGAAAATCATCAGGGATTGATTACATTAGCCGGAAAGAAAATCTAAAAAAAGAAGAAACAGCTGCCTTTGGTGACGGTCACAATGACATTCCGATGCTAGAAATGGTTGGTTTTCCGATTGTCATGGACAATGCCTTTAAAGATGTGAAGGCACATGCTTTTAAAATTACCAAGAGTAACGATGAGGACGGAGTTGGTTACGGAATTCACAGGTATCTCGTCAGTTAAGCTTGAAAATCAGAAAGGAACTCGATGACCAATATTTGAGAAATAGCGAAGTTGAGTGGCTATTCGGTGTCCAGTGTGTCGCGCGTGCTCAACAATCACCCATATGTGTCAGACGAGGCACGGGGGAAAATCCTGCAAATTGTCAGAGAACTGGACTATACTCTAAATCTAGTCGCAAAAGAACTGAGTTTGGGCAATACTTATAAAGTGGGTGTAGTCATTCCTCATGTGCATCACACTTATTTTACCAAGTTCATCAACGGTATGTTGGATCAAGCGCAGAGGAGTGCCTATAATTTGCTGCTTTTGCCGTCTCAGTATGACAAAGAACTAGAGCTTCAGTACCTGGAACAATTGCGAGGTCAGGCTTTTGATCATTTGATTTTCACCTCACGAAGCATAGGTTTGGAAACCATTGCTTCCTATGCTAAGTACGGAAATATTGTCTGCTTAGAAACGGTAAATCATTCTCAACTGAGTAGTGTCTATGTGGATCGCAAACCAGCTTGCAGAGAAGCTTTTCGCTGGTTGAAGTAACTGGGTTATCAACATTTAGCCCTTATTTTCACTCGTAAAGACAAGCGCAGTTCTACCTATCAGCTGGGTCAGAAAAGTTTCAAGCAGGTTTTATCTGAAGAGAAAAGAACCATTGTACTCAAATCGGAATTTATAGAACGGTGAAAATTCTGTAGTTTTGCAAAAAGATATTGTTTGTAGTCTAACTTGTATCGTTTTTTATTTGAGGTGATGCAAAGTCTCATTAGAGTGAAGTCAATCCTGATAACTTTGATGTAGGAATGTTGTGTTTGATCTAAGCCTAGAAACGGCTGATATCACGAATTTAGAATGACAGGCATAAACTGGATTTTAGAAGCTACGAAAGGATGTGTTTAGTGAAATTAAATTTAAGAGATAAAAAACGAATCCTTAAAAAGTTTCTTGATTGTATTCTATAGCAATTCCCCTGACAGAATATAGAATTCTGTTAGGGGAATTTTTGATATAAAAATGCATTAAATTACTTGACAAATTATATATATATATATAATTTGTACTGGAGAGGTTTTAATTATATTATGAAAATAGGGAAAATTGTACCATTTGTTTTGTTGCTTTTGATTGTCATTCTTTTTCCGCTGAATCCTTATATAGCAGCTTTTATCGCTGTGATGAGTCTAGGGATAGCATTTTTGATTCGGAGGAAATAGAACATGAAAATAGTGAAGAATTTCATAAAAAAAGTTTTAGGGGCTAAGATTTACGTTTGGATTGTGTTAGCCGTTCTTGCTACTTTTTTTGTTGTCGCAAAAACTTATAATATTATTGGGTATTTCCAAGGGAAAAATGCTTCAGATGAGCGGAGTCAGATTTACACTCAAATCACGCATCTAGAGAAAGTCAACGAAAGTGTCTTTTTAAATGTCGGAATTCAAAGGGTTGAAATGATTGAGAAAGATAAGAAAATACCTGGAACTAATGTCAGCATTCCACTGTCTATAAAGAAGGCTATTATTATTCTTAATTATAATGCTAAATTCGGGATTAAGGAAGCAGTGAAGGTTAGAAAGCTTGCGGAACATCAGTATGAATTAACTATTCCTAAATATAAAGTGATAGGAGTAGGGGTTCCAGATAATCCAAAATATCGATATAAACTATATGATACAAGAGGACAGCTGTTGAGTGGAGCAACCGAAAATATTGATACGGGAGAATATGTATCCAGAGGGCTTAGTAGTAAGGAGCAAGAAGGGTATATCAAGCAGTATAAAAAAATTATCACAGAGTCAGCAGAACATTACTATACAAATATTGTGAGGAGTATTGATCCAGAAGCTAAAGTCACATTTAAAAACGTGAATGGGTGAATGGATAGTAAGAAAATGAGTTTTAATGGCTGGACGAAGATTAGTATGAAAGCAAAAAAGGCTTAGAATCTGGTTTAAATAAACCTTGATTTTAAGCCTTTTATAGTGTCGTTGGTTATCTATTTATGCCCCAAAATGGCGTTTTTGTCCGATCTCTTTAGAATAAACAGTCTTCTTAACACTGACTAGAATGACGGCGTCTAGGGGATAAGTTAAGTATTAGAAGGTTTAATATTTACTATTTTATTTTACTTTGTTGCATAATTACGGTATATTAGGTATAACATATTTTATTGGAGGCATGCTAAATGAATCATCAATGGGATAAACATAAATTTTTATTTATGATCTGTACAGTATTGCTACTGGTTTTAGGGAGCATAGTCTATTTTCTTGTTCATTCTAGGACAGATGGCACTCCTAATGAAAAACAAGTGGCGTCATTTACAACATCTTCGCTGTCGGCTAGTTCTGACAATCAAGTTAACATCACAGGGGATTATATGGCCAATACAGGTGATAAAGCCCGACTTGATAGGAATGGTAAGCAGAATGGTAAGCAATGGACGATTGGCTACCAGACTCCTGATGGTGCTGTTTCAGGACAATTTACGACAGAGTGGAAAACGGAAGGGGATGCTTTAGTTGCAATGGATAAAATGAAAAAGTCAGATGGAAATACAGATTTTACAATAACGATACGTATTTTCAAATATAAAGCAAAAAAGAATCATCTGATTACCATCACTATGTCTGATGGAAACCCAAATCACGAAATGGCTTTTGCAAATCAAAAGGATTTCTTTGAGTCAAGCAAGGAGGGTAAAAAAGAGCCCCCTAATCAACAAGATTTAGATATTGCAGCCATTATGAAAGGTGATTATAGGACTTTGGCAGGATACTGGAAGAATGAGGAAGGCAGAGAAATAACTATAAGCTCAGACGGAAAAACGAACAGAAATGAGAATATCTCTCCCAATTTAATCTCCACTTCCAAGTTTCCAACACTCAATATACGATGGGGTAATACAGGGGCTCTGATTGCCTTATTTAAAATTGGTTTTAAAAATCCGTATGGTGATAAATCTGATACCAGCAGACCAAGATTGTTGCTCGGTCAAAATATCGGAAATGAACCTGCTGATCAGTATTATTATAGGCAATAAGGATAAATACTAAGTTATTTTTCTTTCTTGAAGAAAAGATAATGAAAAGCTCTTGACTTGTAATCAACAATAAGTGGTATAGGGATTCTAGTTTTCCAACAGTTCACCATTTTTTGCGAATCTACTTTTCTCCTACATTTGGTCAGATAATTTGCAAAATTAATATGAAAGCGCTATAATTTTGACAGATTAATATTAGGAGGATTGGTTTTATGAAATCATCTAAAGCCACAATCACAATTTTTTCCGCTCTTGCTTCGGTTATTTTATTGACCAGCTGTGGAACGAAGACGACAGACAATAAGGCTGTGCAAAGTAGCACATCTGACAGTAAAGTCACCATGACTTATGACCAATTGCGGTCAAGGGAAAATACCATGTCCACTCTTTGGTATCAAAAGTCAGATGAAGCTAAAGCGCTGTACCTGCAAGGTTATAATGTTGCAACAAATCGTTTGAAAGAATTGCTGCAAAAACCGACAGATAAGCCTTACTCAATCGTTCTTGACTTAGATGAAACAGTATTAGACAACAGTCCTTATCAAGTTCAAAATGTCAAAGACGGTACGGCCTTTAATCCTAAAAATTGGGATGCATGGGTGAAAAAAGCTTCAGCTAAGGCAGTTCCTGGTGCCAAAGAATTTCTCCAGTATGCACATCAAAACGGTGTTCAAATCTACTATGTTTCTGACCGTGATGCGAGCCAGGTAGATGCGACAATTAAGAATTTGGAAAAAGAAGGCATTCCAGTACAAGGGAAAGACCATTTGATGTTCTTAGAAAAAGGTGTGAAATCAAAAGAAGGTCGCCGTCAGAAAGTACAAGAAACGACGAATTTGGCCATGCTTTTAGGTGATAACCTCGTTGACTTTGCGGATTTCTCAAAAACATCAGCAGAAGAACGTAGTAAGAAATTAGAAGAATTAAAGAACGAATTCGGTGAAAAGTTCATCATCTTCCCAAATCCAATGTACGGTTCATGGGAAAGCACTGTTTATAACGGTAAAAAATTAGATGCGAAAGGCCAAACTGAAGAACGTCAAAAAGCATTAGAAGGATATAAAAAATAAAAAGGAAAACAGACTCAATGTCAACTGTAGTGGGTAACCTATCGCTAAGTGCGAGAGAGAATCAGATTGGTTCTCTCTTTTTTGATGTTCAAAGCGATGAGAATTTTCGTTTTAAAATTGTCAAAGTTCCAGAAACCAAAAGCTTAGCATTTGACGTCCTTGATGAGATGATTGGTTTATATTAAAAACAATGAGGGATATTCCTTATCTATTTTTTAATCGAAAATTCATTTGTTTTATGGTAAAATAGTTTCATTACAATACGAGGGAAAAAGATGTCATCTACGTTTGAAATTTTAATGAATCAAATTGATATGCCACTTGATATGAGACAATCAAGTGCCTTTTTACATGCAGAAATTGAGCAAGTTTTAGTGCATACCGTCAGTCATGTTTGGGAATTTCAGTTTGCTTTTGGAGAAATTTTACCCATTGAGTTGTTTCAAGAATTAAAAAAACGTTTAAATGAAGAATTTTCTAAGACGGGCAACCAAGCTATTTTTGAAATTAAGGCTGCCAATCAAGATTTTACAGAGGAGCTGTTGCAGGCTTATTACAAAGAGGCTTTTACAGAAGGACCTTGTGCCAGTCAAGGCTTTCGTAGTATGTACCAACAGCTACAGGTGCATGCGGACGGCGATCAGCTCTGGATTGAGGGGCCATCCAGTATTGATACGGAGCATTTTCGGAAAACCCATTTGCCAAATCTAGCCAAGCAATTGGTGAAGTTTGGCTTTCCGCATTTTCACTGTCGGGTCAAAGCAAGTGACGCCTTAACTCAGCAACAAGTTGAGACTTTCCAAGCTGAAAAAGAAAAGATTGTGCAAGCGGCTAATGACGAGGCGCTAAAAGCTATCGAAGCACTGCAACAAATGGCACCGCCACCAGCTGAGGAAAAACCAAACTATTCTGATTTTCAAGCACGAAAAGCGGCTGCTCGACCAAAGCTGGACAAGGCAGAGATTACGCAGATGATTGACATCCAGACCGAGGAAAATCGCATTGTCTTTGAAGGTATGGTCTTTGATCTTGAGCAAAAGGTTACCCGCACAGGGCGTGTGCTGATTAACTTTAAGATGACTGATTATACTTCTAGCTTTGCGCTTCAGAAATGGTTTAAAAACGAAGAAGAAGCCAAAAAATTTGACATCATTAGGAAAAATTCTTGGTTGCGTGTGCGTGGGAATATTGAAATGAACAACTTCACGCATGACTTGACCATGAATGTTCAAGATGTGCAAGAAGTGACACATTATGAGCGGAAAGACTTGATGCCAGAAGGTGAGAAGCGGATTGAATTTCACGCGCACACCAATATGTCAACCATGGATGCTCTGCCAGAAGTGGAGGAATTGATTGCGACAGCCGCTAAGTGGGGACATAAGGCAGTTGCGATTACTGACCACGGCAATGTACAGAGCTTTCCGCATGGCTATAAAGCTGCTAAAAAAGCTGGTATTCAGCTGATTTACGGCATGGAAGCTAATATCGTGGAAGACCGAGTTCCTATTACCTATAACGAAGTGGATATGGAACTCAAGGAAGCCACTTATGTTGTCTTTGACGTGGAAACTACCGGTTTGTCTGCTATTTACAATGACTTGATCCAAGTAGCGGCAAGTAAGATGTACAAGGGGAATGTCATTGCTGAGTTTGACGAGTTTATCAATCCAGGTCATCCTTTGAGTGCCTTTACGACAGATTTGACGGGGATTACAGACGAGCATGTCAAAAATGCGAAGCCACTCGAGCAGGTCTTGCAAGAATTTCAAGACTTCTGTCAAGATACGGTGCTCGTTGCCCACAATGCTACCTTTGATGTGGGATTTATGAATGTCAATTATGAACGGCATGGGTTGCCACAGATCACGCAACCAGTCATTGATACCTTGGAGTTTGCCCGTAATCTCTACCCAGAATACAAGCGCCACGGTTTGGGACCATTGACTAAGCGTTTCCAAATATCGCTTGATCATCATCACATGGCTAATTATGACGCGGAAGCGACAGGACGCCTACTCTTTATTTTCATTAACGATGCGGCGGAAAAACGAGGTGTCACCAATCTTCAAAAGCTAAACACAGATTTGGTGGATGAAAACTCCTATAAAAAAGCGCGGGTCAAACACGCTACAATTTATGTAAAAAATCAAACGGGTTTGAAGAACATTTTTAAATTAGTCAGTTTGTCTAATACAAAGTATTTTGAGGGCGTACCGCGGATTCCACGAACAGTTTTGGATGCGCACCGAGAAGGCTTGATTTTAGGAACGGCCTGTTCAGAAGGAGAAGTGTTTGACGCGGTTGTTTCGCAAGGCGTCGATGCTGCAGTGGAAGTTGCGAAATACTACGATTTTATTGAAATCATGCCTCCAGCAATTTATGCACCGTTGATTGCCAAAGAGCAGGTTAAGGATGTCGAAGAGCTTCACACTATTATCAAAAATTTGATTGAAGTGGGAAATCGATTAGACAAGCCTGTTCTTGCTACAGGTGATGTGCATTATATCGAGCCTGAAGAAGAAATTTATCGAGAAATTATCGTCCGCAGTCTAGGGCAAGGAGCGATGATTAACCGTACCATTGGACATGGCGAAAATGCTCAACCAGCTCCACTTCCAAAAGCGCATTTCCGCACAACCAATGAAATGTTGGATGAGTTTGCCTTCTTAGGTGAAGAATTAGCTCGGCAGGTGGTTATTGATAATCCAAATCAATTGGCAGCAACCTTTGAACCGATTGAGGTGGTGAAAGGTGACCTTTATACACCATTTATTGACAAATCAGAGGAAAAAGTCGCTGAGATGACTTATGCCAAAGCTTTTGAAATTTATGGAAATCCGCTGCCGGATATTGTAGACCGACGAATTGAGCGGGAATTATCCTCCATTTTGGGGAATGGATTTGCCGTGATTTATCTGGCTTCACAAATGTTGGTACAGCGCTCAAATGAACGCGGTTATTTGGTGGGTTCACGTGGTTCGGTCGGCTCTAGTTTTGTGGCGACCATGATTGGGATTACTGAGGTAAACCCTTTATCTCCTCACTATGTTTGTGGCAAATGCCAGTATTCAGAATTTATTACGGACGGTTCTTACGGTTCAGGCTTTGATATGCCAGATAAAGATTGTCCGCATTGTGGGCATAAGTTGAGTAAAAATGGACAGGATATTCCTTTTGAAACCTTCCTTGGTTTTGACGGTGATAAGGTACCTGATATTGACTTGAACTTTTCTGGTGAAGATCAACCGAGTGCCCACTTGGATGTTCGAGACATTTTTGGTGAAGAATATGCCTTTCGTGCTGGTACGGTTGGTACAGTCGCTGCCAAAACAGCGTATGGATTTGTGAAAGGTTATGAGCGGGATTATAATAAATTTTATCGTGATGCAGAAGTAGAACGATTAGCGCAAGGTGCAGCAGGTGTCAAACGAACGACTGGACAGCACCCAGGAGGAATCGTCGTTATTCCAAATTACATGGATGTTTATGATTTTACGCCGGTTCAATACCCAGCAGATGACTTGACTGCTGAATGGCAAACAACTCACTTTAACTTCCATGATATTGATGAAAATGTCCTGAAACTCGATGTGCTCGGTCATGATGATCCGACTATGATTCGGAAATTGCAGGATTTATCAGGTATTGACCCTAATGATATTCCTATGGATGATAAGGAAGTTATGGCACTCTTTTCAGGAACAGATGTTCTGGGAGTGACACAAGAGCAAATAGGTACGGCAACTGGTATGCTGGGGATTCCTGAGTTTGGAACCAACTTTGTACGGGGCATGGTGGATGAAACTCACCCAACAACTTTCGCAGAATTACTTCAATTATCAGGCTTGTCTCACGGTACGGACGTATGGCTTGGAAATGCACAAGATTTAATTAAGCAGGGAATTGCGGACTTATCTACCGTTATCGGTTGTCGGGACGACATCATGGTCTATCTCATGCACAAGGGCTTAGAACCAAAAATGGCCTTTACCATTATGGAGCGTGTGCGGAAAGGTGCATGGTTGAAAATTTCTGACGAAGAGCGTAATGGTTATATTGCCGCTATGAAAGAAAACAATGTCCCTGAATGGTATATTGAATCTTGCGGAAAAATCAAGTACATGTTTCCTAAAGCCCATGCAGCTGCCTACGTAATGATGGCTCTACGGGTAGCTTATTTCAAAGTGCATCATCCGATTTATTACTATTGTGCTTACTTTTCTATCCGTGCCAAAGCCTTTGATATTAAAGTCATGAGTAGCGGATTAGATTCAGTTAAGCGCAAAATGAATGAAATCTCTGAAAAACGTAAAAATAATGAAGCGTCCAATGTAGAAATTGACCTGTATACAACCTTGGAAATCGTTAATGAAATGTTGGAAAGAGGTTTCAAATTTGGCAAACTCAATCTGTATAAGAGTGATGCGACAGAATTTCTTATTGACGGAGATAGCTTAATTCCTCCATTTTCTGCTATGGATGGTTTGGGAGACAACGTTGCAAAACAATTGGTTAAAGCGCGTGCAGAAGGAGAATTTCTTTCAAAAACCGAATTGCGCAAGCGTGGCGGCTTGTCCACTACTCTAGTCGATAAAATGGATGAAATGGGGATTCTAGGCAATATGCCAGAAGACAATCAGCTCAGTCTCTTTGATGATTTATTCTAAAACTTCTTCTTTTGATGAAAGACAGGAATTTCATCAACGGCAGCTGCCACTAAACTAGAATTTTTGCTTATTCATTTGCGAAATATGATTGATTTTGCAATCTTTCATGGTAATGATTTATTGCGAGTAGCTAGCTGTTTTTTGAAAGGTTCTGCCTCAAAATTACTACTTGTAAAATTTTTTACAAAATTTATAGATTCTTGTTGTTCTTTGTAAGCTATTTACAAATAGAAAGGATACATTATGAAGTTAATGATTTCAGCTGAAGATAAAAAATCCCAAAGAGATTTTCATTATGCGCTTGAATTTTCTGGAAAGACTGTTCTTGCTTCGGTAGTATTGGTCAGTTTGGCTGTGCTAGCAAGTCGTGCCTGTTCTTTCAAAAACAAGAAAAATTATTGTTGGCATAAAAAATAATGCAATAGTACCAGTTGTGAATAATCAGGAAGGATAACTAAATGATTGGAAGTATGTTTGTCGGCTTCATTATTGGTCTGATTGCAGCAGCAATCACCAATCGTGGGGAACGAATGGGTTGTATTGGCAAGATCTTACTAGGTTGGTTTGGGGCCTGGCTTGGGCAAATGCTCTTTGGTAACTGGGGACCTCATCTGTCAGATACAGCGGTTATACCGTCTGTGTTGGGAGCGATTATTCTTTTAGCTATTTTCTGGGAAAGAGGAAGCTGACTTCTAAAAATAGGAGTGAGACCGATACCTACAATTGCTAGTGCAGTCGCCCACAAAGGAATTAAAATTCGAAAATGTTAATCTCAGCTTTCTTATTTCAAGGCTTCGGTACAAAATGTTCTGTATAGTCTCGCCCCATAAGGCGACTTAACTGTTTTTCAGACTGTTTAGATAGTGAATGCAGAAAACGAAGGTTTCATCAAAATTGCTCTTTGGAGTTTCAAAGGCGAATGAAGATGAGACTTGCTTCACAAGTTCTATCTACCACCTCAAAATAGTGCTTTGTTTTGTGCGATAGCAGTTGCGTTAAAATTGCTTGTCATCCTAAAGTCATGAGTCTGAGACAGATTCACACGATAACTACAAAAAAGAACAACCTTGATTTTCTGTTTATCAGAAGCCAAAGTTGTTCTTTTTATTTGTATTCTTGAGTTATAGTGCTTTTATAAAGAAATTTTAATTGGGAATGCTGTTTTAGAACAGAGATTCCCTTTTATTTATTATTCAATCACTAGCATGCCTTCTTTGATTGCGAAGGGTTCTTTTTCATTGATGCGGTCATAGAACATGATTCCGTTGGTGTGGTCAATCTCGTGTTGAACCACGATTGAGTTGTATCCTTTGAGTTTGATACGGTGTTTTTCACCTTCTTTGTCAAAATATTCAACAGTGACGCGTGCATGGCGCACGACATAACCAGGCACTTCACGGTCAACTGACAAGCAGCCCTCCCCCTCAGCGAGTGCGGCATCTTGAACAGAATGTGCCACTACTTTAGCGTTGTACATAACCGTTTGCAAAGCATAGGCTTCCTTTGGTGGATTGCCCTCTTTGTCTGGCAGGTTTGGCACCAATACAGCAATAATACGCTTTGACAGATCTAGCTGAGGTGCAGCTAGACCAACGCCGCCACGAAGCCCCATTTTTTCAGCAGTTGCAGGGTCTTGTGAATTTCTCAAAAATTGGAGCATTTTTTCACCCAAGATAACTTCTTGCTCTGTAAGTGGAAAGGTGACATCCTTGGCGACTGCCCGAAGCGTTGGATTCCCTTCACGAATGATGTCATTCATATCAATCAAGTGAGCTGGTTTTGTTAATTTTTCAATAACAGACATGTTTTCTCCTTCGTTCTAAAAATGGATTTCTATTCCAAATTAAATTCTTTGTATATGATAAATATAACACAAAATAAAGGAGAAAGAAAGAAATCGAAATAGCGTGTAATGAATATGTGGAGAAAACACGAAATAAATTAGTAAAAAATTAGTCTATTTTGCTTGATATTTTTAGCAAAAATATGTATGATATTTAGTTGGATACCTAAAATATTATTAGTAACAAAATAAATTACTTTTTAGGAGGGACAAAAAATTGAAAATTCTACTATTTGGAAATACGGGATATGTAACCAAAAAGTTTATACAAGAAGCTTTTCCAAAGGATACGGTTTATCTTTTGGGAGAAACAGATTTAAAAAGTTCAAAAAAATTAAAATTGACAGTTTTTCCGAAAACAAAAGAAACCATTTTAGTAGAAGTTTTAAGAACCTATCAATTTGACCAAATTCTTTATCTTTCTAATTTGCTAACTTATAAGAATCAACGAGTAGGGGAGCTAGAACGGCTGCAAACTTTTTTACATCATACCGAAGAATTATCTCATTCGAAAATTCTTTATGTGACAGGACCAGAAGTGCTTAATGATCCTCAGGAGCTAGAAAGGGCGGCAGAGGAGATTTGCCTCAATTGGTCCAAGACAAATGGGCGATCTCTGAAAATAGTTCGTAGCCCTTATTTGTATTCTTCCAAATTGCCAGAAGATTATTTGTATCAGTTGTTTGACAGTCTTCACCAAAATAAAACAGTTCATATTGGAGAACATCCAGATGAAATTGCGAATTTTATCAATTCAGAAGATTTAGCAGAGCTAATCAGCAAAATTTTTGATAGTTGGAATGACCAAACAGAAATCTTAACTATTTATAATCCCTTTCAGATTACATTTCAGCAATTTGCGGCGAAATTAGAAGAACTGTCTCTCTCTAAAAGTGCCATAGAGATTGATTCAAAGTCAACTGAACCTTATCTTTATCGCTCGACAGATGAAGATAATTTAAGACAACGTTATGGCTGGTTTATTCGTTACTCGGTTCTAGATGATCTATCAGATCTTTACAAAGATTTCGTAAAAGAAAATAAGACGTCTAATCATCTGGAATTCAATCATTTGAAAAAAGCTATTTATCTGATGCGGTCTCATAAGGTTTATCAAAAGGTAGCTGAAATTTTGCTTGCTTTTTTACTATCAGAAGGTTTGAGTACGTTATTAAATGGTTTCAATCAATTCAAAATGATTGATATTCGCTTATTTTTTGTAACCTTGATTAGTACAATCTTTGGAACTTTATATGGCATTTTTGCTGGTCTCCTTTCAATACTAGGGTTATTTGCAGCCAATATCTTCTCGGGAGGAAACTGGCAATCAATCGTCTATAATACCGATAGGTGGATTTCCTTTGCGGCTTATATGTTCGTTGCTCTTATTTGTGGGATTATCCAGATGAAGTACCAAGATGAGAAAGAAATGCTAGAAAAAGAAAATCAGCTGCTAAATGAAAGAAATGAACTCTTATCTATCTCCTATGAGGATGCAGTTTATGATCGTGAAAAGCTCGTTCAGCAAGTCGTTAGCAATCAAAATGGTGCGAGCAAACTATTCTCTATTTTTCAACAATTGGATAAGCCGACAGTAGAAGCTGTTTTAAATGAAACGAAGAAAGTTATTGAGGAGCAATTGGGAGCAAATAAAGTCAACATTTATTCATTATCTAATTCTTCTGACTTCAATCTAAGTAACTACCCTACATTAGCAGAAGAGTTAAAAAATGATGAAGTTTGGATAAATAAGAATCTTCTTCCAGATTACCCATTTTATGCATCAGAAATAAAAGCTGCTTCAGGATTAAAGTACCTCCTGTGGATTGAAGATGTTTCTTATAACCGTTTATCACTTTCTCGCCTCCACTTTTTGCAAATGATTGGTGGAGTAGCAGCTTCCATGTTAGATAAAGCGGGTTATCATCAAGCATTTGCAAACATTAAAAAGCCGATGTCTTTGGAGAATAATTCTAACTCAATCAAACACGGAGGTTGATAAATGGAATACATTATTTCTATTTTTTGTGTGATTTTAGATTTGATTCTATGTATTCATTCTTACTATTTGCTCAAATATAAAAAAATCAAACTACCGTTGTTTTATATTGTTTTTCCTATTGCAATACCGTTTCTAGGCTATCTTTTGCTTTGGCTTTTAAATCTATCTAGACATGACGATAAATCAAATGTGTCTCTTCTGGCAAAAGAGGCAGATGTTTGGACGGAGATAAGTGGAATTGAAAACAAGAACGAACTAGGAAATGCATATGAGGATGTCGAAGAACTCATTCCGTTAGAAGAAGCGCTGTTGTTGCAAGATAAGGAGACAGCACGGTGGATGTTAATGGAAATGGTTAGTCGGACTCCAAATCGTTTTATTGATTTGTTATTTTTGGCTCGTAAAGATGAAGATACAGAAGTTGTACATTACGCTACAACTTTGATTGCGGAGGTGTCACGACAGTACGATGTTCGTTTGCAAAATTTAAATAAAAAGTATCGTCAAAATCCTAATGATTTCCAAGTTTTAACAGAGTATTGTGCTACCTTAGCAAGTTACTTGCAAAAGGGACTTGTCACTAAACGGTTGGAAAAACTACTTAGAACAGATTATTCAAATCTTTTGGAGAAAAAGATACAACAAAAAGAAGAGTTGTCGGATTATCTGAACTTCATTAAAAATGAATTATTGCTCAAACATTATAATCGAGTTAAAGATTATTTAGATTTGATTTCACAAAAGTGGACACAACAAGAAGACATTTATATGTTATATCTGCAATATTATTATGAAACAAAACAAGGGGAAAGGATAAAAGAATTAGTAAAGGCTATAAAGGAAGATTCAATTTACATCTCAAAAGAGAATCGAGAACAATTAGCTTTTTGGCAGTCTTAAAGGTTGGAAGGAATGAAAAAGAAGAAAAAAACGTTGGCTTATTCAAGAGAATCCATTATAGTGGTGGTTATTTTTCTTTTGTTAGCCGCATTTTTATGGATTCAAAAAAGTGGGGAGCGTTATACGGTTGCTACAAGTAAAAATACCTATCTAAAAGGGAATATTCCTACTTCTAAAACAGTTTTTGAAAGTTTGGCAAAAGAAAATCTTGTCCTTTATGATGAGAGCAATGATACCAGTAGACGAGCGAAAGAACAATTCTCGCAGATTCTTAAAGACATGAAGCAAGGCTATCAATTGGTTGATATTTCAAAAGATTCTCTTCCTAGTTTTTCAAATTATAAAAAAGTTATCGTACTTTTAAGCGATTTAGAAACTCTGGGAGAAAAAACGCAGGAAATGGTTGACTGGGTTGAGCAAGGCGGAAATGTTCTCTTTGGTGTTACGCTAGTTAAGGATAATGCTTCTGCATCCATTGAGCAAAAATTAGGAGTAACGAATTCCAGTGCTGAGAATTCTGTGGTAAACAAAATGTATATTGATAAAGACTTCATGATTGGTGGCGGGAAAAGTTATCCAATTGATGGAGGATTTGAATCGGCTTGGACGGTCTCTCTTTCATCAGACACCAAAGTTCACGCTTGGACAGATAATGAAGCGCGTATTCCTCTTGTTTGGGAGAAAAAATATGGCAAAGGCAAATTTGTAGTAGATAATTTTGGAATTTACGAAAGAGCAGTTCGTGGGATTTATGCGGCTTCTTATAGCTTGTTGACAGAAGCAACAGCTTATCCAGTAATTAATGGTGCTACGTTCTATTTGGATGATTTCCCTTCACCAGTACCAGCAGGAGATGCTACCTACATTAAGCGAGATTACAATACAAGTATTTCTGATTTTTATACGAATATTTGGTGGCCGGATTTATTGAAGTTATCTGAAAAGTACGGTATCAAGTATACTGGTGGTGTCATTGAAAATTATGAAGATGATACATCAGGAAATGTAACGGCACAAAAAGATATAGAGCGCTTTAAGTATTTTGGAAAATCTCTTTTAGCAAATGGCGGAGAGATTAGCTACCACGGTTATAATCACCAGCCACTTTCTCCAAAGGATGTTGATTATGGAGATGAATTTCCAACATACAAGACTTGGAAAGACAAAAAAGCAATGGAATCTTCTATTCGTGAGTTGATTCGATTTACGAAGGAGCTCTTTCCAAAAGGCGAAAAGTCTGTCTATATTCCACCTTCAAATGTTCTTTCAAAAGAAGGAAGAGAAGTGTTGAGAGCGAAATTCCCAGAGATTAAAAGCATTGCCAGTAACTATTTCCCAGGAAGATTTACCTATTCTCAAGAATTTGAGGTAGCTGATGATGGACTGATTGAGCAACCACGGATTGTTTCAGGTGCATCATGGGACAATTATTCTAAGTTGACTGTTTTTTCAGAGCTGAATATGCATTATGTAATGACCCATTTCCTCCATCCAGATGATGTGATGGACGAAGATCGAGGTGCAAAACTTGGCTGGGCAAAATTATATAAAGATTTTAGTGATGAGATTGCATGGGTTGATAAAATGGCACCTAATATTAGAGATTTGACGGGTTCTGAAATGGCGGGGGCCATTCAACGCTATGGTATTTTAAGTGTTCAGCAACAGAAGACTGATACTGGTTTGGAATTAAATCTTGGGAATTTCCATGATAATGCTTACGTAATGCTTCGGTTGAATGAAGGAAAACCAGGAAAAGTGACAGGTGGAAAATTAGAGCATTTGACTGGTAATCTTTATTTATTGCATGCTACGTCTGCAAAAGTAGCGATTGAATTGAAATAAAAAGAGAAAAGAAAATAAAAATGAGAATCTGTTTGGTTTTAGAGGGCTCTTACCCTTATGTACATGGTGGTGTATCCACTTGGATGCACCAATATATCACAGAAATGAAAGAACATGAATTTATCATTTGGGTTATTGGGGCCAATGAAGAACAAAAGGGAAAATTTGTCTATGAATTTCCTGAAAATGTCGTAGAAGTTCATGAAGTATTTCTGGATAGCTTAGGTAGCTCAAAAATAATAGAGAAGAAAATTGAAGAACTATCTCGTGAAGAGTATGACGCTTTAAAACAATTAGTTTTTTGTGCAAAACCTGCTTGGTCTCTTATATTTGATCTGCTACAAGAAGGAAAAATTCAGCGAGATAATTTTTTAGCGAGCGAAGAGTTCTTTTCCATGATTCAAGAGCTATGTGAAGAAAAATATGCTTCACAGCCTATGTCAGATGTCTTTCATACCATTCGTTCCATGCTTTTTCCTCTGTTGAACCTCTTATCAAGCAGTATTCCTTCTGCGGATGCGTATCATGCTATTTCTACAGGGTATGGTGGTATTCTAGCTACATTAGCAAGCACACGTACGCGAAAGCCGTTACTTCTAACGGAGCATGGTATTTATACACGTGAACGTGAGGAAGAAATTATTCGTGCAGATTGGCTCTTGCCCTCTATGCGTAAGCAATGGATTGATTTCTTTTATATGTTATCAGATGCTATTTATTCTAAGGCAGATTGTATTACGAGTCTTTTTTCAAAAGCTCGTGAAACACAAATTGCTCTTGGTTGTGATGCGAAAAAATGCCGAGTTATTTCAAATGGTATTGATTATGAAAGCTTTTCTAACATTCCTTTTGAAAAAGATGATTGGATTAACATCGGCGCTGCTGTCAGAATGGCGCCAATTAAAGATATTAAAACTATGATTTATGCTTTTTACGAAGTATCAGCGCAGATGTCAAATGTTCGCCTTTATATCATGGGTGGGGTGGATGATAAAGCTTATGCGGAAGAATGCTACGCTTTAGCTCGTAAATTAAAATTAGAAAATCTGATTTTTACAGGACGTGTAGATGTCAAGGAATACTTAAAAAAGATGGATTTCATGATTCTAACAAGTATATCAGAAGGACAACCATTATCTATTTTGGAGTCAATGGCTGCTGGAAAACCTTGTGTTACAACAGATGTCGGCTGTTGCAAAGAATTATTAGAGGGGCGCGAGGATGATGAACTGGGAGTAGCTGGTTACTGCGTTCCGCCAACGGATTTAATGAGTTTAGCTCATGCTATGCTTGTCATGGCGAGTTCAGAAGAAAAACGTCTAAAAATGGGACAGATTGCTAAAAAGAGAAGTGAGAAATTTTACCAGTATCATCAAATGATTGAACAATATAGACAATTATATAAGGAGTATGTAAAATAATGGCAGGGTTGGGATTTGAGCTGCGAAAAGTGTATAATAAAGGTAACTTCCTTGCAAAACAAAAAGCTTATGGTTATGCAGGAGTTGTATATATCGGACCGATGCTTCTTGGGATTTTGCTTATTTTAGCAGTTGTCGGTCTAAGTGTTCTAGGTCACTTCGGGAATGGCGAACGTGATCATTTGCTGGGCTTGATTTCGTATTCTATATTAGCTTCTCTAGCAATTACCAACCTCTTTTCAATGATTGTCACTCGCTATGTAGCAGATATGCTTTATGAGAAAAAGTTTGAAAAAGTACTATCTTCTTATTTTTCCTCTGGAGCCGTGATGCTAGGTCTTGGAGTTGTGACTTATGGAGTTTTTCTCTTGATTTCAGGGATTCCTTTGTTAGAAATCATCTTAAATTTGGTCTTGTTTAGTGAACTATGCCTAATTTGGAATGCCGTGAATTACTTAACAGCTGTAAAAGATTACCGTAGTATTCTAAAAACTTTTGCTATAGCAATAGGTATTACTATTGGAGTTGGTTTAGTGGCGCTTGCATCGGCTATTCCATATGGTTTGCTCCTTAGTGTTTGTATATCTTATGGCTTCATTCTTGTACAAATGATTCGTATTTTGTACAGGCACTTCCCCAAAAATTATGCCGCCAATTTTGAATTCTTAATTTGGTTTGATCGATATTTAGATCTTTTCAAAGTAGGCATTTATATGTTTATTGGACTTTTTTCCCATATCGTCATCAATTGGTTTGGCCCACTCGGCAAGGGAATCGGAGGATTGTTTCATACAGCACCGGTTTACGATGTCCCTGCCATGTTAGCTTATCTGGTTACTTTAGTATCAACTGTAAACTTTGTGGTCTCTGTTGAGGTGAAGTTTTATCCTAAATTTAGGAAATATTACCATATGTATGAAGGAGTGGGAAACGTTAAGAAAATCAACCAGAGCGAAATTGAAATGATGAATGTTCTTCGGAATGAATTAAAGTATTTATCATGGAAACAGCTTCTGGCTACTTTATTAGCCATGTTTGTGGGAATTGTTCTATTGACAGTTTTACCGCTCGGTTTTAACAGTCAGATGAAAGGTTATTTTCAAACACTCTGCTTAGGTTACGGGCTTTATGCTGTAGGAAATGTCAATCTATTGATGCTACTTTATTTTGTTGATTATGAAGGGGCAAAGAAATGTGCGAGATGGTTTGCAGGAATCTCTGTTATTTTTAGTATCCTTACCCAATTTATGGATACATCTTTTATTGGATATGGCTTCTTATTAGCTGCTCTTGTACTTTATCTTACGGCGAGTACGCGATTGAGCGAATATACAAAAGATCTTCCCTATCGTATCTTAGGAAGTCAAGAAGTCGTTTATCGTGAAGAGGAAGGCTTCTTTACGAGGTTATTCACTACTTTGAAAGCGAGGTCGAAGGATGGATAATAAATGGACTAAATTTTTACTGGTCTTTGGATTAATGGCACTTGCATTTATTATTTTAGCTATTTCTGATAGTGGTGGAAACAAAACGAAGCAACCAACTACAAAACATGTAAAAAAAGAAAAAGTGGCAAACATCAACGATCGTCACCTCCGTGATAAAGAATCTTTATATGCTCAAAAAAATCCTGATGTTATTACTATGTATTTGACAGTGAGACGCGGAAATACTGCGGAGAACACCGATCACTCTTGGCGAGAAATCAATCAATATTCTGCTTATGATTATGAAAAAATGGGAGTGAAACGCTATCAGGTTGCGGGTCTTTTGCAAGTAGGAAATGAAAAAGGTCCTGTTGCGGGTGAATTTGGATTTGAGGAGCAAGTTCCAAATGCGACCGTTCAAATTCGAGGACAAAGCTCTAGCCGTTCAAAGCAGAAAAGTTATAAGATAGAAATCAAAAAAAATAAAGGGATTTGGGAAGGACAGCGAACGATCAATTTGAATAAGCATCCTTATGAATCTCTTCGTTTTCGAAATAGGTTAGCTTTTAAATTGATGGAGGGCATTCCGCAAATTGTTGGACTTCGCACTCAATTTGTCCATTTGTATGTAAAAGATGAAACTGGTTCAGGTTCAAAGAATTTTGAGGACTATGGATTATATACACAAGTTGAACAACTGAATAAAACAGCTCTTGAAGCGCATGGATTAGATAGAGCTGGTCAACTTTATAAGTTGAACAACTTTGAATTTTATCGGAAGGCAGATGCTATTCGAAAGGAAAATGACCCAAAGTTCGATAAGAAAAAATTTGAAGAACTCTTAGAAGTTAAGGGGGATCACGATCATACCAAGCTTATTGATATGTTGGATAAATTGAATGATAAGTCAACGACAGGCGATAAAATATTAGAAAAATATTTTGATGCCGAAAATATCCAATATTGGTTAGCTTTTCAGATTTTAATGGGAAACATTGACAGTCAAAATCGGAATATGTTCCTTTATAGCCCACAAAATGGAACTCGTTGGTATATTTTACCTTGGGATTTGGACGATTCTTTACGGAAAGGCGAGAGAGAACTTCGTAGATCGGGTGCGCTGGGACAAAATTCTTGGCGTTATGGTGTGAGTAATTATTGGGGGAATCTTCTTTTTCAACGATTGCTAAAATCTGAAAGATTTAGAACGGGTTTGGATAAAGTGGTTGATAAATTATATAGAAATCAACTTAGTCCTAACAGTATCGGTGACTTGAGCAAGCAATATGCGAATATTGTCAAACCATATTTAAGTCGTATGCCAGATGTGGAGCGTATGCCTATAAAAGAGGAGCAATATGACAAGATTTTAAATGAATTACCAAAGGAAGTTGAAAAAAATTATCAAGATTATAAAAATAGTTTGCAGTCTCCTCAACCATTTTATATTGACCAGCCAAGAGTTGAGAATGGGGAACTGGTTCTTAAGTGGATGTCATCATACGATTTTAACAATAAAGAAATCACTTATCATGTAGAATTAGCTAAGGATCCTAACTTTAAAGATAAGATCCTTGACAAGAAAGGTCTAACAGAGACAAGTGTCACTACAAAACATCTTCCAAAAGGTCAATATTTTATGCGCGTGATTGCTACAAATTCTGATGGTAAATCTCAGGCTGCTTTTGAACAATATCGTGTGGATACTACCAGTCTTTTTGGCGTTTTAAGTTTTTATGTGATGGAAGATGGTAAGATAAAGGTTGATGTTTATGAAAATAAATAAAGAAGAACAGTTTCGTCATGAAGGGAAATACCTGATTGGTCTGAAAGAAAAAGAACTATTGACGCAACGCTTTGGCTCCATCCTATCTTTGGATAGACATGCTCAAAATGGTGGCTATACCATTCGCAGTCTGTACTTTGATGATTACTGGAATAGTGCTTATGAGGAGAAAGAAGCGGGAATTTTGATGCGTAAAAAATACCGTATTCGGATCTATAATTTTAGTGACCGAAGTATCAAATTGGAGCGTAAAAAGAAATTTGGACAGTATATTTATAAGGAAGCTGCACCTTTGACACGAGAAGAAACAGAGAAAATTATTGATGGAAATTATGATTTTCTTCTCCATAGTCCCTATTTGTTGTGTCGAGAATTTTATGTTGAATGTGTGGCAAATATGATGCGACCTCGTGTCATAGTAGACTATGAGCGTGAACCTTGGGTTTATGATACGGGGACAATTCGTTTAACATTTGATTCAAATGTTCGTGCTGCTATTGGTAGCTATGATATATTTGATGAAACCTTACCAACTTTACCTGTTTTAGCACCGGGGAAGTTAGTTTTTGAAGTAAAATATACAGAATTGCTTCCCCAAATGATAAAAGAGGTTATTCCCCCCCAAGCTTCCGAGTTTCTTGCCGTATCCAAATATGTATTGTGTTATGAAAAAACAGCCTACTTGCATGATTTCGGATACTGGTATGATACAGACTACTAGTAGAGGAGAAAAAGATGAGTGTTCAAGATATCATTAAAAAATCTGTCTTACGATCAGAGAATTTTACTACCCAAAATATTGGGAAAATTGTTGCGACCTTACTATTAGCCATTGCATTGGGAGCCTTTATTTACTTTGTTTATCAACGATTTTTTACCGGCGTTGTCTATTCTAGAAGTTTTGCCATGACCTTAGTTGGAATGTCTATTTTAACAGCGATGGTAACACTAGCTATTAGCTCAAACATTGTTATTTCACTTGGTATGGTAGGGGCGTTGTCTATCGTTCGTTATCGTACGGCGGTTAAGGATCCGATGGACTTGCTTTATCTGTTCTGGGCTATTACAACAGGAATTACCGTTGGAGCGGGTATGTATATTTTAGCCTTAGTAACAGCAGCTGTCATTTTTGGCATGTTAATCATTTTTAGTAAAATGCAAGAACAAGGAAAAGTCTATATTGCTGTTATCCATTATCAAGGAGATGAAGCTGGCGATAAAGTCATTCAGGTCTTTGGAAAAATGAAATATTTTGTGAAATCAAAGACAATGCGAGGAGAAACCGTTGAAATGGCAGTAGAAGTCTTTTGTCAAAAAGAGGATTTCACTTTTGTAGAACAAATACGTAATATTGAACAGGTTTCGGACGTAACACTAATCCAATATAATGGTGAATACCACGGATGATGAGAATGAGTAAAATAATATCAATTTGTTTGAGCGTTTTAGCAGCCCTATTTATTTGCGTAGCAGTTTTTTCCCCGTCCTTGAAAAAAAATAGAAAACGAGTGGAGCAGAATTTCACCTACTCCGATAAAGTGGTGCCCAATCCTTTAATGGGCTACGCTCCTTCAGCGAAAGAACCAGAAGTAACCAAAGATATTCAGTTGGTCTATATGGATGTGACTTGGAAAGAGCTGGAACCTCAAAAAGGAGTGTATGCTTGGGAAACCTTAGAAGAGAAAAATCAGCTCAAACGTTGGCTAAAAGAAGGCAAACATGTTGTTTTACGCTTTGTTTTGGACTATCCTTGGAAAGCCACTCATGAGGATATTCCTTCTTGGTTAATCAAAGAAATGTCTGATCCGGGAGACCGCTATACTTCTTCCTATGGAAAGGGCTTTTCGCCGAATTATGAGGATAAAAAGCTGATTCATTATTATCAAAAAGCGGTTGAAGCAATGGGACAACGCTGGGCTGATTCTGGACAAATTTCTTTTATTGAGCTAGGGGGACTAGGTCATTGGGGAGAGTGGCATGTGAATGATGAGGCTAATATTCGGAAGTTGCCAGAAGCGGCTATTCGTGAAAAATATATTACCCCTTGGATAGATGCTTTTCCAGAAGCGAATATTCTAATGCGGCGTCCGTTTGTAGCAGCCAAGAAGTATGGATTTGGTCTTTATAATGATGTGGTTGGAGACGAAGAAAGTAAAAAAGTTTGGCTAAATTGGATTCAATCTGGTGGAGATTATGACCAGGAAAATGCCAAAAATGGCTTAGTCTCTATGCCAGATGCTTGGCAAACAGCCCCTATAGGTGGTGAATTAACCAGTTCAGCTACTATGAAAACTCTCATGGGGAAAAAGCTGAAACAGATCATCAAAGAACTTCAGGAATCTCATACTACTTTTTTGGGTCCTAAAATTGCTGAAATGATAGACAATGACGATAGTAGCTATAATGAACTGTTGAAAAATATGGGTTATCGTTTGTGGGTTCCACAGATGACACTTACTTCTAGTAAGAAATCTACTCAGTTATCCATAACATTAGCAAATAAAGGCGTTGCTCCCTTTTATCGCAATTGGAAAGTGAAGATTTACGTTCAAGATAAGTCAGGCGCTATTGTTGAAAGTAAAACTGTACCAATTGAATTGACAAAAATCTTACCTCATAAAGCACAAAAAGTAAAAATTTCTCTTTCAACTGCTAACTTGACTGGTGAAGGAAATGGATACAAAATCGCTTTAGGAATTGTTTCTCCTCTCACCAAGAAACCAGCTGTTCATTTTGCTAACAAAGGACAGGAAAGACAAAAATTGCTGACCTTGTATGAAGATTGAAACTAAACAAACCAACGTTGTATTCTTATTTACGGCGTTGGTTTTTTATGTCAGAATTAGATTGCGTCTTTTCATAAAAAACTGTATGATAGGGATAGTGTGATTTTAGAAAGAAGATAAGATGAAAAGATTCATGGAGAAGGCTAGTATTCTGGCTTTATCATTTGTGTTGACAACGGCATTTTCAATTTCCAGCGCCTTACCGGCAATGTTTCAGTTTTATAAGAATTATTCTTCTAGTCAGGTAGAGTTATTAGTCTCCTTGCCATCTATTGGGATTATGTCTTTATTGCTTTTTAATAGTATTTTAGAGCGTTTTTTATCTGAGCGACAAATGATTATACTAGGGCTATTGTTATTTTCTCTTTGTGGCCTCATCCCATTTTTCAATCAAGCTTATGGTCTCGTTTTTGCTTCGCGATTTATTTTTGGTTTAGGTCTAGGTATGATGAACCCTCGAGCAATTGCGATTATTAGTGAGCGCTTCCAAGGGAGAGAGCGTGTGCAAATGTTGGGCTACCGTGGGTCAGCAGAAGTTGTAGGGATGGCTTTGTTGACTTTAGCGGTCGGGCAACTCTTGCGTTTTGGCTGGACAACTACTTTTCTAGTTTATACAGTTGGCTTTATTATTTTAGCACTATATCTTTTGTTTGTTCCTTATGAAAAAAGCAAAGTCGATAAACATGAGCATCTCAAGTCTGCTCAGAAAATGACCACAAAACAAGTGCATTTAAGCATATTGTTGGCTTTTATAGCTGGAATGATTGTGTGTACCAATGTCGCTATCAATTTACGTATTCCAAGTCTTGTCTTACAGAATAAAATGGGAAGTGCTGAAACAGCGAGCTTAATTCTCAGCTGTATGCAGCTTGTCGGGATTCTAGCTGGCGTTAGCTTTGCCAGCTTAGTGAGTATGTTGAAAAATCGCTTATTGACAGTAACGGGAATTGTTTTTGGTTTCAGTCAAGTGATGATTGGTTTTTCGAGCCACATTTGGTTCTTAAGTTTAAGTGCTCTGTTGGCTGGTTTTGCTTATAGCGTATCTCTAACAGCTGTATTTCATATTGTATCAGAGAAAATTCCTGCCCATTTGGTCAATCGCGCAATAGCGATTGTTGTCTTGGGTTGCAGTAGTGGTGCTTCAGTATCAACATTCGTCCTATCCTTGATTGGAATCATTTCTTCTGTTCCAACCTTTATTTTTAGTGTACTAGGGGTTCTCATGATAGCAGTATCCATTTTAGCTGCTTTTGTCACTCATCAACAAAATGAGGAAAAAGATGCGATTAGATAAGTTTTTAGTAGAAATGGGGCTTGGTTCACGAACAGAAGTCAAACGCCTATTGAAAAAGAAGCAAGTTTTGGTTAATGGAAAAATAGAAACATCTGCGAAAATTCAAATAGATGAAAATCAGGACGAAATTTCAGTCAATAAGCGAGTATTGGACTATGAAAAATTTGTATATTATCTTTTAAATAAGCCGAAAGGAGTCATTTCAGCTACTGAAGATGCTAACCATCAAATAGTTTTGGATTTGTTAGATGAAAGTGCACGCCAGAAAGAAGTTTTTCCAGTTGGACGACTTGATATTGACACTCACGGACTTTTGTTATTAACCAATAATGGTGCTTTGGCACATGCGATGTTGTCTCCTAAAAAGCATGTAGCAAAAGTTTATCGTGCAAAGGTAGATGGGATTATAACTGAAAAAGATGTGGAGCATTTTGAAGCAGGAATAGAGCTCAAGGACTTTACCTGTCAGCCTGCAAAATTGACCATATTAGAAGTGAATGAAGAGCAGCAAACTTCTCTGGTGGAGATTATAATTTCTGAAGGAAAATTTCACCAAGTGAAGCGAATGGTTCAGGCTTGCGGAAAAACGATAACAGATTTGGAACGCCTTTCTATGGGACCGCTTATGCTGGATGAGCGTTTGGAATTAGGCACTTTCCGCCGTTTGACAAAAGAAGAATTAGAAAAACTCACTATTTTTGGTGTAGAACTCTAAGCCGGAATGTCCCATTTGACAAAACCTTTCCTTCTTGGTAGAATAAGAATGTCGTTAAAGACAAATAACTTTTTCTTGGTATTAGGTGGGCCAAGCCTAACACTCGGATGAAGCGTAAAGAAAAGGAGAATATCATGGCAATCTCAAAAGAGAAAAAAAATGAAATCATTGCACAATATGCACGTCACGAAGGTGACACAGGTTCAGTTGAAGTACAAGTAGCTGTTCTTACTTGGGAAATTAACCACCTCAACGAACACATCAAGGTACACAAAAAAGACCACGCTACTTACCGTGGTTTGATGAAAAAAATCGGTCGTCGTCGTAACCTTCTTGCCTACTTGCGTAAGAACGATGTTAACCGTTACCGCGAATTGATTAACTCACTCGGACTTCGTCGTTAATTCAATTAAAAGTCTCTCATGAAAATGAGAGCTTTTTTTCTACCATTAGAAATAGAAATGTGGTAGAGTAAGCATATCTCTTGACTGTTGTAACAGCTATTGATACAATGTATTTATAAAAATAATTACAAATGTAATTGAATAATAAAAAGGAGAATGACCATGATTGAAATCACTTATTTGGATGCTAGTAAGCAAGAGAGGGTTATAACGTTTGAAAGCTATCAAGAATTTGAGCAATCGCAGCAAGCCTGCTTGATTAATGTAGCAGATTATTACCCGGTTCAAAAGCTGCTTGTTAATGGACACGAATTGGATTACCAAGGGACTTACGGTGATGTTTTCTTTTATCTAATGAAGCAAGATTTAAATCAATACAAATAAAAGTGAGGTAAAATGATGACAAAAGCTATTACTGATGCAACGTTTGAAGCAGAAACAAAGGACGGTCTTGTTATTATTGACTTTTGGGCTACTTGGTGTGGACCTTGTCGTATGCAAGCTCCTATTCTAGAAAAACTTTCCGTAGAAATTCCAGAAGATGAATTGAAAATCGTGAAGATAGACGTTGATGAAAATCCAAATACCGCACGACAATTTGGTATTATGAGTATCCCAACTCTCTTATTTAAAAAGGACGGCCAGGTTGTGAAACAAGTCGCCGGGGTACATACAGCAGCACAAATCAAGCAAATCATGACAGAATTAGGATAAAGCATAAAATCCGCTTAGTTTTTAAGCGGATTTTTAGGTGCCTGAAAACTTTTAGTCAGATACTTAAAAAAGAGATTCTTGAGGAGCCATAATAAAACTTAAAATAAAGTATTGACTTGTTTAAAATTAAGCGTATAATTATATTTAATAAAAATTAAGCGATTGATTAACAAAAAGAAAGTGGATATAAAATGAAACGAATATTGCAAAATAAACTGTTTATGGGAACTTTCGTCTCGGATATGTTGTCTAATTTTGGAGATGTACTCTATTATTTGGCTTTAATGAACTATGTTCTGCTATTGCCAGAAGCAAAATTTGCAATCTCTTTAGTGACTTTATCTGAAAGTTTGCCTTTTCTGACGATGATTTTCATGGGCATGTGGGGCGATCGTACTAAGAAGAAAGTAGATACGATTTTGGTGACGCTTTTGTTTCGGACAGGACTGTATCTGCTCATTGGTCTGGCTATGGGCTTTCAGCCAGCTTTATGGGTAGTGATTTTAGCTGTATTGGTCAATCTTTTATCTGATCTAGCCGGTCAATATGAAGATGCTTTGCACATACCACTCAGCCTTCGTATTATTCCAATGGAAAATCGTGAAGCCATGTATGCCTTTCGTCAAGGAGCAAGCTCTATCCTAAAGATTCTCTTTCAATCCAGTGGAGCAATTTTAGCTGGGCTGATGAGTTATCAACACCTCGCATTTTTTAATGCTGGAACTTTTGTAGTTAGTGCTTTGATAATGCTGATACTTCGTCCCAGTTTAAATAATCTGCTCAAAGATAATCCAATTCATTCTTCTGTTGAGAATCGTGAGGGAGAGAGGCATTTTATTAAAAATACATGGAATAGTTTGCAGCAATCTTATCAAACTGTTCAGAATATCTCCATCTTAAAGACTTCTATTTTTACCATTGCTGGTTTAAATGCTGTGTTTGCAGCAGAGAATGCACTGCTCCTCCTAAATATGAAAGAAAATTCCAGTTTTGCATTTATCAATCCAGCCACAACTATAGCAACCGTTACAGTTGTAACTTTGATAGGAAATATTTTGGGGAGTGTTTTGGTAACGACCTTATTAAAAAAAGTAAGTATGGAATTTTTACTGAAGATTTCCGTATTCATGCCCCCTGCTCTCTTTATTGGTTTTTTACTCCACAGTATTTATATTATTTTCTTGGTTAATTTTTTGACAATGGTTATCGTAGGCATTTTTCAGCCAAAGATGAATGCTTTTATCATTTCATCGCTTCCTGAGGAGCGTTTGGCGACAATCAGTGCGGGGATTAGTAGTTTTTGCACATTAGGCTTAGTTCTTTGTCAAATGCTAGTAGCAGTTTTGGTAACGTTCTTGTCATCAGCCCAAATTGCTTTCTTATTTTTAATATTATCATCAATTTTATTCTTTTATACACTGAAAGTGCCCAGAAAAAATGCTAAACAAGTGATGCAATAGCTTTCCAAACAGTTTACTTGTTAGGGTGAATTTGATAAGATAACACTAAAGAAGGAGTAAAGATAATGGTGGAAGTACAGTATTCAGAACAAGCAAGTGATTTAATGGAGCAGTTTTCTCTATCTACTCTGATACAGGATAGAAGAGAGACTATCGAAAGTTTTAGTGGCAAAGAGCGTGAGCTTTTTAAAGATGTTTTTCCTGTAATGGAAGAGCTTCGCCTTTTGTTTCAACCTTATAAGGAAAAAATGGAAACCTATTATTTGACTGGTTATGGAATCACCTTGCTGCAAAGTTGCTATTTGGAGATGGTAGATAAGGGGCTGATGCCCAAATCGGTTGAAGCGGTACATGCCTATTGTTTGCAGCTAGATGCCGAAGCGATAAGAGAACAGCTAAAAGATCTCTTAAACACAGGTCCTGAGCACATGGCTAAAAGTGGAGATTTTTGGGATTATTTAGAAGCGTCATCTATTAAATCAGAAACTAAGTGGTATTTCAGTCAATTTTATCGGAAGCCACTTGAAGCTATGAAAGAGTTAATAGAATTGTCTCGGGAACTTATTCCGCTTTACCAGCCTTACTTGGAAAAAAGTACTGCCGAACGTAGAGCTTATGCGGCATCCTTTTCATTGGAGGATACCATTACAGAGTCTGCTAGTCTGTCTCATTTTGATTGGAATTTTAAAGAAAATCAATTTATTAGGCTTTATGTTGTCAGTCCATGGGTGGTGCAGTTTTTATCTTACTTCAGTGAAACAGAACCGAAAGAGAGTCATTATTTTATCGTTTCTTGTCGCATTGATCAACTACTTAAAAGCGGAACAGAACTGGATATGGATACGTTTGCCGCAGTTCTCAAGGTACTTAGTGACAGCACACGCTATAATGTTATGGTAGAATTAGCTAAACCGTATGCTAAGAGCAAACGGATTGCTGAAGAGTTAGATATTACTGGAGCAGCGGTTTCTTTTCATACTCAAAAGCTCATCAATGTAAAACTCCTACTTTTTAATCGTGACCATAAAGATGTGAAATATGATGTAAATAAAAGTTTACTTAGAGAAATCATTGCCAAGCTGACTAGTGACTTTGGCTTGGAAGAAAAGTGAACAGAAAGATCTTTGGATTAGTTACAGACGAAAAAGTCCACTTAGAATTTCTAAGCGGATTTTTGAGTAGTTTCTGTTATTCTTCCAATTCTTTACTGTATTCAATAATCTGATCAACTGTGTCTGACAAGAATTGAATGGTATCACGGAGTGGTTTATCAGTAGAGATATCCGCACCAATGATGCGAGCTGATTCAAGAGGCGTTTTGCTTCCGCCAGATTTGAGGAAGTTGAGCCAATCGCGAGCACCATTTTCATTATTTTTCAAATGGAGATAGCCAGCAGTCGAGATGACGAGACCTGCGGAATAGGTATAACTATATAGTCCCATGTAATAATGACTTTGCCGCATCCAAGTGAGTGCAGCATCGTCATCAATTTCCACCGCATCACCCCAGAATTCGGTCAGAACCTCTTTCATAATGCTATTGAGCTTATTGGCACCAAAGGTTTCGCCTGCTTCAATCAGATTGTAAACCCGACGTTGGAAAGCGGCTTCTAGGAGGTGAGTGATGAAGTTATGGAAGTAGGTGTCAGTTAAGCGATGCGCAAGAGCAAAACGTTTTTGGCGTGGATTGTCAAATTGATGCTCTAAATAGTCGCTAAGCAGCAGCTCATTAAAAGTAGAAGGAGCTTCTACATAATAAGTTGACATGTGGGTGTTAAAGTAGCTTTGGCTATTGTCAGAGAAGATAAATTGCCCAGAGTGACCAATTTCGTGAATTAGAGTATATACATCACTCATGCGATCAGTCCAGCTCATGAGAACGTACGGGTGCACACGATAAGGGTCGGTCGCATAACCACCGGAGTCCTTACCGGCATTAGCTGCAAAATCCACCCAACGTTCTTTTTGATAATTGGCAATTTCGCGCGTGTATTCTTCTCCAAGCGGAGCAACTGATTTCATCACTAAGTCGTAAGCGTCATCAATAGTGACATCAGGATTGAGTGCGCTGTCCAAGTCCAATTTCCAATCTGCAAAGGTCATTTTTTCAAGACCGTTGATTTTAGAAACGTGTTTGAGGAACTTTTGTGCAACAGGTGCAAATTCAGTCATGATGAGGTCAATCTGCCGGTCAAACATAGAACGGTCTACCTCTTGCTCAGCCAAAAGATAGTCAAAGACAGAGTCATATCCCCGCATATCAGCAATCAGTTTTTCAGATTTTACTTGAGCCAGATAAGCTGCAGCAGCGGTATGCTGATGTTTACGAAGTCCAGCTGAGAAAGAACGGAAAGACTTTTCACGGACTTGAGCATTTTCGTGATTTTGGTAGAAATTTTCGTAGCTGATAAAGCTATTCTTATAAACTTTTCCGTCTACTTCAAAATCCTCCATAGCAAAATCACCTGCCCTCATTTTGGTGTAAATGTCTTGTGGGCTGTAAAAAACTTCACTGAGATTTGTCAGAGCCTTTTCGACATCGGCACCTAAATAGTGAGCTTTTTGAATTTTTGCTTGACGAATTGCAGCAGTCAAATGCGGTAGTTGTCCGAGACGGTCGAGTACTTTTTCATTGGCATTTACCAAAGCTGCGTCAAAGAAGCTAAGCGCAACGCTGGCTTCTGTTTCAAAATCTGTACCAGCTTGCGCAATCTGTGCAAAGCTTTCATCACCGTAGTCCGTTGTTTGCGGCATAAAGCTGTAGTTGCCAATATGGCTTCTTTGAATGTAGATTTGCTCCAATTCAGCAAAAGCCTTTTCAAAATCCTCGAAAGTATGGAGGTTATCCTTATAATCACGTGTGAATTGGTTAATGTCCTCGCGTGTTTTTTCAATCGCACGCAAGAAATCCTCTCGGTCTTGATAGAGGGCTGTTAAGTCCCACAGTTCATTTTCTGGAAATTCAGAACGTTGTTTTTGTTCAACCATAAATCTATTTCTCCTTGTCATTAACTTTCTTCTAGTATAGCAGAAAAACGCAATAAATAGACAGCATTTCAAAAATTATCGCTAAATTCTCAAAAATTCTTGGTAAAAAGCTGTTTTAAGGCTTTTTCTTTTAGTTGAAAATATGATAAAATAAGGTTTATACGTGCTTGATACAAAGATGAGGATTTAAAGGCTTATTGGAGACAATCCTTGTTTATTTCAAAAGTACAGCAGATGAACATTGTGAGCGTTTAACGAGATTTGCGACAGGAACTTGTTAAATCAATACTATTTGGCAAGAGGCTTTGACTTAGCAAGGTATTTAGCGATTAGCGTAAACTGATTAGGTACTAAGTACCAATCAATTTTAATGCTTTGTATCTTGATCTTTGTAGGCAAGACGTATAAAAAAATTAGAAATTGAGCATAAGCTCAACGAGGAATATATATATGACAAAGCAAGTATTTAAAACTACTTTTGCTGGTAAAGACTTGGTAGTTGAAACAGGTCAAGTGGCAAAACAGGCAAACGGCAGCGTAGTGGTGCGCTATGGTGAAAGCACTGTTTTGACAGCAGCCGTCATGTCAAAGAAAATGGCGACTGGTGATTTCTTCCCACTTCAAGTCAATTATGAAGAAAAGATGTATGCAGCTGGGAAATACCCTGGTGGATTTAACAAGCGTGAAGGTCGTCCTTCGACAGATGCGACTTTGACAGCTCGCTTGATTGACCGTCCAATTCGTCCGATGTTTGCGGACGGTTTCCGCAATGAGGTGCAGGTTATCAATACGGTTCTTTCTTATGATGCAGATGCTTCAGCACCTATGGCAGCCATGTTTGGTTCATCTCTTGCTTTATCAATCTCAGACATTCCTTTTAACGGTCCAATTGCTGGTGTGCAGGTTGGCTATGTCAATGGAGAATTGATTATCAATCCAAGTCAAGAGCAAAAAGAAGCTTCTTTACTGGAATTAACTGTTGCAGGAACCAAAGAAGCAATTAACATGGTTGAGTCTGGTGCCAAAGAATTGTCAGAAGAGCTGATGTTGGAAGCCCTTCTGAAAGGTCACGAAGCAGTTAAGGAATTGATTGCTTTCCAAGAAGAAATCGTGGCAGTAGTTGGAAAAGAAAAAGCAGAAGTTGAGCTTCTTCGTGTGGATGAAGAATTGCAAACAGAAATTGTAGCAGGCTATAATGCCGATCTTCAAAAAGCCGTTCAGGTAGAAGAAAAATTAGCTCGTGAAGCCGCAACGCAAGCTGTTAAAGACGAAGTTATAGCCCTTTACGAAGAAAAATATGCTGAGCATGAAGAATTTGACCGCATCATGCGTGATGTGGCTGAAATTTTAGAGCAAATGGAGCATGCAGAAGTACGTCGCTTGATTACTGAAGACAAAGTCCGTCCAGACGGTCGTAAGGTAGATGAGATTCGTCCATTGGATGCTGAAATTGACTATCTACCACGTGTGCATGGTTCTGGTCTCTTTACTCGTGGGCAAACTCAGGCTTTATCTGTTTTGACCTTGGCACCAATGGGCGAAACACAAATCGTTGACGGTTTGGATCCAGAATACAAGAAACGCTTTATGCACCACTACAACTTTCCACAATACTCTGTAGGAGAAACGGGTCGTTATGGTGCACCAGGTCGTCGTGAAATCGGTCATGGAGCACTTGGTGAACGTGCACTTGCGCAAGTTCTCCCTAGTCTAGAAGATTTCCCTTATGCAATCCGTTTGGTAGCAGAAGTTCTTGAGTCAAATGGTTCCTCTTCACAGGCCTCGATTTGTGCTGGGACACTTGCTCTCATGGCCGGTGGGGTACCAATTAAAGCACCTGTAGCCGGAATTGCTATGGGGCTCATTTCAGATGGTAGCAATTACACGATTTTAACAGATATTCAAGGCTTAGAAGATCATTTCGGAGATATGGATTTCAAGGTGGCTGGTACACGTGAAGGAATTACTGCTCTTCAAATGGATATCAAGATTGAAGGAATTACTGCTGAAATCTTGCAAGAAGCATTGGCTCAAGCTAAAAAAGCACGTTTTGAAATTTTAGATTTGATTGAACGTACAATTCCAGCTCCTCGTCCAGAACTCGCTCCAACCGCTCCAAAAATTGATACCATCAAGATTGATGTTGATAAAATTAAGATTGTCATCGGTAAAGGCGGTGAAACGATTGACAAGATTATCGCAGAAACAGGTGTCAAGATTGACATTGACGAAGAAGGAAATGTTTCTATTTACTCTAGCGATCAAGATGCGATTAACCGTGCCAAAGAAATCATTGCAGCTCTTGTGCGTGAAGCAAAAGTAGATGAAGTGTATCATGCCAAAGTGGTTCGGATTGAGAAATTCGGTGCTTTTGTCAATCTCTTTGACAAGACAGATGCCTTGGTGCACATCTCAGAAATGGCTTGGACGCGTACTAATAAGGTTGAAGATTTGGTACAACTTGGTGATGAAGTAGATGTCAAAGTTATTAAGATTGATGAAAAAGGTCGTGTGGACGCTTCTATGAAAGCTCTTCTACCACGTCCTCCTAAAGAAGAGAAAGCAAAAAAACATCATCATAAAACACATAAAGAGCATAAAGCTGTTCAAGAAGAAAAGGCGCAAGACTAGACAGGTTGCTAAGTATTTGCCTTCAGTCTAAAGCTAGAAAGGAGTCATCATGGGTTGGTGGAAAGAGACGATAGCGATTGTGAAAGAAAATGATCCGGCAGCTCGCTCCTCACTTGAGGTGCTGTTGACTTATCCTGGGATTAAGGCTTTGGCTGCTCACCGACTTTCTCACTTTCTGTGGGATCATGGATGTAAACTTTTAGCTCGGATGCATAGCCAATTTTGGCGCTTTTGGACTCAGATTGAGATTCATCCGGGGGCACAGATTGCTTCAGGTGTCTTTATTGACCACGGGAGTGGTTTAGTGATTGGCGAGACGGCCATTGTAGAAAAAGGAGTGATGCTCTATCATGGTGTCACTCTTGGAGGAACAGGGAAAGATTGTGGGAAACGTCATCCGACGGTTCGTCAAGGTGCGCTTATTTCAGCTCATGCGCAGCTAATTGGTCCGATTGAAATTGGTGAAAATGCCAAAGTCGGAGCGGGTGCGGTTGTGGTAGCAGACGTGCCAAGTGATGTGACTGTTGTTGGGATTCCAGCTAAAATTGTCCGAGTTCACGGGCAAAAAGATGCTCCAACGATCAAGAATTTAGAAGAAATCCGCGAAGAAAGTTATTATTCGTCTAAGCTGTAGATACTATTCCTAAAGAATAAAAATGCTTTTTCAAAAAGTCGTTTTTCACCTAACAGAAAGAATGAAGTTAGAATATGATCAAAATTTATGATACTATGACCCGCAGTCTGCGTAAATTTGTCCCTCTGGAAGAGGGCAAGGTCAGGATGTATGTCTGCGGGCCGACCGTTTATAACTATATCCATGTCGGCAATGCTCGCTCAACAGTAGCTTTTGACACGGTTCGGCGCTATTTTGAGTATCGTGGGTATGAGGTGGCTTACATATCCAATTTCACCGATGTAGATGATAAAATTATCAATCGAGCTAAGGAAGAGGGGATCACACCTCAGGAAGTGGCAGACAAGTACATTGCTGCTTTTCGGGAAGATGTGACGGCGCTGGGGGTTCAACCAGCGACCCAGCACCCGCGCGTGGTGGATTATATGACGGACATCATTGATTTTGTACAGGTCTTGGTGGACAAAGGGTTTGCCTATGAGTCAGAGGGGGATATTTACTTCCGAGTTGAAAAGTCCTCTAATTACGCTAAGTTAGCTAATAAAACCCTAGCAGACTTAGAGCTTGGAGCTTCTGGTCGGACAGATGAAGAAACGGCCCGCAAGGAAAATCCAGTTGACTTTGCTCTTTGGAAGGCTGCTAAGCCCGGTGAAATCTTCTGGGATAGCCCTTGGGGACCTGGTCGTCCAGGCTGGCATATCGAATGTTCCGTCATGGCGACAGAAATTCTGGGAGATACGATTGATATTCACGGCGGTGGAGCCGATTTAGAATTTCCGCACCATACTAATGAAATTGCTCAATCAGAAGCTAAAACTGGAAAGACTTTTGCCAACTACTGGATGCACAATGGCTTTGTCAATATTGATGATGTCAAGATGTCTAAGTCTCTAGGTAACTTTATAACGGTTCACGATGCCCTTAAAACCATTGACGGACAAGTCTTGCGTTTCTTTTTTGCGACTCAGCACTACCGCAAGCCTATCAATTTTACAGAAAAAGCCGTTCACGATGCGGAAGTGAATTTGAAATATCTGAAAAATACTTACGAGCAACCCTTTACGGGAACGGTTGACCTGATACAATTGCAGGTTTTTCTGGATAAATTCACCACTGCTATGGATGAAGATTTCAATGCAGCAAATGGCATTACAGTCGTTTTCGAACTAGCTAAGTGGATTAATTCCGGTCATTACAATCAAGAGGTGAAAAGCGCTTTTGCTGAGCTTCTGCAAGTTTTTGGTATTGTCTTTACAGAAGAGGTACTGGATGCGGATATTGAAGCCTTGATTGAGCAGCGCCAAGCTGCGCGTGTTGCTAAGGACTTTGCAACAGCTGATAAAATCCGTGATGAATTGGCAGCTAAAGGGATCAAGCTTTTAGATACCAAGGACGGAGTGAGGTGGATCCGTGATTGATGTCAATCTTATAAATGGTATTGCCTTGGCTTTTGAAGGCGATGCTATCTACTCAACTTATATCCGTCGTCACTTGATTTTCCAAGGCTTGACAAAACCGAACCAGCTTCACAGAGAAGCAACCAAGTATGTGTCAGCTCGTGCGCAAGCTAACCTCATTTCTCAAATGTTGGAAGAAAAAATTCTGACAGAAAAGGAAGAAGACATTTATAAGCGTGGACGCAATGCTAATAGCCATACTAAAGCTAAAAACGCAGATATTGTAACCTATCGCATGTCGACAGGTTTTGAAGCCGTTCTGGGATATTTACACATGACCGATCAAATCAAGCGTTTAGAAGAGCTGATTGATTGGTGTATTGTGAGAGTGGAGGGCGCACATCATGACAAAAACTGATCTTTTAGAATGGTTCCCTCAAGGGAGGCTTCAATCCAATCCAAATGCAAAAGAGGATGAAGTGGCAATTCCCATTTCAAGTAATCAATGGTTGTTATTAAAAAAAAGCAGTCTGACAGAGCGAGAGCAAGAACTTATTTCTTTACTGACTGGGAAAGACTCTGCATTTGATGGTGGACCTTGGTATGATTATTTGGTTCATAACCGTGGCAAAATGCCTCAAAACGTTCAAAAGCTACAGTTCGTCCATTGTCATTTATTCCATTATGAAAAGGAAACGATTGGGTCTTGGTTGGAAATGATGCGAACCATACTGCCCAATAGAATAGCAGATTTTCAGCTGTCCTCTCAGGATTACATCTTTGTGCTGGATCAAACGCAATTAGTCCCTGTAAAAGATGTTCTCCGTGATACTTTATCGGCTATCGAATATGACTTTAGCTTAACTCTGACGATTCAAATCGGGCAAATTTGGCCTCTAATTTTTGAAGAAAGTTATCCAGAACTTTTTCAAGCGGAAAATGCTCTTTTTGTCAAATGGTGGGAGCAGGTTCAACATTCCAATGTGCATTCTTTTTCCCACCTCTTTTTGTGGGGGATTGGTCAAAAGGATTTCATATTGCCAATTTTAACGAAGAAACTTCATCAATTGATTGAAAGTCAGGATCAGCTCGTTGATATTATTGCAGCTTTGTGGGAAAACACGGCAGTTGTGACAAAAGCTGCCCAGCAGTTGTATATTCATCGGAACACCTTACAGTATCACATTGATAAATGGGAAGAACTGACGGGCTTACAGCTAAAAGACCTGACAGATTTGACCCTGTGTTACCATATTGTCATCAATGATTTAGTGTAATGTTTTGTGCATCCTGCACAAAACATTTTTTTTATTTTGTTCACTTTGCCATAGGATAATGAAGCGTTTTCATATATAATAAAATCATAATAACAAAGGAGTTCTATTTTATGGTAGAATTAAATTTAAAAAATATTTACAAAAAATATCCAAACAGCGAACACTACTCTGTAGAAGATTTCAACTTGAATATTAAAGATAAAGAATTTATCGTTTTCGTAGGTCCTTCAGGATGTGGGAAATCTACTACGCTTCGTATGATTGCTGGTCTTGAAGACATCACGGAAGGTGAATGTTCAATTGACGGACGCGTGGTGAACGATGTGGCACCAAAAGACCGTGATATTGCTATGGTTTTCCAGAACTATGCTTTGTATCCACACATGACCGTGCATGACAATATGGCTTTTGGTTTGAAACTTCGTAAATACAGCAAGGATGATATTGAAAAACGTGTAAATGAAGCAGCAGAGATTCTTGGCTTGAAAGAATTTTTAGATCGTAAACCTGCAGACCTTTCTGGTGGGCAACGTCAACGTGTAGCGATGGGACGTGCTATTGTTCGTGATGCAAAAGTATTTCTTATGGATGAACCGCTTTCTAACTTGGATGCTAAATTGCGGGTATCTATGCGGGCAGAAATTGCTAAAATCCACCGTCGTATTGGGGCAACCACTATCTATGTTACCCATGACCAAACAGAAGCAATGACCTTGGCTGACCGTATCGTTATCATGTCTGCAACGAAAAACCCTTCAGGAACGGGTACAATCGGACGTGTAGAACAAATCGGTACACCACAAGAAGTTTACAAAAATCCAGTCAATAAATTTGTCGCAGGATTCATTGGTAGCCCAGCGATGAACTTCATCAATGTTACCTTGAAAGGTGATGAAATCGTCGCACAAGACCTTTCTCTGAAAGTACCAGAAGGTGCCTTGAAGGTACTTCGTGAAAAAGGCTATGAAGGCAAGAAACTCATTTTTGGTATTCGTCCAGAAGACATCAATACAGAAGCTGCTTTCCTTGAAACATTCCCAGACTCAGTAGTTCATGCTAAAATCTCTGTATCTGAATTGCTTGGCTCTGAATCCCACTTGTATTGCCAAGTTGCAGACAATGAATTTATTGCCAAAGTAGATGCTCGCGATTACCTCAAAGCTGGAGCAGGCATTGACCTTGGTTTTGACTTGAACAAAGCACACTTCTTTGATCCAGAAACGGAAAAGACAGTTTACTAATTTACAACGCCTCTAGAATAAATTAATAAGAAAATGCAGGATGCCTTGTTTTATGCAAGACTCCTGCGTTTTTTTATAGAAGTTAACTATAAGGTGATTTATAAATAAGAAGAAGCATTTTAAAATTTATGTTATACTAAAGCTATGGAAAATAACGATATTGTCTACGGTGTACATGCTGTGACGGAAGCTCTCATGGCCAATACTGGGAATAAACTCTATATTCAAGATGACCTACGTGGGAAAAATGTTGCTAAGATGAAAGATTTGGCAGCAGAAAAAAAGGTTTCTATTTCTTGGACAAGCAAAAAAACACTGCAAGAAATGACAGACGGTGCCGTTCATCAAGGTTTTGTCTTGCGCGTTTCGGAATTTGCCTATACAGACTTTGAAGCGATGTTAAAAATGGCAGAGCGAGAAGAGAATCCTCTGCTGCTCATTTTAGATGGTCTAACAGATCCACATAATTTGGGCTCGATTCTGCGGACAGCTGACGCGACAAATGTTACAGGCGTCATTATTCCTAAGCATCGGGCGGTTGGTGTTACGCCGGTCGTCGCAAAGACCTCTACTGGTGCGGTGGAGCATATTCCCATTGCTCGTGTGACCAATCTCAGCCAAGCTCTGGATAAACTAAAACATGCAGGTTTTTGGATTTTTGGCACAGATATGAATGGCACCCTTTCGACTAAGTGGAATACGGCAGGTAAACTGGCTCTGATTATCGGCAATGAAGGCAAGGGCATTTCTGCTAATATTAAAAAGCAAGTTGATGAAATGATTACCATTCCTATGAATGGACATGTGCAGAGCCTTAACGCTAGTGTGGCGGCGGCTATTCTCATGTATGAAGTATTTAGAAATCGCCTATGAAACGGAAAATTTTATTAGTAGATGGCTACAATATGGTAGCATTTTGGCAGGAGACTCGTTCTCTCTTTAACAAAGGGGAATTAGACGCAGCACGAACTATTCTACTCAATAGACTCAGTAATTACGCTAGTTTTGAAAAGCTAGAAATTATCTGTGTGTTTGATGCTCAGTATATGCCGGGAGTTCGCCAGACTTATGATGAATTCAATGTTACGGTTGTGTTCACTGAGGAAGAAGAAACAGCAGACGATTACATTGAACGTTTAGCAGCTGAACTCAACACCCCTATAAATCAAGTATCTGTGGCAACGAGCGACTTAAATGAGCAATGGACTGTTTTCGCACAAGGGGCTTTACGTGTATCGGCTCGTGAACTAGAAAAGCGAGTAGCTGTTACAAAGTCGGATCTGAATCAAATGAGCCAACAGCTTCAAATGGGAAAACCACCTTTGCGTCCTATGGACAATCCAACCTTGCGCGATTTACAGAAAATGATGGAGAAAAAGAAAGATGGCTTTTAAAATTTTAACGGATTCAACCGCAGACCTTCCAGAAAGCTGGGCTTTGGGAAATGATGTTCAAATCCTTGGTTTGACTATTCAGTTGGACAGAATAACCTATGAAACAGTCGGAGAGAAGAAGCTAACGAGTGAGCAGCTCCTCTCTAAAATGGAAGCAGGGAGTCAGCCAACAACCAGCCAAATCAATGTCGGTCAGTTTGAAGATATATTTCGTGGTTACGCTGAAATCGGTATGCCAGTTCTTTATATTGCGTTTGCTTCAGTCTTGTCAGGAACTTATCAGAGTGCGGTTATGGCACGGGATATGGTTTTGGAAGATTTTCCAGAAGCGGTTATCCGGATTATTGATACCAAGGCGGCATCTATGGGAGAAGGTATTCTGGTGATGAAAGCGGTGGAAGCGAAAGCTGCCGGTCAAAGTTTGGAACAAGTAGTAGCCTTAATAAAATCTTTAGTGCCAAAAGTGAAAACGTATTTTCTAGTAGATGACCTAAATCACCTCATGCGAGGCGGACGAATTTCAAAGACCGCAGCTCTTATGGGAAGTTTAGTCAATATTAAGCCGATTATTGCTGTGAAAGCCGATGGTAGGCTGGATTCTGTGGCTAAAGTTCGCGGAAAGAAAAAGGCCCATGCTGAAGTGGTGCGCATGACCTTGGAAGGCATTTCTGATCCACGCGTGGTGATTGCTTATGCTGGAGCAGACAGCCAAGAGGTGGCTCAAGTCTTAAAAGAGCAACTTCTTATGTCAGAGCAAGTCAATGAAGTTTTAATTTTACCATTAGGACCAGTCATTTCCACTCACACAGGTCCTGGAACTTTGGGACTATTCAGTATTGCCCATGAAAATCAAGATTAAGCGAAATGAAACCGTTCTTTCATAAATAATTTATCAAATATATTGACTTTTACCCCTAAAATTTGGTATGATAGTAAACGGTATTGTTTACCCCATTTGTAGGGCCCCGGAACCTTCCAATAACTTGCGGACCGGAACATCCGCCTTGTAAACAAAAACGATATTCATATAGGAGAAATCATGAACAAAACAACATACATGGCTAAGCCAGGTGAAGTTGAACGTAAATGGTACGTGGTAGACGCTACTGATGTACCTCTTGGACGCCTTTCTGCCGTTGTAGCAAGCGTACTTCGTGGAAAAAATAAACCAACTTTCACACCTCACACTGATACAGGTGACTTTGTGATCGTTATCAATGCTGAAAAAGTAAAATTAACTGGTAAAAAAGCAACTGATAAAGTCTACTACACACACTCAATGTATCCAGGTGGATTGAAATCAATCACTGCTGGTGAACTCCGTTCTAAAAATGCTGTTCGTTTGATTGAGAAATCAGTTAAAGGTATGCTTCCACACAATACTCTTGGCCGTGCTCAAGGTATGAAATTGAAAGTATTCGTAGGCGCTGAACACACGCACGCTGCACAACAACCAGAAGTTCTTGATATTTCAGGACTTATCTAAGGAAAGGAACAAATAAGCTATGTCACAAGCACAATATGCAGGTACTGGACGTCGTAAAAACGCTGTTGCACGCGTTCGCCTTGTTCCAGGAACTGGTAAAATTACTGTAAACAAAAAAGATGTTGAAGAATATATCCCACATGCGGATCTTCGCCTTGTCATCAACCAACCATTCGCAGTTACTTCAACTGTTGGTCAATACGATGTTCTCGTAAACGTTCTCGGTGGTGGCTACGCTGGTCAAGCAGGAGCTATCCGTCACGGTATCGCCCGTGCCCTCCTCCAAGTAGACCCAGACTTCCGCGACTCACTCAAACGCGCTGGTCTCCTTACACGTGATGCCCGTATGGTAGAACGTAAGAAACCAGGTCTTAAGAAAGCTCGTAAAGCTTCACAATTCTCAAAACGTTAAGAACAGCTTTACAGCAACGATTACAGACACTCAATGTTTACCTCATTGGGTGTTTTTTCGTGCACTTTTTGAAAAACTCACCTCAAAATTCACCTTATTTTTACCTTATTTATTTTTGAGCTCTCTGTAAGCAGTTTCGCCAGCACTAAGTGGAACAACATTTGAAGTATTAACATAAATCTTTGTTGTACTCAAATCACTATGTGTCAAAGCTTCTGAAATGGATTCCAGAGACATTCCTGCCTTCTTAGCTAAAGTAGCACCAGTATGCCTTAACATGTGAGGAGTGGCATGTCTAAGATTTTTATGGCGACGTTCTACAGATTTCATCTTGTTATTAAGGTAATCTGCATGCAGAGGGCTATTCACATTGCCTTTAGTGTCAATATAAGTAAAGACATATTGTTCTGGAGTTTGAATGATACCAAATTTTGCTAATTCTGCTTTTTGTTGAATTTTCCATTGATATAAGAGAACAGTTAACTCTTGAGGAATAGTAAAAATTGTTTTCTTTTCTCCTTTAGTAGACTTAGGCTTCTTATATTTATCCAAGGCTTGAATTAAACCAATTTCAGATATATCTAAGGAGATATGTTTCCACTGTAAAGCATAGCTTTCCGATTTACGGTCGTTTAAGATAAAAGTTGTAAAAAATAAAACATAGTCTTTAAGCGACAATTTTTTGTTTTCTAGGTCCTCTTGGAACATTTCAAACCATTCCCGTAACTCACTTAAAGTAAGGTATAAATCTTCATCACGCTTAGCTTCTTGTAATTTGATTTTTTTAGTAGCCTTAATACGACTGATTGTTTTAGATAGGCGATTCATTTCAATATATTCTAATTCCTCTGCCCAGTCAAAAATAGAATTAACATAACTACGTATGACCTTGAAATTGGCATATTCATTTGCTTTAGCAGTCATCAAATTTAAAACAACCGTTTTATTCTGATTTAAAAATTTAATGGAATAATTTCCAAATATTGGTAAAATATGTAATCTAAAAACAGTTTCTGTATTGTTAACTGTTGGAAGAGTGGGTGGTTTATTTGTTGAAGTCGTTTGACCTGCTTTATAGGCTTCCCACCAGACATTATGATAAAAATCTTTGAAGAGAATATCGCCATTGATTGCTTGATGTGGTAATGCACCCCCTTTTTGGATAGTGTTAATATCTAGTAAAATTTGTAATTCAGCTTCTTTAGCCTCCTTTTTTGTTTTAAAACGCTTATCGTAGTAATGTCCTGAAATTCCCAAAGAAGGTCTAGCTTCTGTTGGAACATAGAGTTTTAAACGATAAGAACCATTTGAAGTTTTTGTAATTGTCATAGTAATCTCCTTTTTACTGAGCTAGAAAATTACCCTGACTTTATTATAATGAAATCAAAAGTGATTTTCCAGTTGTATCATCCATCTACGGATACTATCTTTATCAAATCGAATTGTTTTTCCAATCCGAATATGTGGCATTCCCTTTCTTATCCAGATATCCAGCGTGTTATTTGAAATTCCCAGATACTGACAGGTCTGCTTTTTATTTAAAAAAGGACTAATTTGTCCTGAATCTTCTTTAACGGTTTCAATCTCATTTTTAATAAGATTTGCAACAAAAAGTTGAATTTCTTTTGTTTGTTCTTCTGGTAAAATAACTTGCATAGTTTCCCCCCCCCTTTAGGCAATAAAAAAAGCAAGAGCTATAAAGCCCTTACCTTAAGGAGATTATGAAAAAGAAAAGTTTTAGCATTATTTATAATATAATCGTATAATCTTAATTTTCTCTTAAAAATTTTTCAAATCTCTGTTGGTCATTTTCTGTTAACTTTCCGATTAAGCGAACTTGAACAAGTTCTACGTCTAAATCATAAAGTTGAACGGTATCAATCCAAGATGGTTTCACTAATCCTGCCTCTTCCCATTCTTTTATTTCAAAGTATTTTGAACGGATATAAGATGATTTACGGGAATACTGACTAGTGATACGGTAGGTTCTGATAACTTCTTCATTATTTGCAATGACTAGAGCAGGACGTCTTTTAGCTCCTGTCCCATCACTAAAAGCGATAGTTGCTACCAGAATATCATATGGGTTATAGTTGTCCATGTCTTTCCTCGTATTCTGGATAGTCTTCATCAAAGAAATCTGCGATTGCTTCTGGATTAGAAGCAGTCACTTTGATAACATTTGAGTTTGCCAAAGCTAGTCTTTCTAAAGGATTATCAGAAATAGCATGGACTTGTTTTCTTAAATCAAATGGCAATCCATTCACCTCCTTTGATTTTTGTAAGAACATCACGAAAGCGTCACCTACAGAAGTTCCTAAGGATTTGTATAGTACCGATACTTCATCTAGTAATTCTGAATCTACTCGCTTTTGAAACATTTTTTTAGTCATACAATCACCTCTTTTGTACTTCAATTGTACGACAAATGTAGTTTTTTGTCAAATTTTTACTTCCCAATCGCGTATGTAAATTGGTTAGCTGTTGCTTTATCAAATGTGCGGTAAGAAACAACTCCAAGTCCTTTGGCGTTGGCTTCTGAAATGAGAATAGACCCGTCTGATTTGACCTGCTCCACAAAGGCAACATGCCCGTATGTTGGGTCTGCGCCAGCTTGACCAGGAGAGAAGCTAAGAGCGCTATGTTCAGTTGGTGTATGTGTGGTTTGGTAGCCTGCTTTCTGCTTCCAATCCCCACCATTGCCCATATAAGGGTCAAAGTTAACGCCTACCTCTTTGGCTCGGTTATAGACAAACCATGTACATTGTCCCCAAGGATAAGTTGCAGAAGTATAGTTAGAAGTGTTGATTGCCTTTGTAAGGCTATATCCAGCAGGCACTCCATCAGAAGTTACGCCTCCACCGTCTCGTGTTTTGGCATTAGTTGTATCACCTGTTAAAGTGTCTTTGAAGAGGTTATACCATTTTCTCGCATTCTTCTTCAGGTCACTAGCTTTGGTTTGACCGTCTGATAAAGCGACCCCTTCATAATGTTCTGACCAATAAAGGGCTGCCTCTTCAGGGTCAGTCGCTTTTTGCATTTCTGTTTTGACTTTGCTATAAGAGCCGTTTAGCTCTGTAGACAAGAGGTCTAGTTCAATATCAGAATCTAATTTCTTTTGTTTTGCCTTTGACCAGCGATTGCCATTGATAGTAGAAGACCAACCCGACCATTGGAAATAACCAGCTACGCCACCACCTGTATTGACGGCTTTAGGGTCAAAGCCACTTTCGCGCTCTGCAACCGCTAAACTTCCAGAAGCTCCTGCGATAGTAAATTGTTCTTGTGAGAGTTCATAGTTGAGAATTTTGATGACATCACTAGCTCGTTCTTCTGAAATATTAGCTTTTTGAGCCACCTCTTTAGCGGTTAGTTTCGTTTGTAGTCCTTTGGCTTGTCCATTAGAAGACGCACTACCCGCAAAAGCTCCCATGATAATGACGACTAAAAACAAAGGTAAAAACAGAGCACTTAAAGCACTAACAATTACTAGTTTTTTCTTCATCTTCCCTCCTAAGTTTTCACATAGACTGTCATCATCACTGTTTCAAATCGCCATTGAGCCGTCAAAATAAGAGGATTTTCTTTGATAGTTGCCAACAATTGCTCTTTCTCAGCCTCTTTTACTGAAAATAAAAGGAGAAAGTCAATAGAAGGCTTTCTCCTTTCATAGGCAAGGGCAACCGCATTGTTCACCGTCTGTTCAAAACCTCTTTTAGAATAAATGCGTGTATTCATTATTCCTTTCCTCCTCTCAATCGTGCTAATTCCTCTATTATCTGATGTTTACGGTTGATATTGACTTTTAATTTATCGTCTTTTGGCAAGGTTTTACGATAGTTCCTGATAAAGGCATTTGAACCTTGCGCTTGGTATAATGCTTCATCATCTTTATAAGGTTCTAATTCCTTTTCAAGTTTATTGATGTGATGTTTTTGTCTCCAAGAGAGGCGATTTTGACGGCGCTCTTCAAACTCTTTCTGTTCTCTGCTTTGCTTTGTATCCATTAGCGGGGAAGGTTCTGTGTCAAAAGGTTGAACGCTTGTGTCTTCTTCCTGAATAGCAGATTCAAAAGTCTCCATTGGCATATCTGGCTCTTGAAATGGTGTTGTTACCTCGTCGGGAACGCCTGTTTCTTCAAAGGAAGAAGTAGCGGGTGTTTCCTCCTCGTCATTTTCTGAAGGTGTTGAACTTTCTGTTTTTTCTGAAGTCGGATGGGGATTTGAAAAAAGAGTTTTCATCTGTTTACCAGCATTCATGAAGAGTCCAGCCCCAAATCCTGCTCCTGCAAGGAAAAAGTTTCCGGATGTTTGAGCCATTTCAAAGGCGTTAGTGGCTTTTGCCGGCAGCTGCTTTACAGTTTCCTGTCCATTTGTCACGGTTTCTTTGACTTTGGTATTTACCTCATCAAACGTAATCTTAGCTCGTGAACCGAGTAACAATTCAATCAATTCTCCTTTGTATTTCCAAAGCAACCAATAAATCACGCCTTTAGCACAAACAGAGACGATTAGTTTAAAAAGAGCGCTAAAAGTAGACAAGGAAGAAAAATCTCCAATAACCTTATCAAAGCCACTACTTACTAAGTTTTCAATGATTTTTTCAAGGTAAAGTAAAGCCAAAGTTAACAGGCTTGTAATGGCTGGAAAGGCAAGGCCACCAAACATCACCTTAAAAACTCCAAAAAGAATATCTTGCATTTTGGGAATAAAGGAAACCAAAAGGGCAATAGGGAAAAGAAGAATCATGATAAGGACAAGGGCTTGTGCAAGGACATTGAGCAACTGAATTAAGACAATAGGAATGGCAATGACAATCGCTTCTACCATTTTAAAAAGGATATAGAAGAACTTGACAGGGATATAGTCAGGAATGGCTGATACCCAACGGTTATGTTCATTATCATCACCTGCTCCATTTCCTATTTCTAAATATTTATTCCTATCAGCGGTAGAAACGGCTTTAAACTTGCCTGATTTATCCAAGCTTCCTAGAACCTTTGAATCGTCAAACGGTGCTTCTTTTCCTGTTTGACGGTCTTTGTATTTCCCGTTTTCTTGTCCTGTATTGACAAAGAGATAGGCTTTATAAGAGGTTTCTGCGATATAAGAATCAGCGATAGAAGCCCCTATTTTTAAAGCCTGATTTTTTCCGTAGGAGACGGAGACATTAGAAATGTGATGAATCGTAGTACTAGCGATATTGTCTACTGTATTGAGCAGATACAGTCCGCCAGAAGTTCCAGCAACTGTCCCAAACCAACCAAAGCCTAAAAAGAGAACTAGAAGGACATGAAGCAATCTTTGAGAGAAATTGCCTTTAGAAATGAGGAACTGATAAAAGAGATAAAAAGCTAGGCAAAGGAGAAGCAAAAAGACTAATGAAGATTGAGCCACACCAGAAGGAGCTCCTGTAAAGCCTCGCCAAATGGATTGAGCCCCATTAAAGACATATTGCTTGTAAGTGTCGTAAAGACGGACATTTTCTAAAATCCGAATCATCAGGGAGAAGAAACCAACAATGAGGTTAAGGAGGAAAAAGGGGAAGTTGACAAAGATTTCGTTGAACATCACCCAAACACCGCTGAAATCTCCAAAGCCAGTTTTCATCATGTAGGATTTTAAAGAAAAAATATCCATGCCTTTTAATTTTTCAAATGCTTCTTGCACAAGCTCACCTCCTTAAGATGCGTATTTATTTTCAAGATTGGAAGAAACAGTAGCTTTCATTGGTTTTAGAAGTGGGTCAATACTATCAAAAATGTTATAAATGGAAATCATATTGAGATTGCCGTAAACATCTTTATAGAGGCATTGACCTGAAATCATATTTTTAATCCATTCCAGATTTTCTTCATTGTCCGTTAGTCCAACGTGTTCTAAAATATCAGAAAGTTCATTGTCTTCTCTAAAGGCAAAGAGTGTCCCAAAACCTGTGGTATCATCATCTCCTTCAGCGTCATGGACGGATTGCGTAATGAGGCAGAGGACATTGTTAAAGAAACGTCCAACACGGCGCATGGATTGGATAACGGCTCGTCCTTCTGCCGACTTCATCAGTACCCACGCTTCATCAAAGAATTCAATGGTATCTTCATAACGATTGAGTTCTCCAAAACGTGTACAGAAAGCTCCTAAAGCAAACATCAGAGCTGTAGAATTGATTTCTTTATCTTCTGGTGTAACATCTTGTTGAGTGTCTTTATCTGGTAGGGATAAGTCCGCTACTTCTAAAACGGTCACCCGTTTATCATAAGACAATCCTTCGACATCGCCGTCTGAAAAAGCCAATTCCAAAATGGAATTTTCAACAATAGATGTTAGATAATCTCCTACTTCAAAGATAGTGCTATCTTGACTATTGGTGAGCTCTTTGAGGACGTGTTTTAACCCAACCGTTTCTCCTGCTTGTCTTTGAGCAACCACTTTGTTAATCGCTCTAGAAATAGCGGTCATTTGCTTCATTGTGACCTTAATTCGCTTGTTAGAGAAAATAAGATAATTGAGCATATTTTTTGAAACCGAAACAGCGTCATCTTTATCCAACATGACAATTGGGTCAAGAGCTCCATGATTGGATTTCACCTTACTATCCAAAGTGACAAAGTTTATCTGTTTGATATGTTCAGCAAAAAGTGGGAATCGTTTTTCAAAGTCTGGGTGATGAGCAATTGCTTCAAAGTGTTTCCGGATAGAGCGTTTAGGGTCAACATACAAGCATTTCACATCTTGAAGAGAGGTTAGAAGAAAGATAAGTTCTGCCAAAAAGGATTTTCCTTCACCCGTTGCGCCAGTAATCAGGATATGTGGATTCTTGGTGAGTTTTCCTGCAATCCCTTCTTTATTTCCAACGGTCGCATTAAAGAGCACCATATTTTTAGACGCTTCTTGTGCCTTTTCAATACTTTCCCACCGACCTGTCCAATTATCCACCCGTCCAATATGCCAGCCAATATGGTTTCCTGAAGCTGTATTGGTAAACGGCATTAGCTCCGCAAAGCCTCTTGGAGTGACATAGTGTGTCCACGTTCTGGTCTTATTTTCAAGCGGTTGACCATAAAGGAGAGACTGGAAGAGATACGGCGTATCATGACTAGCTTCACTCACTTCTACGTGCATATCCTCAAAGTAACTTAAGACTACCTGACGGCGACGTCGTAATTGGGATAGGCTAGAAGCAGCAATAATGAGATAAGCTCCATATTCAATGACTTCTTCTTTCCCACCAACCTTTTTCATCAAGTCTTTGAGGGACATTGCCCCCAGAATAATTTCATCTTGTTGGACGGTATCAGTACTTTCGGCTTCATTCATAATGTTGCGGTAACGAATATTAGAACGTGCCATTCGTCCTTTTAAAGAGTTCTTTTCGATAAATTCTGCTTTAATCCGTAGTTCTACAGGGAAATTAAAGCGTTGGGTAAATTCTCCCAGATGAAAACCATTAAAAATAATGGGTGTTTTAGCAATCGGAAGTATGGTGAGAAAAGAAGAGCCATAGGGGCTGTCTAACTTCATAAAGCCCCCTGCCATTGGTCTTAAGACGGTATCTGTCACATTAAAGAGCGCCCGATTGGCGGTGACTTCTTGCTTTAGATGAGGGATATAGCGCAAGTATTGCATGCGTTGATAGTAAAAGAGCTCTTCATTGGTCAAACGTTGTGCCCGAAGAGCGGAAAGGATTTGATAGACGGTCGCTTCACTAACAAGATAGTCTTGAACCCAATCTTCAGGAATATCATATTGAAAGCCCATGCTATTAGCAATCATTTCAGAGACTTCAGAGAAGCGCTCAACCGCCATATCCTGAAAGGTAGTGTTTTGGTCATCTTTTAAAAGATTGACACCAATCAACCAGTCAAACTGATAGGGAATTTCCATTTCTTGTGTCAATTTGTCTGTCGAATACTGCAACAGTTCTTCCCCCAATGCTTGACTATCGGGGGACAAGGCATGAGAAAAGTCTTTCATCTTTTCTTCTAGCAAATAGTCCTTTGGAATCAAGGAGACTTCAAAGGACTTGTTTTTAACCAGTTTTTTTATTAGCTGAGCAGTTGTCAGCTTGTGTTTTTGTTTCTTAGCTTTATCAGTAATGGTGATGGGAGTGTTGGGAATACGATAAAAACTCATCACCGTTTTATCTGTTGTTAAAGCTATATTATCCTGTGTTTTAAGAATCGGATAGACTAGTTTTAAAACCATTAGACCTCCTTTATAAATCTGTTTTTTCAAAGACTATTTCTTCTTCATCCATCATTTTCATTCTATCTCCATGATAAATCGCCTTACGATTGAGCCGAAAATCCATCATATAGCAGAGATAATCCCATAGGAAAACGTGCATTTTCTTTCCTTGTGGTTCATATTCTGTATAAAATTTGGCGAGTTTATAAGGGATATACCAGTAAAGATAGAGCGAAATGGAATGTGTTAATTTGTTCAACGGAAGAAGAATTGAGTTAAATACTGTCAACATCAAAATCAAGACTAGGGCAAAGACCACGAAAAAGGAAAGTTGCATGGGTGTTGCAAAATACCAAATGCGTTTTCCTTTTTGTGTTTTGACTTCTTGAATCCAGTAGGGAGCGTTTATCCCTCTAGCGTAATCATACAGTCGTTCTTCTTCCATATCATAACCCCGTTTCAATACCAAAGAGACGAAGGAACCAGCCAAGGACATGGAGTAACTGTTTTCCACCTCCTGTTAAAGACGCAATAACAGTATAGAAAATAAGGGTTGAAAACAGACGACCCCAAGAGCTGTTTCTCCAAGCTAGAATGATAAGAATAATCGCTCCAAAGGTAATGAACCAAAAGCCGTCTCCTTGTAACCATGTTTGTAAATTAGATGAACTCATAGATTAAAATCTCCTTTTATTCTTTTGTATCTGCGTAATTAGCAGGGATTGTATGGCTGACTTTCTCCACATAATAGGACTTGCCTTTTTCTGATAAAGTCAAGGTAAAGTTTTCAGCATGTGTAGAGCCTGCGACTTCAAAAGTCACTTGAACATAGGCGATAACTACTTTATCAGACGCTTTATAGTAACTAAAATCCAAGGTTTTAAACGTAGCATTCTTCACAACCGTTACATTGTGAGCCACCAAGTCCAAGTTATCTTGGTCAGTGGTATAGTTGGTAAAGAAAACATTGAGAAACTTATCCAATTTCTTTTTTGCTTTCTCTGAAACTCTATCAGACTGATTAAGTTTGACTTCTGTATCGGTACTTTTCTTATCTGCTTGACTGGTAGATAGACTAGAAAACCAAGGTAAGCCGGTAACATAGTAGCCCGTTTTGGTTTTGGCATAAGGAATATTAAAACCTGTTATGATTTCTTTTTCTTCTGTTTTATCGCCATTCTTTACAGTTTGTTTGTAATGTACTTCATAAGTGGCTACATTGTCTGTTATCATTAGTAAGCGTGACCAGCTCAATTGACTAGGATTTTTGACTTGACCCTGTGCTTGAATATCAGGTTCTGAACCATAAAAGCTATTCAGTTGTTTTGCATGCTTCGTTTGACCGTCTGAATCACTAGGAACGGTAAAATAACAATTAACAAAGTCATTCAGATAATACTGCAAGCGATTATCAATTGTTGTAGCAGAAGAAGTAGCAGAAGCGGATTTGTTAGAAGAAACGGCTTTTTTAAGGTTTGTGACTTGACTGGATAAAGTCATAGCCCGAATGCCTCCTAATAGCCCCACAAGTAAAATAAAAGCCAATCCTGACAGAACGGCAAGATTGACTGTTTTTTTGTTGGCAATGATTAGTTTAGGCTTTCTTTTCTTTTTAGGGCGTTTAGAAAAACGTCCTAAATAAGCTTTTGCTTGATGAAAAATAAGTTTCAATTTATCCATGATTTCTCCTTATTGATTAGCTAGTTCAATCAATTTATTCCCTTTGGCATAAAGCTGTTTATGAAGTTTATTGATTTCTCCATTGACATAATAGTAACCACGCAGTTCAGAGCGGAGACTTTCAACAAGCGCTTCTGGGACTTGCTTAGCTTCTTCTTTTTTGAGGAGACCGTTTAATTCACCTGCTTTTGTCCAAGCTTCTTTGTCATTGTGGGTTTTCATCAGTTCTCCTAACTCTAAAGAGATAGTTCTGATTTTCTTTTCCAATGTGTTTTGTGTTGCCATTATGATTTCCTCCATAAATTCTATTTGTTTTTCTAAAATGATTTGTCTAAATAAGGTGACAAGCTGTGTATTCATTGCACAATTTTGGTCAAGGATATTTCCATCTAGGGTAAAATAGGCATGTTGGTATTGAGGGAGAGCTTCTATATCATTTGTTTTTCTGGCAAAGGCGTCCAGAAAATAATCCTTTTCTTTCATTAAGACTATATAAAGATTCCAGAATTCATTTTTATCAGGAAAATAGGAAACTCCCTCATAAATTTTCTTTACAACCTTCATACGTCATCTTCTACCAAATCATGATAACCAAGAAATCGATAGATGTCATCAGAATCAAACCAAAGCCAATCATTGATTTCTGTTTCTGTGGGGATACTTCCTGAAAAAATATCTTCACCAAGCGAGGTCAATCTATCCATGTCACCCCGTTCACGGACAGTTGCTAGTGTATTGCGTGCACCTGACCAAGCCCTGAAATTGTCTAGACTATTTAATTCAACTTTATATTCCATTAAATTTTTCCTTTCATTTTTATAGTACCAATTGAGCGTAGCCCGTCTGTAGGAGCATCTCTGCCACCCAGCGAGCGTTTTTACTCATCATTTTTAGCGGTTTTGTTGTTAATTCATCAAAAAAAGGCTGTCTAGCTTCTTGCCTAGCTGCCTTTTTAATCGTATTTTGTCGGTGGTTTTCATCTTTAAAGGATTGATTTCTAAATTGTTCCGCATATTTCAATTCAGAATCTTTCTTAGGCTGATGATATAGCAGTCCCCAGTAGTCTATCCAATCTTTAACTAATTCTATATCATAAAATGATAAGTAAAGCTCTTCATAGCCGACTGGGAAGGTCTTTGTTTGAAGAGGGCGATTGAATTTATCAGGGATATTGAGTGGTTTATATCTGTCCAACAATGACATCAAAATCAACTCCATTTCGTTCACAGATTTCTTCTGCTAGTTTGGTATGATTATTACTTAAATAAGCTTCAGAAATAATCTCTGAAAGCTCATCTGTTTGAAAAACAATATCTGCTATCTTCATCAACTTCAAAGCACTAGAAACCTGCTTTGTGACCCAATGTTTCGTTCTCGCATAGTTAATTTGGCGAGGACGTGTGACAAATTTAAAACCCTCTTGTGTTCCAAGAAGGTTATCCCATTCACTATCATAGTGACCGTTCCAATCTTTCACTTCAAAATAGTTATTTAAAATCCGAGCGCCTATTTTGGTCAAGTCTGTTTCCAGCGTATACCATTCTTTTAAAATGTCAAAAGCTTTAGTATCGTGCAATTCAATCTCGTAACGGTTTTTATAATTATAGGCTTCATGGATATAGTCAACGGACACATCTTTTAAGAGTGCTTGTTCATAATCCTTTTGATAAAAGCGAATCATAAGACTGGACTGACGGCTCCCAAAGTTCAATGTTAGCCCTTGATTAACAAAACGATTTTCAACTTTTTTCAAGCCTTCAATAGCAGTAAAAGTTTTTAATTTTTTCATGATGATTTTATTGTCAAAAATTCGATTTTTAATATCAAATAAGTCAAGGTTTCCTGACTTTTTGTATAATTCATCAAGAGCAATATCAAAGCGTGGAAAGGCTAAAAAGTCTTCCAAGGGTCTATCTTTTCGTTCTTGCTCAGCAAAGAGAAAGACATCATGAAGAAAAGAAAACCAATCTCGGTTTTGTTGCTTTAATAACAATTCAAGCTCACGACAACCACCTCCTGTTAAATCAATCAGCGTTCCAGCTTCTGCTTTCTTTTCAGAATGGGAATAAAGCACCCGAATAGAACCATAGGTCACCATATCTGAATAGCTGTATAAGCTCTTTTCTTCGTGAAAAAAATCCGCTGGTTTTAATTTTAAAACAGATGTGATGACAGTTTTAAAATCAAGTGTTTTGAACCGAATTTTTAACCAGTCTACCGTGCTTTCTAGTTTGGTTTCTGATTTGCGATTCAGAAAGTGAAAGAGTGCCCTTTCAAATTCCTTGGTCATTTTTCGCTGACCTTGTTCAATGTTTCGGTAGTTGTAGTAACTATAACCAATCATAGCAGCCATTTTGCGCTGGGTAAATCCTAACTCAAGCCTGATACGTTTTAAATCAGTATTGCTTATCACTCTTTTTAACCTCCTTTTTGTGTTTGTTCTAGTGACGGAAAGAAATAGGGAATCTAACAGCCTTTTAAGGGCTTGTGTTAGTTTTAACCCCCCTATTAGTATCGGGAGGTTAAGCCCTTTTGGGGCGTGCCTAGGGCACACCCCAAAACGCCCGCTTGTCAGCTCGGTCGGGCAGGTCGGACGGGCGTAGCCCTGACCTTGACCTTCGTGCCTACGCTGGCTCAGGAGGTGTTTCAAAGTGTTGAAGGACAACTTGCTTATAAGGCAAGTCAGTCTGTTCTTTCTCTGTCACAATTTCTTCCAACAAAGCCATGTCTGCTTCATCTAGCAGAATACGGTTGTCCTCTCTTCTGAATGTATAGTCCTGTTCTTCTATGTATTTCACAAGGTTTCGTAAGGTTGAAATGGGCACATCTGCTTCCTTGGCAAAGTCATTCAGAGGACGGAGGGAAGATTCCGCTTGTTCAACGGTCAAGTCAGATGATGGCGTTTGCGTGGTTTCTGTTCTTTCCGTTATCTCTAATAATGGGTCATCTAAGATGGGGAGTTTCTTGTATTCCTCAAAGAAAGAAAAGCCTTCCTCAAAGGGAACAACAGGTGAATAAAATTCTCTAGCCACCTCCCCACCATTTGCAATATAACCACGACCGAAAATCTCCTCCCCGTCAATTTCATCAATCTTTTTAAAAACTTTATTCGCGTTAGCATCCCCAAACATCATTTTATTCCCAACATCTTCTAAGTGCCCAACAGAAATTCGTTTCATAAATTGGTCACGTAAAGACGTTTTGAGGTATTCTCCGTCAGGACGCTGCATAGCAACAATCATGATGACTCCAGATTGGCGACCTTTTAAAATCAATTCTGTTAGGTATTCGATAAAGTCTCCAGATGACTGGTAATCCCGTTCTAGTTTAGCCGCTAAGGCTGCCAATTCATCAATGACAATAAAGCGAGGCTTCAGTCCGTAAGCATAATACTTTTTCCCTGCCTGATAGTCAGGGTGACTAGTCATGTAATCATAACGTTTATCCATTTCCTGCTCAGCACGCTTTAAACAAGCTAACATTTCTTGTTTATCCCAGTAAACCCGCCCTTTAAAGACAGGAATCTGTTTCAATCCGACAAAGTCAGAGCGCTTCGGGTCAAGAATTTCTACATAACCAATTTGTGCCAAGACCCAAATCAAAATCATCAAGAGAACCGTTTTACCGCCACCCGTTCCACCACCAATCAGCAAGTGTGGGTGTTTATTGAAATCCCAATAGACATCTTTCATTAGATAAATGCCTTTTTCAGTCATCTTAACATCAAAGATAGATAAGCGACCTGAAAATTGGTCAATGGCAATGGTGTAGGACACGTAGCCTTTGGTAAATTGCTTATTCATAAAGTCTCCGTCAAACATAATTTCAAGAGGCTTTTCAAGAGCAATAAAACGGTCTTGGAATCGGCTACCTTGAAGGTGGAGTGAAACGGTAATACTAAAACGGTCACGCTTCAAATACACTTTGGGTAATAGAATTCGCTCCCTTGTGTGATGATTTGATTTAACTTTCTTAACCTTATACAAGTTATTATCTAGCAAAAAGTGGGAAAGAATCCGTAAACTATCTAAACGGCTAAAGAAAAGAAATTTTCGGTAACAAATTACTTGCACTAAGTCGTCTAGTAGTAACAACCCTAATAAGCTTCCACCCAAAAGAATCCCGTAGGTTAGCGGGTCACGTTGAAACTGGCTTTGAAGCTGGTCTTGGTGCAGGTAAGCTAAAAAGCCCCCTCCAAGGAGAAAGGGCAGAAGAAAAAGAGCAAAGGTTAGCCGTTTGATTTTTTCATGAAACTTCCGAACACGAATCCCCCGATAGGTGAACAGCTTCATAGGCGATTATCCTTCCTTTTTAGGTTCAGGCTTCCCCACTAACACCACATCTTTAGCCCGTAGTTTAACCCCACTTGTTAGGACACGGCGATTGTTAATAGTTTCTGAATTTGACCAGAAACGAGCTGTAGGAGCTACCAGCGTTACTTCCTCATTGTAGTTCTTTTCAGCGGTCATTTGCGCCACTTTGGCTTCAGGTGGAACCGTTACGGTAATGTCCCCGTTTACAGCAGAAGAGTAGAGCTTCACATCTACATAGTCCACTTCATTTGTTTCACGACGCTTTTCTTCACCCGTTCCTTCTTCAAGGTAATCTTCCCATTTCATACTAGGAAGAGCTTCAAGAAAATTAAGTGTTCCAAGTGTTTTGGCAGTATCAAAAGTTTCAATCACATCAGCAGCAAATTTTACAGTCATAGTATTTCTCCTATTCTATTTCTTATTTAGACTTTACCGTACGCATTTCTTCCGCCACAATGACATTTTCATGTTTACGTTTGCCTCCAAAGCGGAAGTTACGGCGTTCAATAGCAATCCCACGAGGGAAGACAACCTTTTGACGCCCTTCAGGGACATCTGACATTTTAAATCCTTCTACAATGAGAAAGGCAGAGGGCTCTTTTCGACTTGAAATTTCAAAGATACGATAAGAGACAGGGTTATAATCATTGGCACGGACTTCTTCCATACCTGAGACAAAGACCTCATTTCCTAAGACTTGGTTTTGGTCAACGAATACTTTTGTAATTTCCATTAGGTTTACCTCAATTTCTATTTTGTTTAGACCGTTTTATGACTTGTCTAGGTCAAAAAATCAACTCATCTTTTTAATCTGCAGGTGCTCTTACTCTGGTCATACCGTCCTCCTTACATTCCAAAATAGGCTTTTTTAACTTTAAATTGAAAAGTCTTTTTACAATTCAAAAGCTCTTTAGCAAACTGGTCATGGGTATCATGGCGTAAAAAAAGACTGTCCATTTCGTTTAGACAGTCTCGGTAGCACGTTTCACAGTGTGTAGGATTCGTGTGATAAATTTTAAGGGAGAAAAGAAACTTCTCATAGATTTGTTGGAATCGTTCTTCAAAATAATTCATGTTGTACCTCCATTCATAATGTAATACTGTTGAATTTTAAATTTGTAGTGATTTTTCCATTGTACTAACTGAACCGTTGGCAAGCCTAGTTTTTGGTAGTCGTGAAACAACTTATCCATTTTTTCTAGCACTTGATAACATAAGACCTTTTGATAATGGTTATCCGGATAGATTTTCAAAGAAAAAACAAAGTTCTCATATAATCTCTGAAAACTTTGTTCATAATAGGTCATAGTGTTACCTCACTTTCTTTTAGAATGTGTTAAGTAGCTTTATCAGCTTAGAGGAGTAGAAAATAAAAAAGACAGCTCCATTAAGAACTGTCTATACTAGCATTATTAAGTTTCAAGAGCTTTCTTCAACTCTGTCAAGCTGCCATAAGAAACAACCATTTTATCTCGAGAAATCCGTTTAGCTTCAGCCAAGGCGTCTAAGATTTTCGGGTTATAGTTGTTATTGTTGGGCATTTAAATAGACCCCCTAGACACATCATTCAGACGGATAATGTTATCAAACTTATCTTCGTCGCTAATCGTTTTTTTATATTTATCAAAAAATTGTGGCTGCACCGATAACAGATGAGCTAAGAAACGGCTATCAACCTTTAAAGCACTAGATAGGCTCTCCAACGTCAAGATATTTAACAAAATCGTGTTTAACATGCTTCTGACTTTAGATGGTCTTTTTACAATGATTTCGTCATCAAGTTTTTCAAATGTTTTATAATTATTTTTGTTAATCAATCTGTAAAAATATCCATGTTGTGAAGGGCTAACTAAGCCCAACTTAAAGGCACGGTATTCCAGTGCTTGTATGGAAACAGTATACTTCCGTTTTAAGTCAATATAGTTATCGGGATTGCTTACCCGCTTTCCAACAAGATTAGCCATGTCTTGAATAAAGTTTTCTCGTGGAAGTAAAAAGTAAGAAGCAAAGTTATTGGCTTCCGATTCCTTCTCTAAAAACTCATCTCTAGACAAGGTGCTAAAATCAATATTTCGATGTAGGAGAAGGTGTCCTAATTCGTGAGCTAAATCAAAATTTCGTCTCACGGCAGTCTTCCCAGTTCCTAAAATAATAAATGGTCTATTTGTGTTAGACCAGATACTATAGGCGTCTTCATTGTTAGCCATTTTTCTTTCAAAAATATAAATACCAGACTTTTCCAATTGATAGAGAAGGTCACTATTATCGTCAGAGATACCTAGAAACTCTTTAGTAAACAGCGCCAATTCTTCTAGATTATTCTTGTCTGGTTCTTTTTGAGAAAGAATGTTTACTAAATCTATAATTTTTTGATTAGGAATCATCACCATACTTTCAAGAAATACGGTAAGAGAATCCAACGCATTTAGATAAGCTTCTTGTATATCTGTGGCTTTTCGTGTGCTTTCTGCCTCATTTCTGAAAGCTACGGATGTCATGTCAAAATTTGAATTGGAACTTACTTGTGAAAAATAGTCTGAACGTACTCCAAATAAATTGGTCATTTTAAGTCTAACTGATGTTTTAGGAGAGATTTCATTTTTTTCGAATTGCCAAACTGCTTGCTCAGTTATATCTAATTTAGCCGCCAGCTCCTTTCTTGTCATGCCATATAAAAGGCGTAATTGTTTTAATATATCACCGTTAAACACGAGTGAATCCCCCTTTACGTTTTATTTTTTACTTACTTTTCTTCGTTTCAATCACTCCTTCGTCAAAGTTTTCTATGTCCTCATCTTTTTCTTGAGGAGAAGTAGTATTGATAGGGTTTTGACTATTGTTACCATTAATTTGACTTGTTTGAATGTATCTTGATAAGTCTTGTGCTAATCGTAGGTCATTTGAAACGGGATTAGGGAATGTCAGCTCAATACTTGTTATCTCTTCGCCAGATGTTTTATAAGTCAGAACAAAAAAGAAATCGATATCCTCATGAGCAACTTCATCTGGGATTAACAAGATTTCAGAATTTCTATCTTCTTCAAAAAGAGGAATCGGAATCTCAAATAAACCTTCAACAGGCTCTTTGCTTTGACGAATTATTTTTTGGTTAATTCCCAAATAATTTTCAAAATATTTTTTATCCTCATCCTCAGAAAGATTTTCATCACTATTGGACTTAGGAAAGGCTCTTTTTAATGCCTTGTCAGATTTAATGACAAATAAGAATCGACCAAAAGGTGTTTCACAAATATACTCACCGTAGTCCCAATTATATCCAGCTTTTTTTATACTGTAATCTTGTATGAAGCTGATTTTTTGATTCGCAAAAGTTTTGATAAGACGACTATCAATTTTATTTCCTCGTCCATTTTTAGCAGCAGAGTAAATCGGCTCTGTTTTTTCTTTTGCTTTCATTTCTTCGCAAAATTCTTCGTTTCCTTTAAGGAGAGCATCAACAAGTAGTTGACACTGTTCTTCAGATAAAATATCCTCTTGTGTCATTTCATCACCTCTCAATGTAATTTTCTTTATTATACCATATTTCAAAAGAAAATTACAAATATAGAGGAAAAAATTAAAGTTTATTGATTGATGTGACTTTGAATTTCAATTTTCTACTCTTCTAAACAGGAAATCCTGTTTAGGGCGTGCTCATATCGTCGCACACTCATTGTTATTATCACCGTCCTATAGCTGTACTTGACTAATCTCTGTTATTATAGTCATCTCACTTCACTATAGCCGCGATTAACCGCCTATGCTTACCCCAGCAGAACGAATCTTACCTGTCAGCATTTCCGACGCCACCAGCGCCAGCAGTTCCCCTTTGTTATCCGGTCAAGAGGGGCAAAAAGCCGAGTGCGTGAGATAACTCCAAAGGATTTTTGTGTTCATCTACTCCAACCTCCTTGACTTTTTGCGATAAAACCTGTACAATAATAGTTGTTAAATGATTATTGTGTGTTGGTCAGCTAAGCTTGAGTGAGGTTGTCTGACGCACTTTTTTATTCAATTTTCAAAGAACAAATTCAACTATTTTGCTAAATTGCCTTGTCTATTCTTTATTGAAGTTAATTTCACTTTTAGGTCAAGTCTAGCAAAATTATTATATAGTCAACTGACTATATTTATATTATATAGTCTTGTGACTATATTGTCAAGAGTTTTTTGTAAAAAAAAGAAATTTTTTTAAAGAGGTACAAAAATGTTCCCTGAACGCTTAAAGGCTCTGCGTTTAGAAGCCAATCTGACACAAAACGATATAGCTAAAAGTTTAAATATATCGCAACCTTCATATGCCCAATGGGAAAATGGACGAAGAAAACCATCTTCAGAAACATTAGAAAAGTTTGCGCAATTTTATAATGTTTCGACAGATTATCTTTTAGGTAAATCTGACTACAAAAATTCAGATGAGATTGATTTATCAACATTTGAAGTTCTGTATCGGAAAACTTCTAAAAATTTATCTGATGAAGAGAAAAAAATACTAGAAGAAGATTTGAGAGAATTTCTGTTAGAGAGAGAAAAAGCCATTAAGGCTATGAATAAAGAAAAGAAAGACTGATGTTTCGTGCAAAGAATTTACTTTAATGTTTGGAATCGTGTCAAACAATCACTTTATCCATTCATGAAATTAAATAAAGTACATCCTCTTTATTATACTTTTCAGGATTACTTCAATTATGAAGTCAACAAGAAAAATATACTGGTTATTCCTCACCATATCCGGATAGATATAGCAGGTTTTAATATCAATGATGATGTTTTAACGATTTCCTATCAAGATAGTGATTCTATTACTCGTCAAAATTTTACAAAATGTCATGAATTAGGGCACATCTTATTATATCACAGTGGGCGAGTATTCACTGATTTTCATGATGATTCTCTACAAGAAAGAGAGGCTAATTTTTACTCAGCTTTTCTCTTAATGCCTGATATTGTGCTTCTAACTAAGATTTTTTATCAGCAAATGGCTTTTCAAGAGGTAGAAACGGCATTACAAGTTTCTGGTCAAGCTCTCAAAACTCGTTTGACAGACTTTTTAAACTTTGAATTAGACATCAATAGGCTATCTGCAAGACAGATTGTAGAAGATTACCTAACTAGAAAGAATAAACACATTATCGGTTATTTTGACCAAGTTAAAGATTATATCATCTCTGATTACAACGAATTTGAGCCTAGCACATTAGAAAAGTTTAATCATTTAATGAATCAAGTAAACTTCATTTCAGATATTGATTTACCAGAGTTAGCAGATACTCAATTCACCTCTTTGATAAAACAATGTTATCCAAAGTTCAAAATCTGGGGATTGTATGATAAGGGACAATCTATTAGCTATGCTTGGAATCCTAAACAATTGACAGAAGTAGAAGCTAAACGCCATGCGAAACTCCTTTTAATAACAAGAAAATGACCTAGAGAAAGTCTCTAAGTCATTTTTTCTATCTGTCGTAACCATACTTTTTCGGCTCATTGTCAACTGTAGTGGGTGACTCATCACTAACATCTAGAGAGAATCAGATTGGTTCTCTCTATTTTGATGTTCAAAGCGATGAGAATTTTTGTTTTAAAGTTCTTGAAGTTTCGAAATCCGAAAGCTTGACGCTTAATGTCCTTGATGAGTTTGTTAGTGGCTTCTAGCTTGGCGTTAGAATAAGGGAGCTCCAGGGCGTTTGCAATGTAGGGTTTGTATTTCTTGAAGGTCTTAAAGACAGCGGTAAATATAGGATTGACAAAGGGAAGGTTGTCGTCAATCAGTGCCATAAAATGGTCGGTATTCTTCTCTTGAAAATGGAATAATAAGAGTTGATACAGCTCATAGTAATAGCGGAGCTCCTCCGATAAATCTAGAATTTTCTTAACAATTTCTTTTGGAGTCAAGGTTTGCCTAAAGGTTCGTGAATAAAAGCGTTTGTCAGAGAGTTTGCGACTGTCCTTTTGCAGGATTCTCCAGTGATTCTTCATGGCTCGATAAGGGAGAGAATGCTTGTCAAAGGTCTTCACCATGGCAATTCTGGTCGCCATCATAGCCCTGCCAAGGTGTTGGACGATATGGAAGCGGTCAAGCACAATTTTAGCTTTGGGGAGTGAAACAGTCTGGGGAGAGACTGTTTCAGCCTGAGCCTAAAAATAGGAGAGCGAAGGGTCTTAGGATTGGAATGTAAGACCCAGACATGTCCACAGTAACGGCTTTAACCGCCTCACGAACAGTTCTAGGATAGCGATAAAAGTAGTTTTTGATGGTGGTTTGTCGGTTGTTTTCAAGGAGAGTGACAATCTTTCTGGTCTCAAAATCTTGAGCAATGAAAGCTAGTTGTCCCTTGTTTCGAGAAAATTCATCTACTGATAGAACCTCAGGAAGACGAGTAAAGTCTTCCTTGAAGGTGAAAGCTTCCAGCTGACGTTGGACAAGAGATACTGAAAGGTGGAGTCTCTTAGCGATGGCAGTATTAGTTAACTTTTCGGTATGGTATTGTGTGATTTTCTGGCGGACAGGCTTCGAGATTTGGCAATGCTTCTTGACTAAGCTGGTCTCAGAAACTGTTACACGACGACAGCCCTTACATTGAAAGCGTCGCTTCTTGAGTTTGAGAACTGTTGGCATGCCTTGGACATCAAGGATTGGGATGGTAGAGGCTCGTTGAAAGTCATACTTGCTCATCTGGCTTTTGCAGTGAGGGCAGAGTGGAGGCTGATAGTCTAGGCTAGCCTCAATCGTGATGTGGGTATCAGCCTTAAAAACCGTCTTGATTTTGATATTTTTGTCTTTTAATCCGATGAGTTCTGTGGTATTCTTAAGTTGTTCCATAAGGTCTTCCTAATGAGTTGTTTAGTCGCTTTTCATTATAAGTCTTATGGAGCTTTTTTGATACACTGAAAAAGCTCCATAATCTCCGTAGTAGATTTACCCACTACAGAAATTATAGAGCCGAAAGAATGGCGATTTTCCCTTTTGTAAGCCTCAGTGAAACGTCAAAGCGTTATAATAGAATTGTAAAAAAACAGCGAGGTCTTACAATGAAAAGTGTAACACAACTCAACCTCTTTGAGGAGACAGAACTAGGTGATTTAGAAAAAAATTTTAGCTGTGGTTGATAGCCTTCCTGAGACAGGTCTACTTGAACAGATAGAATCCAAACGTAAGGGAGGGCGTCAAGACTATAGCGTTGAGTCTTACTTTATAGCCTATATTGTCAAATTAGTGCTTCAATTTCAAACTGACAAGCAACTGATTCGTCAACTCAACTCTAACAGTCAGCTACGTCAAATCTGTGACTTTTAGACTCACTATGTTACTCTAAAAGATGGGAGCTCCAAGAAAGTCCATGCCCCATCGGCAGCCAGTTTCTCACGTTTTATGACAGACTTAGAAGCAGTCGGTGACAACTTAGAGGCTTGGGCTAAAACTGCGGTCACCGTGATCTATGACAGCTTACCTGATTTTGGTGTCCATTTGACCTTAGACGGGAAGTATCTAGACAGTTACGCTAGTCCGTATCAAAAGAATAAGAAAAGACGGGACCACCGCTCTGATTTAGACGCTGATTTCTCCAAGAAAGAGACGCAATTACCTAACGGTCAGGTCTTAAGCACTAAGCATTTTGGGTATCGTCTCCACTTATTTGCGGATACTAAGTACGGCTTACCAGTTGATTGGGAAGTGACACCAGCTTCTAAAGGAGAGCCGACAATTGCCAAAAGAATAATCAAAAACATGAGTCAGACCATTCTTGACAGAGCCAAGTGCCTAATGGCTGATAAAGGTTATAGCGGCAAGCCTCTCCAGACTCTCTTAGAAGAAGCCGCAATTATCCCTATCGTTGACAATAAGCATCAGTGGAAAGAGGACGAGACCAGACAGTATTTAGATACTGATTTGATTGACAATCAGAGTGGCCAAGTTTGGTATGTGACTGACAATGGTAAAGCGATTGAGTTGGTCTACAAAGGTTACGATAAGTCTTCGGACAGCCGAGGCTAAATGGGCGATTGGACAGGGATTTTCGTTTGGGAAATCACATCATTAGGGGCTTAGCTAAAATGAAAGTAGTTGTCACCATGAGCCTTCTAGTCATGGTAGGCTTCGCCTTGTACAAGCTCAATCACGGGCAGACGTCACATTTGGCCAGTTGGGGTGTTTAACTTTAAAAGTTTCCCTTAAGACCAAGGGTGGCGTCTGCCCTTTTGGGGAGGACAGTACTCCTTTCAATTCTAAATCACACTGAACAAGGCGATTTGAGCACACCATATTCTTTTTTGATGGTCAAAATGTTCCTCCAAAGAGTGATAGATGGCAAGAAACGGACTTTCGGAATTGATTCTATTCATTACAGAGGGGTATTTTTATCTGAATTTTACTATAATAATAGTAAATCACACGCCTAGCACCCTAGTGTTTTGATGTAGAAGCGCGTGCTAAAAAAGAAGTAGAATTAGGAGACATAACTATGAATAATCAACCGCCATTTAAACGAACAGAGTGTACTAAAGAGAGGAAGCCTAAAAAAGCCATTATCTTTTCGCTAGTAGTACTAGCTGGTATTAGCGGAGCATTTATATATAATCAATCAAACACACAAAAAAGCACTAAAAACGAGCAAGCAACAAGCAGTACTTCAAAGTCAAAAACAACTAATAGTAGTAAAGTTACCGAATCAAAAACAGATGCTAGTAGCTCAGTAGCAACCTCACTAAAAGAAGAAGTAGATACAACAAAACTAACAACAGACCAAGTAGGAGAATGGGTAATTGCATCATACACTAATCTAAAAGGTCTAGAAGTCTCACCTACCAACTTTCACGTAACAGTAAAAGCCCATGATGATGGTTTAGTTTATGCTACATTGTATGGTTGGTCGTTGACAAATGGAGAAAAAGTAGAATATCGCATAACAGCTGATGGAATACTTGAAATGTTCGGATTAGCAGAACACAAATGGATCACAGCTGAAACAAGCTATCGAGGAATAGGCTATTATCCAAATGGTATTGACCTTGCAAAGGTTCTAGACGGTGACTTCTCAACTCTCTATGGCACATGGGTTGCAAGTGATGGTAGCTACTTCACTATTAATAGTGACAACACAGTTACCTTTAATCAAACATCATCAACTGATATAACAACATTGACTGTACCTGATTTAAGCACGGAGTTAAATAGTTCAATACCTTATCTTGGTTTACAAGTTAACAGACCAACAGCAGGAGCAGGTTTATTTTTCTTATATCCTAAAGGAGTTACTAGTCACCTTGGCGATAGTTCTGATACAACAAAAAACCGTATCCAAGCAGGTTTTCAAACTACACCTTTAACGAATGACAATGTTTACTATCGACAAGAATAAATCAATTAAACTAAAAAGCCACTAAGTTATTGCTTAGCGGTTTTCTTTATTTAACGTTTTAAGTTGATTTTGCGAATACTCTTTCTTTTTGATTTAATCTAACAGTAATAGTAGTAGTCATAGTAACTCTTCTTTTCTATGCTTTTTAGGTGATTAACCACGCGCATAGTAAGAACAAAATAATTAATAACTTATTTTAGCATAGTTTAAGTCTGTTATTCTATCATCTAGATACTCCAAAAACTTTTCTTTTCATATTCTCTACCCTAACATGATACGTGTTGGGGTTTTCTTTTTGTTAAAGCATGTATATAATATAACTAAAGAACTAATAAGAGGTACTAGCATTATGAAATATCATTATTTAACCCGTGGTGCTAGTTAATTTCAAAATATCTCAGATTATAGGCTAGTACGATTTGCTCTATCCTCAATTGCAATCCTGTTTTTCCTCTAGCTAGTGTTTGTTCCATATCGAAAAGCGTACAAAGTTCTGAAAAACGTGTTTCAATAGTCCTTCTCATAGCCATCAGTTTCCAATGATTATGTTGCTTAGCCCCTGCCATATTTTGACGCAAGGGAGTCCAAAGATGATAACCTTTTTGTTCCAAACTATTTCTAAGCTCGCGACTAAGATAGCCCAAATCAGCCAAAATGTAAGAGTGATGGCAGTTTTCCAATAAGTCATCAACTACTCTAATATCGTGAACAGAGGCTGATGTCACAACGTAGTTTAGAATATATCCTGATAGGGTGACCAGCATATAAACTTTGAACCCATAGAACCATAGATTCAGAGATTGGTCTGAAACTTTAGATAGACTAATATTGCGACGATGTTTGAAAGGTTCAGGGCAATAATCACGATACAGCTGATAACAAAGTTTTGATAATTGTTTGATATTCCATTGTAAGTGATGGGATTTAGCGGTATACTGTAAGTGGCTCATTTGGACGTCCTCTCTGTTTGTTTAGTCACTTACAGTATAGTCCTTTTGGGCTTTTTATGGTATTTTGAAATTAACTAGCACCACGAGTAATAAATATAACAAATTAAGGAGTAGTCCAGACCAATTAGTCAATATACCATTTGTGTGGTCATGCTACTTTAGCAACTGCCTTCGTTCTCTTTCAATTTATAGAAGTGGATGTTGAGAGTCTAACCTTTGCAACACAAAGTGGCGAACTTGTGGTTACTAAGAAAGCTGAGTATTATGAGCTAAATTTTCCAGTGTATGCTACGCAGCAAGTTCCAGTCACAAGTGAGATGGAAGAAGCAATCGGTGTGCGTCCGCTTGAAGCGTGGCTGGGAAGAGACCTAGTCTGTATCTTACCCCATGAAAATGATGTTATTGATGCGACACCAGATTTTGACAGAGTCAAAGCTTTAGATGGTCTCCTCTTAAATATCACTGCTAGAGGGGAAAATACGATACTGTCACACGTAGTTTTGCTCCAAAATTGTCAGTCAAGGAAGATCCAGTTTGTGGTTCAGGGCATTGTCATGTCATTCCTTTATGGGCTAGTAAGTTGGAACAAACAGAATTTAAGGCTTTCCAAGCTTCTGAGAGAAGCGGAGTTCTTATTTGTTGCTTGGAGGGAAATCGGATTTACCTTGCAGGAAAAGCTGCCCTCTATAGCTGTGGCGAGATTTATGTAACAGACTAGATGTTGTCTTGTTAAAAAAGAAGTATAAGTAATAACGATTAAAGTCATTATAAAAACAAAAGATGTCTAGCAGGAGCTGGGCATTTTCAATTACCGAACTTTTTCGCAGAATTTTCAGAAAAGACTTGATAATTTTGAGAATAAGCGTATGATATGAGTAAGAACTCGAAAATAGTAATTTTACTATATTAACTTATGTCGACTACGGTTAGTACAGTGAAAAGACCTAAGAGTTCTGTTAACTATACTATAGAGCGTTGCGTCCGAAAGTCATTCCCGACACGGCTCTTTAAAAACAAAAGGAGAAGATTATGAAAACAGAACCGATTCATCGTACCAGTATGTGGAAATTTAAGTTAAGTGCTGCCACCATGACTTTGATTCCCGCTGCCGTGGGAATTAACTATGTTGCCAAAGCCTTGGCGGAGGGGTTAAAGTTGCCCGTTTGGCTGGGGTCTTTGGGAACTTTTCTTGCCAGCATGTTGGCTGGGCCGATTGCCGGTGGCATCAGTGGTTTCATCAACAACGTGATCTATGGGCTGACCTTATCGCCAATTTCAACCGTGTATGCGATTACCAGCATCGGAATTGGGATTGCTGTCGGAGTTTTGCACGCTAATGGGTGGTTCTCGTCAGCGCGACGAGTATTTGTTTCTGCTATTATTATTGCCATCGTTTCAGCTGTCATTTCAACGCCACTCAACGTCATCTTTTGGGGTGGCCAGACCGGTATCGCTTGGGGTGACTCATTGTTTGCGGTAATGGTCGCCAATCATGCACCAGTGTGGCTGGCCTCATTTACCGATGAGTTTGTCTTGGATATTTTGGATAAAGTATGCGTGGCCTACCTGGCATTCTTCATCTATCGTCAGCTGCCGAAGCGGATGGTGCACTTCTTTAGCGGTGATAAATGATAACTGATCAAACATTGATTTCTGGAGCGCCACGGGTCAAGCTCAAGTGGTACCAGGTGATCGATCCGATTACTAAGCTCTTGTTCATCTTGGACATGACGTTGTTGAGCTTTGCCAGTATGAATTTATTGCTTCAGGCCGGATTAATTCTTGTCGCAACACTGCTATTGTTATTTTCCAAATTGAGTTCTACCACCTTTAAGGCGGTGGGATTCAGCCTGTTTCTGATTTGCACCATGCTGATCATCCAAGGGTTATTTTACAGTCGGAATCAAACTGTGCTGTTTTCTGTGCTTGGGGTGTCGTTCTACAAAGAAGGCCTGATTTACGCCACCACTCTGGGTTGTCGAGTATTGGTGATTATTTTGACCAGTGGCTTTTTTATGGTGACCACGAGTATTTCAGAAAACGCGGCCTATTTGGAACTGTCCGGATTGTCTTATAAAACCGTCTACGTTCTGATGTCGGTGTGTTATATTTTGCCGGAAATGATGCGCAATATGCGGAAAATCCAGCAGGCACAAAAAGTTCGCGGAACCAATCCGCAAAAAACGTTGATTCAGAAATTAAAGTCAGTCTTGCCGGTTCTAATTCCATTGGTGATTAAGACCTTGGATCAATCGATGGCGCGGTCGATTTCTCTCCAACTGAGAGGTTTTGATAATCTCAACCGGACTGTCAGAACCTCCCAGCGCGTGTATCGCCTGTCGCGGACGCTGCACATTGGTCTGACTGGATTGGCAATTTTATTGATTGGGTGGAAGATATGGACGAAGATAAACGGATTGTAATTGAAAATTTGACCACCCGTTATCCGGGTACTGAGCAACCACAACTGCTTCAGATTAACGCGGAGGTTCATACCGGCCAGGTGGTTGGGATTATCGGGAATAGCCACTCCGGCAAATCGACTTTGTGCCGTGTGCTGGCAGGGGTCATTCCCAAAATTGTGTCTGCTGAGATTGAGGGCGACTGGCACATGTTTGGCCAGAGAGTGTCCGACAATTGGCTCGTTTATAATGCCATGAATGGAGTTGTACTGCAAAATCCAGCTGGCCAACTAAGCGGGTTGGCAGACACGGTTGCCGATGAAATCGCCTTTGACTTGATTAATCAGGGAATGGCTGAAGGACTGATTCAAAAACGGGTTGAAGAAGTTGCCACGCAAATGGGGCTGATTGAACAGCTGAATTTGCGTCCCGAGAGCCTTTCCGGTGGTCAGATCCAGCGGTTGGCAATTGCCACGGCGATTGCGGCTAACCCGGCTGTTTTGATTATGGATGATCCGACCAGTGAGATGGATCCCCTTGGCCGCCGACAATTTTTCCAATGGCTGGCCCAAGTCAAAGAGACGACTGTCTTCATTGTCACCAGTGAAATTGACGATTTGTGCGAAGTCGCCGACGTTGTGTGGGTGCTGCACGAGGGTCAAATGGTAGCCCAGGGCAGGCCGAGTGAGGTGTTTAATCATTTGGCAGCTGACTGGCAGATTCCAGCCCCGACAATCCAGCAACTTGCTCAAAAAATGGATTGGCACTTGGCTGATGGCCGGTATCCGGTGAATTACGCTGATCTGAAGGAGGTTCGTTATGTCCACAATTGAACTGAACCACCTGACGTTCACTTATCCGAAACGGTCCTTTAGCTTGGATGTTGAAGACAAACACTTCGCCGATCAGATGGTGGCGATTGTCGGCCAAAATGGTGCCGGCAAATCAACGCTCTTCAAATTGTTGACGGGCTTGCTGACACCACAAACCGGTGTGATTAAGATCGATGGAGAAAATTTTAATGATCTTAAACCAGTCGAAAAGTTACTGAAGGTTGGGATTACTTTTCAGAATCCTGACGATCAGCTTTTCAACCCGACCGTTCAACGAGAGGTGGAGTGGAGTGTCGCGCAGGTCATGGATGACCACGACACGATTACGAGGCGGGCTTTAGCGGCTCTAAAAAGAGTTGGCTTGGATGATAAAGCAGCTGAAAGTCCATATGACCTGTCATTGTCGGAACGCAAGCTGTTGAGCGTTGCCACAGTTTTGTCAGTGGATCCGGCGATTTATTTATTTGATGAGCCGATGATGTCGCTTGATTGGGAAAGCCGGCGCAAGTTGACCGCAATTTTCCATCAGTTGGCTGAATCGGGCCACCAAGTTGTGACCATCACCCATGATATGGATTGGGTCGCCGCCGAGTTTGAGTCGGTGTATGTTATGGAACACGGGAAGTTTGGCTTCGCCGGCAGTCCACGGGAATTGTTCAGCGATCACGAACTTGTCCAGCGAGTGGGATTACTACCACCGCGGATTATGGACATAGCGGAGTCGCTGGGTGATTCACAGACATATTTATCGGTTAATGATTATTGCCAGAAAAATCGAAATGTATAGAAAAAGTCACCTCTGCGGGTTTTCCAGGTTGAAGGATTAACTTCAGCTTCTGGCAAGAACTCACGGTTCTTTTCTACCATTTGTCAAGTCTATCAAGGCTTTAAGTAAAAAAAGAGATAAGACAGTATCTATTCTGAGGTTACTGTCTTATTTTTCGGCTCATTGTCAACTGTAGTGGGTGACTCATCACTAACATCTAGAGAGAATCAGATTGGTTCTCTCTATTTTGATGTTCAAAGCGATGAGAATTTTTGTTTTAAAGTTCTTGAAGTTTCGAAATCCGAAAGCTTGACGCTTAATGTCCTTGATGAGTTTGTTAGTGGCTTCTAGCTTGGCGTTAGAATAAGGGAGCTCCAGGGCGTTTGCAATGTAGGGTTTGTATTTCTTGAAGGTCTTAAAGACAGCGGTAAATATAGGATTGACAAAGGGAAGGTTGTCGTCAATCAGTGCCATAAAATGGTCGGTATTCTTCTCTTGAAAATGGAATAATAAGAGTTGATACAGCTCATAGTAATAGCGGAGCTCCTCCGATAAATCTAGAATTTTCTTAACAATTTCTTTTGGAGTCAAGGTTTGCCTAAAGGTTCGTGAATAAAAGCGTTTGTCAGAGAGTTTGCGACTGTCCTTTTGCAGGATTCTCCAGTGATTCTTCATGGCTCGATAAGGGAGAGAATGCTTGTCAAAGGTCTTCACCATGGCAATTCTGGTCGCCATCATAGCCCTGCCAAGGTGTTGGACGATATGGAAGCGGTCAAGCACAATTTTAGCTTTGGGGAGTGAAACAGTCTGGGGAGAGACTGTTTCAGCCTGAGCCTAAAAATAGGAGAGCGAAGGGTCTTAGGATTGGAATGTAAGACCCAGACATGTCCACAGTAACGGCTTTAACCGCCTCACGAACAGTTCTAGGATAGCGATAAAAGTAGTTTTTGATGGTGGTTTGTCGGTTGTTTTCAAGGAGAGTGACAATCTTTCTGGTCTCAAAATCTTGAGCAATGAAAGCTAGTTGTCCCTTGTTTCGAGAAAATTCATCTACTGATAGAACCTCAGGAAGACGAGTAAAATCTTCCTTGAAGGTGAAAGCTTCCAGCTGACGTTGGACAAGAGATACTGAAAGGTGGAGTCTCTTAGCGATGGCAGTATTAGTTAACTTTTCGGTATGGTATTGTGTGATTTTCTGGCGGACAGGCTTCGAGATTTGGCAATGCTTCTTGACTAAGCTGGTCTCAGAAACTGTTACACGACGACAGCCCTTACATTGAAAGCGTCGCTTCTTGAGTTTGAGAACTGTTGGCATGCCTTGGACATCAAGGATTGGGATGGTAGAGGCTCGTTGAAAGTCATACTTGCTCATCTGGCTTTTGCAGTGAGGGCAGAGTGGAGGCTGATAGTCTAGGCTAGCCTCAATCGTGATGTGGGTATCAGCCTTAAAAACCGTCTTGATTTTGATATTTTTGTCTTTTAATCCGATGAGTTCTGTGGTATTCTTAAGTTGTTCCATAAGGTCTTCCTAATGAGTTGTTTAGTCGCTTTTCATTATAAGTCTTATGGAGCTTTTTTGATACACTGAAAAAGCTCCATAATCTCCGTAGTAGATTTACCCACTACAGAAATTATAGAGCCACTTTTTCAGAGCCTTTTTGTAGGCGTTACTATCTTTTTTATAGTATTCTCTTTTAACTCCCGTTAAATTAGCTGTAAAAACACCATCTTTATAAGAATAGTTTTCAGTTGTTCCAAAAGAAGTTTAAAAGTTTTCTTATCTGTATTTAAAGTGATAGTGAATCCCCATTACTCTCAACAGTTCCACTGTCATAATCTTTTCATTTCGATTATCACTAATCCAATAATAATCCCCATCAAGGCTTTTTTGTTTTGAGCATGGTATTAAGAATATGGTTGCTAAGCCAAATAGAAGGATACTAACTATCTTTTTCATTACTTCCAGTTTCAAATGCCTTAGAATCTGGGAATAAAAACGTCAGGACCTCTCAGTATATAGGACAACAAACTAGCCGTTTGGGTAGGTTAGGACTTATTTAAGCCCACACCTATATATTATAAATAATGCTAAAACTTTTCTTTTTCATAGTCTCCTTGAAACAGTCAATATATTGTTACTAGCTGTTTCTTTTTTTCTTTGATTAAAAAGTATATGATATACTAATATTAACAAAGCGATACTTAAAATAGGAGTTCGATATGAAAGAAATCAGATTTGATAAAGTTTCAACAAAAGTTGCTGAAGAAACATTTTCTAAGATTATTTTACAAAAATTGCAAAATACAGAAGAGGATATCTTTCAAACTTTTTTTCTAAATGGTGTATGGGGGAGTGGCAAAACAACTTTCCTAAAAAAAGTGGAAGGGCAAGCAAAAAGCACTAAATTTATTTACTTAAAGCTTTGGGAAGCACATGATGAGAGAAGTGTGACTGCGATAGCTTTTAGTCTCTTACATCCATTTTTATATTATCTACTTAGATTTTTAATTGTGATTGCAGTAGTTACTAGTGTCTTAATGACTCCTGCTATAAATTTAGGATTACTAAGTTATTTAAAGGACTTATTAATCTTTTTAGGTCTACCAATTTATTTTCACAATTTTCTCATCATACTTAGCACTATAATTGCTTTAATAGTTACGGTTTATCAACTTTTAAAAGTAAAATCTGATTCAATGTATATATGTCTTTTGCCAAAATTTTTGTCAAATAATAAGGTGCTTGTAATTGATGATTTTGATAGAATCACGACTGATAGACAGAATGAAGCCTATAAATTATTTAACATACTACATGGAAAACTTCCAATAATATTTGTAGGAGACTATCAAAAGATTGCTAAAAGTGATGATGAAAGCGGAAAGTTTTTACAAAAAATTATTGATGAATTTTATCAGCTAATCACATCTCTAATTCGTAAAGAAGAAAGGTTAAGTATCGAAAAAGGTGCTTAACCTTTCTTTGCAAAATACTGTTAAGCAACATGAAAAGCCGATATAGAAAAAATGGCTTAAAAATGATAAAATATTATTAGTTAATGTAGACTAACTTCCGTTTGTGAGGTGTTCAAAATGGAATATATTGACATAAATAAAGATAAAGAAAAAATAGTTTTACTCATACATCCGATGCTTTCTTCTGCTGAGGGAATGAAAAAGTTAATTGCCGATAATATTGGAAATGAGTATAGATACATTATTCCGGATCTGTCTGCTCATGGTAAATTGATAGATAGGAAGTATTTGTCGGTAAAACAAGAAAGTGAGAATTTATACAATTATTTTAAAGAAAATGATATTGCTGAAGTTTCTCTTGCTTTTGGAGCATCAATAGGTGGAGTAGTGTTATTGGAATTATTAAAGCATAAGGATATAAAGATAGTTAAAGCCTTATTTGAGGGCTGTAGTTTATGTCAAAATGCGAGTATTTTAGAGTTTATTATAAGAAATATTTTTCTATATGAACGGAAAAAAGCGATTAAAAATAGTGACTCAGCTAATAGAAAAATTATAAGCATATATGGAGAAACAAAGGGACGAATGATGACTGAAAATCTAATCAGAATAGATAAACAAAGCATTAAAAATATCTGCCATGATTGTGCATTTGTAGATCTTCCGAAGTTATCAGAAGCAGAACAAAAGAGGTGCATATTCTGTTATGGATCCAAAGAAGTTAATTTAAAATATGCAAAGAGAGCTATTTCAAAAGAGTATCCATATGCAGCGTTAAGAATATGGAAGGGACAAAACCATTGTACAAAGATAACAACGAATGTAGAAGAGTATTGCAAAATGATAAAAGCTGAGATTGATTAAAACATATTGTTGAAAAGAGGGTGTTAGCAGTGAATGATAAAAGCAATAAAAAGTTTTGGAATAAATTCGCCAAGCTGTACGCTCCTTTTATGAAGAAGGATAAAGGAGTTTATGATAATGTTTGTGAGTATATTCGTCCTTACTTGAATAGAAATATGAACGTACTTGAACTTGCTTGCGGTTCAGGTCAGTTATCATTTAATCTTTCAAAATATGCTAAAAATTGGATTGGGACAGATTTTTCGGAACAGATGATTTTAGAAGCAAGGAAGCGTGGAGAAAACGAAAACCTTACCTTTGAGGTAGCTGACGCAACCTCATTATCTTTTTCTGATGGTGAATTTAATTGCGTTGTAATTGCTAATGCACTTCATATTATGCCGGAGCCGGATGAGGCAATGAGAGAAATATACAGAGTATTAAAACCTAATGGCATTTTGTCTGCTCCTACTTTTCTATGGAAAGAAGGGACCCAAAGTAAATTCAAAAAAATGGATAATGTCCGTTGTGGGATTTAAGATGTATCAAGAATGGAATAAAAAACAATTTAAAGATTTTATTGAGAAGCATGGATTTTCGGTAGTTGAAATGAATTTGATACATGGAGGGCTTGCACCCATCGGCGTTATGATTGCTTATAAAAAGTAATATTAAAATTGGGATTTTGGAGGAGAGTTAGTGAACATACATGAGTTTGGAGCTGATAAAAATAAAATAATTGTGTTGATTCATCCTTCATTAGTCATGTGGGACTATTTTGAATACATTTTATCTATACTTAAAGAAGAGTATCATATTATTGTTCCTGCACTTCCCGGATATGATGAGGAGAATCCAAACGAAAATTTTACAAGTGTAGAAGAAATTGCCGATAATTTATTAGGATGGCTGAAAGAACATAAAATTGAGAAAGTTGATCTTTTGTATGGTTGCTCTATGGGCGGTTCTATCGCTTTAAAAATGTTCTCCAATCACGGAATTAAAATAAGGAACATTATTTGCGATGGAGCAATAACACCATATCAGCTTCCTTGGATTGTTACAAGAATGATTGCCATAAGAGATTTTCTTATGATTTCTATAGGTAAAATTGGAGGGTTAAAGCTTCTTGAAAAATCATTTTCTACAGATGAATACAGCGAAGAGGAATTGAAGTATGTTGCTAAAGTCCTTAATTTTATTAGTTATAAAACGATATGGAGAACATTTGAATCTTGCAACAACTATGTTATGCCAAAGAACGTGTCAGAACATAGCGATCGTATTCAATATTGGTATGGTGATAAAGAGTCTAAAGCCCGTGCATGGGATATCAAATATATGAAAACTTATTTTCCAAATACTGAGTTTATTAAATTTGAAAACATGGGTCATGGCAGCATGGCAAGTCTTTATCCTGTGAAAATGGCTAATCAATTCAGAGATTTAATGGAAGTTAAGAAATAAAATAATTTGCCATTTTTGGAATTAAGGAGGTATGCATTGTGAGTGTTAAATATAAATTAACGGAATTTTTATTTCGTCATACTGTAAAACCTATGATGAAAAAAGTAATAAAAAATCCGGATGAATGTTTTGCTAAACAAGAAAAGAAACAGAAATCTAAACTCCCTCTTGAAAAACTTCATAAATCTTATGATTTTGAAGAAAAGTGTACAAGCGGAACTTTGTATTATGTCGTCAAACCAAAAAATAAAGTGGCAAATAGGCTTGTATTATATTTCTTTGGTGGTGGATATACCATTCCGGGAGATTCCGGTGATTTTGAGTTTGCTCAAGATATGGCTAATCAAAGTCAGGCTGAAGTTTGGATTGTATGGTACCCGCTTTTTCCAAAAGCAACTGGCTTGCAAATTATCGACGCAGGTCTAAACGTTTATAGCGAGGCACTTAAGGCGTTTAATGCAGATGATATTATATTTTTTGGTTTATCAAGTGGAGCAAGCCTTGCACAAAATATATGTTTGCATATTCTTGAAAACGACATGAGATTATCAATGCCAAAAAGATTGATTATGCACTCTCCGACCTTTCGTATTCCTCCAACTAAAGAACAGATGAAAGAGATGGAGAGACTTGATAAGTTTGATTGCATTATTCCGGCTTGCTACATGAAAGAACAAGATCAAGTAATGCAAAGAATAAATTTAAATAATGTGGAATATATGAAATCGCCAATTGAGTACTCATGGAAGGGGCTACCTGACATGTATATCATTTATGGTTCTTATGAAGTGTTGATAGCAGAACTGCCGGAGGCAAAAGAAAAAGCTAAAATGGATGGCGTGGTTATGAAAACATACATAGGAGAAAGAATGATGCATGCTTGGGCGGCGGCAGGATTTTTACCTGAGGCAAAGGAAGTAAGAAGAAATATATATGCCGTAATAAGGGGAGATAGAAATGACGGCTTTCTCTTGTAATATTCTACAGGTAGTTTTCAGAAGAAAAGTGGATATTGTGTGGTGATTGATAATTATGTATATGACGATACTGCTTGCCGTTATTATGATGATTGGATTGTTCTTATTGCTGTGGGCAGGAGTTGGATTTATTCAAAACAAAGACTTCTTTTCTTCGTGTCCTAAAGAAGTGTTTGATGTTATTGAACCAAAGGAAAAACGCTTTCGTGGTCAGAGTTTAGTTGGATGGATATTAGCTATTATTGCAATACTATTCATGGGGAGTTCAATTATCGTTGGTGCAGTGGATGGTGTTCAAAATAACTTTACTTACATTCAGTTTTTCATTAGATTTCTGATGATACTTCTTTTGTTGAAAGCCTTTGATATTGTATTTTTTGATTGGATACTTTTGTGCAATCGAGGTTTTAGTTTTTTTGAACATTATTATCCGGAAGTGGTAGATAAGCTTAGTCCTAAACTCTTTGGATATAACAAAAGGGAACACATTATTCAAGTGTTATTTATGATTATCGGATCGTTAGTCATTGCATGGATATGCACATTATTTTAAAAACTAAATTCAAATTAGTAGGAGGTGTTTATACTTGGAAGAAATAAAAATGCAAGAAAAAATAAAACCTATTTTGAATGGTGCTGCGGAAACGATGCTTCAGAGTTTTTATGCAAGAGCACAATATTCCAAGAGCAAAAGACATAAATTTTATGATGCCAAAGCGGTGGAATTGGTTGAAAAAATTGATTACGATTTTACCGCCGCCACAAATGATTCCCTTATGAGTTATGGCGTGATTGCAAGAACGCTTGTATTTGATGAACTGGTAAAAGAGTTTATTGACGAAAATCCAACCTGTACAGTCGTAAATATTGCTTGTGGACTTGACACGAGATTTTATCGCATGGATAACGGAAAAATCACATGGTACAACCTTGATTTGCCTGAAACAGCTGAGGTAAGGAATCAGATTTTTGCAGAATCCGGCAGAGTTTCAAACATCGGTATTTCAACAACGGATTCGGCGTGGGCAAAAGAAATAAAAGCAGATGGGAACATTCTGTTTATCATTGAGGGCTTGTCAATGTACTTGACAAGGGAAGACAATGCCCAAATGCTCAGAATTATTCGAGAGAATTTTGACAATGCTTATGTTCTTATGGAGTGCCTGTCAAAAAGGTGGGTGGCGAAAGAAAATGTTGAAAAGTCCATACAAAAAACAGGAGCAAAATTTATATTTGGAGCGGATTCCTTTGATGATATTAAGGATATTGCAAGAGGTTTCCGTAGTGTAAAGGATGATGATATTACGAGGGGGATGTCTGCTATATTTCCAGTGCTTAAGCTTATTAACTGGTTGCCGATTGCTCACAAACTATCACAGAAAATCTTGATATTTGAGAAAGTGTGATGTTATCGTTTTGGTTGCCATCATGAAGTACACACTGCGATAGGTAAATTATAGCTTATATAACTAACAACTAATATGAAAACAGTGAATTGAAAGGAACAGTTTACTGTTTTTTTATTTGAGAAAAATTGAAACGGAGGAATGAAAAATGAAGAAAGAAAACACATTACAGGAAGTACAGGAACAAATTTTTGAACTTCAGCAAGAAAGACAAAAGTGCGATGTAAAGCTGAAACAATTACAAAATCAAGGTAAGAAATTAGAAAAACTTGCAAACGAAAAGGAACGAAAAAGAAGAAATCATAGACTCATACAAAGAGGATTGATAGTAGAAAGAGTGGTTAAAAATCCTCTTATGTTTACCAATGAGGATATAGACCTTTGTAACAGAGATATATTTTGACAAAAAGAGCAAGGAAACATTTCAAGATAAGTTATTCAAGGTAATACATTCAAAGGGTAAATAGTAGTGAGTAGAGAAATATGACAGTAGAAAAATATCGAAAAAAAATGCTATAATATTAGTCAATATAGATAAACAAATCAGAAGTTGAAGAAGTAAAAGATGATGAAGATATTGATATACGGTGCGGGAGTAATCGGCTCATTATATGCTGCATTGCTCTCAGAAAATAAAGATAATGATGTGGCTGTATATGCCAGAGGAAAAAGGCTTGATGAACTCCGTATAAACGGGCTGAGATACAGCAAAAATGGGGAAGTACATACAGCCGATATCGAAGTGGTCGAAGCCGTTAAGAATGATGATATATTCGATTACATTTTCCTAACGGTCAGAGAAAATCAACTGTATAAAGCCTTAGAAGAACTGCGGAATAATACAAGCGGTACGATTGTAACGATGGTAAATTCGCTGGATGATTACAAGAAATGGGAAGATATATGTGGAAGCGGTAGGATAATTCCGGGGTTTCCCGGAGCCGGTGGCAGTATAGATAATGGGATTCTTAATGCAGGATTAACCCCAGCAATTGTGCAGCCGACAACATTTGGGGAAATATCGGGTGAAAGAACCATACGTATTACTGAACTCGCAGATTTATTTCGCAGATCCCGTATACCTTATCAGATCGTTTCGGATATGCATTTATGGCAGCTTTGCCATCTGGCAATGATCGTTCCGATAGCAGATGCCTATTATGAATCGAAAGAGCCTGAGAAAGCAGGAACAGATTCGACTCTAATGTCAAAGACGGCGGAAAAGATCTGCAGGAATATGAAGTGGTTGAAAAAACATAAAGGCAAACTCAGTCCAGGGAAATTTTACATATTTCTCATATTGCCGAAACATCTAATAAAAATCGGACTGGCGTTTGCTTTTAAAAGTAAGTTTGGAGATGTGTTCATGTATCGCCATTCAATGAAGGCTCCGGATGAAATGAGAGAATTGCACAGACAGTTTTACGGTTATATAAAAGAACGGTCATAAGCGACGAAAATCCCAGTTTGTAGAACTAACAATTTAATAAAAATTACCACAGGAACAGTAAATCAAAAAAAAGGTTTACTGTTTTTCTTTACTCAAAATTAGAAAGGGAGGAAACGAGAAAATGAAAAACATTGAAGAAAAAATCTTAATGGCAGATGAAGAAATCAAGCAGTTACAAAACAAAAGGAAAAAGCTCATCAGTCAGCAGAAACAGGAAGAACGAAAAAAGAGAGATAAAAGGATATATGAAAAAGGGGCAGTCTTTGAAAGTATTCTCTGATTTATTAAATTATGAACTTTTTAAAAGAGGAAAGAGAGAACTAGTTGATGTTAAACAGCTAATTACGATAGATTATATTTTTTTATTTTATCCAAAATATTACCTCGAATTGAAGGATTTTGGTATGTTGCTTTTGGATGAAGATATCGAAGAAATTCGTCTTGTTGAAACTATGCATTCCTCACAAAATCGCAAAAAAGATATAAAGGATATTTCTTTGTTAACAAAAGAATCAAATGAAATGCTTCATAATCAAGAAAAATTATCTTCTGAGAAATATAAACCTTATATATACTTTCTAATAACTAGAACTTTTGATGGATACAAAGAAAAGGAAGATGATGTTAAACATTTGATTGATGAGCTACCTGATAACGAGTTCATTCAATATTGGGAATTAATGAGAATGATAAGAGGCAATACTATTTATACAAATTCACTCGATTTTGATACAGGCAATAGAAAAAATTACTACGAAATTTACGAACTAAATAGAGAACGATTTAAAAGCATAGCTGATAGAAAAGGAATTATTTTTAAAGTTGATACTCAAACTGTCTGATGATTTTGATTTGTATATTTCTAATCCACACGAACCTTTATTGTAACAACTGACAGAAGTAGAAGCCAAATGGCATGTGAAACTCCTTTTAATAACAAGAAAATGACCTAGAGAAAATCTCTAAGTCATTTTTTTATATTTTTCTTATAGGCTTCACTATTTTTTTTATAAACTGTTTGTTTATTTCCTCCTGTTAGGAAGTTTCCTGTATCAAATGTTAAAGTCCCATCTTTTTTAATATCATAGGTTGCAACATATTCTCTTCCAGAAGCTGAAAAAGTAAATGTTTTATTTTGAGAATCTACATTAGTTATCGGATGATTGTGATTTTCATGATATGTTCCTTGATTTCCTTTAATTTCAAGTACTAGATAATCATATTGGTTATAATATTCTCCGCCAAGAGTATTTTGCTTGGAACAAGATATTAGAAATATAGTAGCAATTCCTAAAAGTAATAGACTAAGTAATTTTTTCATTTTCCAAACCTCCTTTTATAATATTATACTAGAAAAATATTACAATTATGATACGATATGAAAAATAAGCAAGTAGTAGCTACAACTCTTGCTTATTTTTATTCTAAAGAAGAAATTGTTTTAATTCTTCCAATTTTGAATTATTATCATAAACGAATAATGGAATCTTTTCTAATCGAGCAAATTCGATTACTCGCTTTTGTTCTCTGGCTTGAAAAGAATCAATCAAATCTTTGTCCCAATGACTGTTATCCCTCTTCATCAATCGCTTTTGAATAGTGGAAGGAACTTCTATCTTTAAAATGATTCTATTAATTTTTAATTCATCTTCATGAAATGGATAAGCTGCTAGCTCTTGTTTCCATAGCTCTTGATTATTAGCTATGTTCTTTGAGAAGCTTGCCAAACAAGAGGGGATTGAAGTTTTATGTGCAGAACGTTTCTTTACGGGTAGTTTGATAGAGCAATCAACCATACGTATAGCCATTCGCTCTCCAGACACTGTAGAAGAACTGGAGGAAGGATTAATCACCCTAAAAAATCTGTATTCACAATTATAAAAGAGACAGAGCAGTATCAGTCCAAGAAAACTTTGCCCTTCAGCAGTATTGCGACAGATACTGAGGTTCTTTCAACTATTCAATCCTAAGTCTTTCGTCCAATCACTGTGTCAAACTATTTTTCCAAATATATTAAAACAAGGCTGGGTATAACATCCCAACCTCAATTTCTTATCTGGGAACTTTAAATTTTTTAATTAGTGTGTCTTGTCATTATTTTTGGTCAATTTTTAAAATTTCAATGCTATTAAGTAAGTGACAAAGCCCTGCCAACTCTCAATTTTTTTGTTTTAAGCAACTTTATATTTAATCAAAATAAAAAAGGCATCTTGTCTAGTAAGATAACCTCTAGCCCAGTATTCTATTTTTTGAAGTGTTGAGAAATTTACCTTATTTAAATGAAATTATTTGAAATTATATAACATAAAGTGAAAAGTGCATAGTGATAAAAGTGCAGAAATAAAGGCTTTTAGTATTTAAAGAGATGTAGGTGCCACCAACCAGGTCTTAAGAAAGCTCGTAAAGCTAGCCAATTCTCAAAACGTTAATCAAAACCTTATTATACCAACGATTATGGCACCTTTTTGGTGTCAGTTGGTGTTAATTATATTGATAAGTCGTTTAAGAGACTTAAAGCATCAGCATCTTGCTGGTGCTTTTTTTCTGGCATCAGCTCAAGATAATAGTTCTGGGTGGTCAGAATACTATTGTGTCCGAGTCTACGAGAAATATAATCTAAACTAATATCTTTTGAAAAAAGGAAAGAAGCGTGAGTGTCACGCAAACCATGAAAAGTTGTTTTGCTCAGGTCTAGTTTCTTCAAAAGTTTTTGGAGTTGGCTTGCTTGTCTGAATCCATTCCAGTTGAAGATATAATTCTCTTTTTTATCTGCTAGAGACATTAGAGCGAAGTAAACATCTTGGTTGATAGAAATATCCCGTTTTGAGTGTTTCGTTTTTAGTTGAGTATCATCACTAATAGGACTGATTGACCTGCGTATATTGATACCATACTCAAAAATATCTTCTTTCTTCAATCCAAGTAATTCTCCTCGCCTTGCACCAGTTTCTAGGGCAAGAAGAACAAGTATATTAAATTCATCATCTTCTTGGTGGTCAAGGCAATATGTTCGGAGTGTCTTAAACTCTGTTACAGATAAGGGAACATTTCGCTTAGGTTGTTCTTGTCCTCTCGCTTTTAAGAGTGAGCCAAAGTCATTTGTAATCAATCCTTTAGCATAGGCATATTTGAGTGAACCTCTGATTTTTAAGACAAGTTCTTTGGTTGTCTTTTTGGAGTGAGTTTCAGCGTATTTATCAAGCTTCTTTTGCATGACTAAATCATCTAAGTGTTTTAGTCGCATTCCCTCAAACAGTTCATCCACGATTACAAGAGTTCGCTTATAATTGACGAAAGTAGCTTCACGAACCTCATTCTGTTTTACAGAGTTAACCCAGTTACAATAAAAGTCAGTAAATAGGGTAGAGCGTTCAGCAATATCTTTCCCTCGTCCTTTTTCCAGCTCCATTTCAAGAGCCCATAGTTCAGCATCTTGTTTGTTAGAGAAAGTCTTGGTTTCTCTCTTGTATTGTCTTTTCTTGTAGAGTGATACAGTTGCACGGAAAGAATTTCCACGTTTAGTAATTGTTGCCATCTTATCAGCCTTTCTATATGAAAAATGATTGATAAAATAGACTAGTCACATATAGCATATATGAAAAATCTTATTTTATCAATCGTTATCCGTTAATCACAGTGATTTTCGATAAATCTTATAAGTTTAGATTTTAGGTATCGCTCCTGCTTCCCAACCATAAAACATTGAAAGTCTGGGTGATTTCTGATGTATTTGTCAAATGATTTAGGGTCAATTCCAAGTAGTTCAGAAGCTTGTTGCCTAGTCAGTAGAAGTGGTCGAGTGTTTTGAATCATCGGTTTGACTTCCTTTCTTTGTTTGATTTCGTTGTGGATTGCAACGCCGTGAATCAAGATATTTGGCGAAGAAGTAGGTACGTTCAATGATGAGTCCAAGAAGTGGTGTGTGATTAGCACGAGCATACCAAACCAATTCTTCAAACTCAGTGAAGTCATTCTGCTCAATAATATCCACGACTTCATGCATAAACTCATCTGAGTTAATCTCTACAAGAAACTTATCAAGATTGAAGCCACAACCCACCTCAATATCATTCACATCATACTGGGTTTTGTCTTTATTTTCAGCGTGAGTGAAATAATCGAAGAGTCCCTTAGGAGATTGGACAACTTCCACATGGGCAGGACCATTCAATTTATCCTTGATTAACCCAGATACTTGCTTGTAGCTCTTGAGTGAATCAAAGAAGAATGCTCCGTGTTTGTGAGCTTTTTTCAGCTCTCCTGTTTGTCGATTGATGTCCTTGTCGTGCCAAGGACTCAGAACGAAGGGGACGTGCAATTCTTCCAATACCTCCAGATAGTCGGTAGGGCAACTCTCTTTGTAGAAAAGGAATGTCCACTTACTTGAGCGTTGTTCTTTTGCCATATATTTACATGCCTTTCTGATTTTGATTACTGATTATTGGATAATTGGGGGGTCGTAGTAACCCCCAATTATATTGTTCAATGGAAAAGAGGGAGCTATTTGGCAACTGCTTAACGCAAGCCATAGCCCCCTCTGTTACCGTCTTTTCCCAACTAACCAAAGGTTATTGCGAACCCGATTAGGTGCAGAGAAATAGTAGTCAGGATGCTGGCTAGATACTTCTTCTTTCAATTGGGAAGTCATATCTCCCAAGACTTTTTGCCCTTGCTGGTCTCTAGGGACTTTTATGAAGACTGTTACTTCATCTTTTCGGATGTCTACCACGCTCTTATGAGCACAGCGATTGAAACTACCATTAATTGGGTTGTAGGTGGTAATGGTCTGGTTGTCTATGGTGGTGACCTTCTCTGATTTTTCTCGTTGAGTCAGGAAGTTACGAAGCTTGAAGGTGTGGTAGATAGATTTGAAATAGTTGAAAAGATTATCAAATCGGATACGATTCAAGACTTCAAGCATAACGGATGCAAACAAAGTACCGAGTAAGTAACTCATAGCCATATAAGCGTAATGGCTATAGCTATTGATTTGAGAGAAGTCAAGAGAGATAAGAAGTGTTAAGTCAAGAGTGCTTGCTAGAAAGTCTAATGACCATCCAAGGAAACCTGTTAAGAGTGAAAACAGAATCAAGTAGATATTGAGGTTGTAAGTCCTCATAAAGAATGATTTTTTCATAATTAGTGAATACCCTCCGTTGTGTAGTATGTTGGACAAAGTAAAGGAAGTACTTGATAGGGATGTTCATTATCAATCACCTGAATCAACCCAGTACCGTGTCCAGTAGGAATGACAATGCCTTCGGGGTCGAGGTTAGGGAATAAGAATTGGGTTGTTTTCTTATTGATATTGCCAATCTGGATGAGAACATTGAGTTGCTCACGAACAGAAATTGGGATAGTTGTGTGGTCGAAACGTTGGCTGACAAGGAGTAAGTGAATCTTAGTAGCCCGTCCAAGTAGAGCAATTTGCGATAAGAGGGAGAAGAAGGACTCTTTGATGGTCTTGTTGACACCCTCTGAAAGAGCCAGCACCTCGTCCATGACGATAGTGAGATGAGTGAACTTATGGCGGGGGTTGTCATAAAGAATTGCCTGACGTTGTTGAATCAGATTTAGGCATTGACTCAAACGCTCATTGACTTCTGAAACGAAGTCAGATTTAGAGCGATTCTCCACGGGATGGATGACGGCAATTTTATGTTCACGAGCCCAACGGCTTGGACTATCGAATTTTGGGTCTACGATAATTAAATCAGACTGATTTTTTAGCACAGACAGCAGATAGGTGAGTGCGTAAGACTTACCTGAGCCACTATTGCCACAGATTGCCATATGGTTGACCTTATCAAGATTGAGAGAAAAGTTTTCCATAATTGGAATGTGGTTCTTGGGAAGACCTGCCGTGTATTTGTCGAGGTCAGGGATGACCAAGCGTTTTGAGATGCCTACCTTCCACGGAAAGAATAGTCCACGCTGAACATGGATATCATCTGTTTTTAGAGGGACAAAGTAATTGGCATTCTGTTTCAGAAGGGTATAGTGAGGGTATAGAGATGCGTTAGCTATCAAGAAGATTTTATTGTAGAGTTCATCATCCAAGATATAGGCACATGGAAGCCTAGGGATGAAGATGAAGCCATCCTCTTGAATCACAATATTGAAGCTGTTGGTATAGCTGGTTTCTCCCTGCATCAGAGCCCCAAGAGCCATGTTCAGGCTCTGGAGCAAGTAGGATTGCAGGACTATTTCTGCTTTAGTTGCCATTATTTGACCTCCTTTAGACCGTCAGCTTTGAAGTAGACATTATAGCGAACCTCAACGGCTTGAAGATTGTCAAACTGAACTAAATTCATGAAATCAGGAAGTTTTACCTTGTCTTCAAACTTGACTTGGAAGGGTTCGAGCCCTTCTTGGACAAAGGTTGCCTTGTAGGCGATAATCTCACCGGTTGGCTTTCCATCTTCAAAGAGCTGTTGTGGTTCAAGTTCAATACTCAAACTATGAATTGGTTTTGTGGGATTCACATATTCAGTTGCAGTTGTGGCAGAGTAGCCACCTTTTTTGTGTTTGGTTTTAATTGCCATATTATTTACCTCCATATGGTCTTTGAAAGTTGTTGAAGTGATTTGCTCAGTTTGAGTCGTGAGCTGACTGTCTTAGCTAAGTACATCTCTATGATATAGGATTTATCCTTTCCTCGATTTCAAGAATCTTGAAAGTATTACATTTAAAGTTGTGCTACTAGTACGACAAATTCAATTAACCATTCAGTTAAGCTATCAGCGATTTGGTAAGAGGTTTCTTCCTCAGGAAAATCAGGAAAAAAATCATATAAGGCAGATGCCAAGGCTGAGAGATTCTGTTGAATGTTCTTCTTTTTTGCTTGGATGAGTTCTTTTGTAGAGCTGAAACCATCAGTAAGAAGTAACTCTGTCAATTGGCTAATGAGTAACTCACAGAAATCAATATTAGGAAAGAAGACACCTTTTACATTGGGTAGTTCTAGTGTCTCTTGCAAAGCATCCACAGTATCTAAAGAGATATTACGTTTCCCTTTTAAAATTTGACTGATGGTAGGTGCTGAAATTAATCGGATGTCATCATCAAAGTAGTAGGCTACTTCATTTTGAGGGATTTCTTGCTCAATCAATTGTTGTTTGAGAGATTCACCGAGCAGTTCACAATAGAGAATTTTAACTTTAGCTTTTAGCATAAGCAGTCCTTTCCAGCCCTTAGACGGAAAGAAACAAATGAGCTATTACAGTTACCGAGTGGATGCAAAAAGGTACAACAAAGAAACGGTGAAACAGTAATATATATGATAAGCCTGTTAGTGACTAATTTTCATATTGATTCAATCCGTCCTTCGCTGGCCAGCAATTGGACTATTTATTTTTATAAGCTAATCTTAACTCTTTGTGGGATATAAATATATAACTTGGCAAGTCACTATGATAAGGTTTGATATAATAGTTTTTTTAGTGATTTTCTTTGAAATAGCACTCTAAAATACCCTGAAAAATGACTTGACAGGTCATTTTTTTCTTTTGGAAGTATTAAATTTTTTTTCTAAAGTTCTTCGTGGTATAATGGAACAGTAAAGAACCTAGTTGACAAGGAGATTTAGAACTTGATACCATTAGCAACAAGCAACAAGCAACAAGCAACAAGCAACAAGCAACAAGCAACAAGCAACAAGCAACAAGCAACAAGCAACAAGCAACAAGCAACAAGCAACAAGCAACAAGCAACAAGCAACAAGCAACAAGCAACAAGCAACAAGCAACAAGCAACAAGGTAGTTTTCTACCTCTTTTCGGCGTACCAAAAACACCCTCTTTTGAGAAAGGGGGTGTTTTGTAATGTCTAAGGATTTTATTGAACGCCCACGTCAAAACGAGAAAGATGGAGCAATTGCTTATGTGCAGAATCTTCTAAAACAAGCCCGTGAGGATAGACGAAATGAAGATGTTGACAAGCTGGAAAATCTAGTTCGTTTGCTCAATACTAAGAAGTATGGTCTCGTTTGGGAGGAGCATACTGAATTGGTTGAGGAGGAAATGAAGACAAAAATTCCTGTCTTTGTTGAGAACGGGACAAAGAAAATTGTGGGTAATCCTGAATCAGAGGATTTTAACTTCCTTTTGGAAGGAGATAATCTTCATAGTCTACAGCTTTTGAAGAAAACTCATACAGGAAAAATTGACGTTATCTATATTGATCCACCTTACAATACAGGAGCAAAAAATTGGAAATATAATAACAATTACATTGATTCTAAGGACTCATATAAACACAGTAAATGGATTTCAATGATGAAGAGTAGGTTGGACTGTGCAAGACATTTACTAAAAGATGATGGCGTTTTAGTTTGTGCAATTGATGAAAATGAAGTTGCAACATTAAAACTGTTACTTGAAGAAGTTTTTGGGAATGAATTTATTGTTGATATTGTAACAATTATTCAAAATCCAAGAGGAATTCAAGGAAATAATTTTTCATATACTAATGAATTTGCCTTATTTGTTTATAAAAAAAATTATAAAGTCATTTTTGAAAGAGAAGTAGACGAAAATGATATAGATTGGTCTCCGTTAAGAAACTGGGGAAGTGAGTCACTAAGAACTGATGCAAAAAACTGTTTTTACGGAATTAAGATAAAAGATGAAAAAATTATAGGTTTTGAAGATGTATTAGATGATGATGAGCATCCTACAAAAAATAAGTATCTTGAGGATGGGACTATTATTGTATATCCTATTGACAACTCTGGAATAGAAAGAAAATGGAGGTATGCAAGGCAGACTGTTGAAAGTATTTGGGATATTTTACGTGCAACATGTAAGAAAAATGTTTGGGATATAGAAATTGGTAAACCATATGCACCCTATAAAACTGTATGGTTTGATAAAAAATATGATGCAAATGAGTATGGTACTCAAATAATTAATAGCATGGTTCCACATAATGATTTTGATTTTCCAAAGTCACTATGGAATGTATATGAATGTTTGTATGCAACTACAAAGGAAAAAGAAAATGCTGTAATATTAGATTTCTTTGCTGGCTCTGGAACAACTGGTCATGCAGTTGAAATGCTCAATAAATTATATGGTGGTAATAGAAGATATATTCTGGCTACTAATAATGCTATTGGAGAAAAGAAGGAACGGGAATTTAAAAAGAAATTTGGATCTCCAGAAGAGAATAAACATGAATACTCAAAATACGAGGAAGAATTTGGAATTTGCTCTTCTATAACATACCCTAGACTAAAAGCAGTTTCAGATGGATATATACATAAAAAAGATTTTAAAGAAATTTTATTTGAGAAAAAGCTAACACAAAGTCTATTTAAAAAGTTTGATTTGCTCAAAGCAGAGGTTGATACGATTGTCGAGACAATGGAGGGAAAATACGATTCTGTAAAAACTGTTTTTGAAGATGCAAGTATCAAAGTAATAGGTATTAACAAAAAAGGAAAACCAATTGAAGGGATTCCTCACAATATTAAATATTTTAAGACCAGTTTTGTGGATAAAGAAGAGTTTCCTGATGTTACTCTTGAGTATGAGTTGCTTAACTATGTAACACCTCTTGTTGAGTTGGAGTTTGGAGTTGATATTTCAAATCCAAAAGTACAGGTAATATTATCGGAAGACCAATTAGACGAGATGGATGAGTCTGATTTTGTTGAAAATTCTACTATTTTCTTCCATCCTGAAATTTTCTTTGACGTGAAACAGGAAAGAATTCTTCGTGAGAAAAAAATTACGAAACAAGAAATTCCACATTATTACTTTGGAAAGGATATTTGGTCATGATTGAATTAAAACGATTCCAGCAAAAGCTGGTTGATAAACTCTTGAAATTTACAGCTCCTGAATATGCTGTTGATGAAATGGTGATTAAATCGCCAACGGGGTCAGGTAAGACCATTACCCTTCTGGATTGGGTAAATACTTATATTGAGAGTACATATGATAATGTTGCTTTTGTTTGGTTTACACCTGGATCGGGGGAATTAGAGGAGCAGAGTCAGGACAAAGCAAAGAATTTTTCGTCAATCAAAGCCCAGTCACTTTCTGATGCATTAAATCAAGGATTTGAACAAGGCACAGCAACCTTTATCAACTATGAATCGGTAGTAGGTAAAAATAAAAAGGCTATGATGACAGATACTGAACGGGATAACCTAAAAGATAAGATAGAAAAGGCGTTTGAAGCAAACCGACATTTTATCCTTATCATTGATGAGGCCCATAGCAATGATACGGATAATGCTAGAGAGATTATCACGCTCTTTAAGGCAGATAAAACCGTAAAGGTTTCTGCTACTATCGAAGACCCCAATATACCCGATAAGGTAGAATTTTATGAGGTCAGTGAGGAAGAGGTTATTGCATCAGGTTTGATTACAAAATCGGTAGTAGTCAATGAAGGGATTGAAAACTATCTTGATGAGAGTCGGGAAATTAGTAAAGAATTTGAACTTCTCTTTGAAAGTGCCGAACAGAAACGTAAAGAGATTGTTCAGAGTTATGCTGAGCATGATGTAACAGGAATCAATCCATTGGTGTTGGTTCAGTTACCTGATAAATCAGATTCAGAACCCGAGTTAGTAAGTCGTATTGAAACCTATATCCAAGAAAAACTTCATAAAACTTATGAAGATGGAAAACTTGGTATTTGGTTGGCAGACCAGAAACGAAACTATCTCAATGTGCAAGAACTTGATAATGAAGTGGAGTACCTCATAATAAAGCAGGCGATTGCAACGGGTTGGGATGCCCCGCGAGCTAAGATTCTGATTAAGATTCGTGAAAATATGGGTGAAGCTTTTACTATTCAAACTATTGGTCGTATACGTAGGATGCCTGAACCTTTCAAAGGTCATTATGATGTCGATGTATTGGATAATGCTTATCTTTATACCTTTGATGGGGATTTCTTGAATGGTGCATTTACTCAAAAAGGAGTTGGAGCACCTACGCCACTTCTGAATCGAAAAGATATAGCCAAAGATTTCCATTTAATCAGCGAGCGAGTGCTTGATTTGCATGAAGGACAAAATGAAAAAGCTATCCGTGAAAATCTCTATCAAGGTCTGGTTCGTGAATGGAATCTAACAGAAGATGTTGAATCGAATAAGCAAAAATTAGAAAATCAAGGACTTCAATTTGGAAGTTCCATTATCAACACTTATAAACAAGGTCGTTTTGATACGTTGGAACACTCTGACCGCCTTCAAGATAGAGAAAGACGTGTAGAAGCAGACTATCGTGCTAATCGCCTTGACTTGCTTCATGCTTACCATGAACTTGACCGAGTTACTCACTTGAAAGTAAGTCAGGTTGAAGCTCTTCTGAAACGCTTCTTCATGGATGATAAACGACCAAATAAGCAAAAACTTTTGAAGTTGGAAGCTAGTGAATGGACAGCCTTTATCTTGAATAATTGGCGTGCTCTGCGTGAAGTCTTTAGACAAGCTGATATTCAGCCAACCATCAGTATGGGACTTGTAGTACCTCAGGAGAATGATTTCTACATTCCAATGACAGAACGTTATTCTTATAATCCAAAGTTGGAACATGTAGATACAACAACCAATGTCTATGCAGGTTATACCAATAGCGTTATCAAGGGAAGTGAAGTTGAGCGACTTTTTGAAGATTATATTGAATCACACGAAGATGCTGTTGAGTTTGTCTATAAGAACGGTGATAAAGGAAGTCAATATTTTTCAATTGTCTATTATACAGCCAGCTCTTCCCATCATTTCTATCCTGACTATATTGTCAAAATGAAGAATGGCGATGTCTATATTGTAGAAACCAAGGGTGGAGAAAGTGCTAAAGGTCAAGATAAGAATATTGACGAGTATGCACCGTTGAAATACGAAGCCTTGAAAGCTTATCTTGAGAAATATAATTTAAAAGGGGCATTTATCCGTGATATTTCGGGCACTCTTCGCTATTTGAATGAAGGAGCATGGAAAGATGATATGACAGATTGGCATTCCATTGATGAGCTATTTGGATTTTAGGAGGAAACTTGATTTCTTTTAGCAAATATATAAAAAAAACATTCTATAATGAAATTTATGACGCAAGTGAGAAATATTTCCTAGGCAATCTTGAAGAGCTAGGTATTACCTATGATTATGACGATGAAGTAGAAGTTACAGATGTAGACTTCAAGTATGTTTATGCTGGACATCGTGGAGATGGCGAAATTGATATAGATATTTTGACAGATGTCTATGCAGTAGTAACTGAACGTACGAATCATTATGAGAATACCATCGAAAAGAATCGTTGGCTTCGTGTATCTGCTATTGGAAAGCCTGATGCAGGAATCAAAAATTTTAAAATTGTAAAAGTTGATACCTATGAGAGGGGGACGTATAGTACCTTTAAATATGCTCTCTCTGATAAACTTGTTCCATTTATTTGGAAGGATGATTTGGATAAGGTGGCAGAAGCAATTTTGAATAAATATGACCGAAATGCCTTGCTGACACCGACAAGAGTTGAACCTGATTATATTGTTCAACAAATGGGGCTTCAGTTAAAGTATGCTTCCATTACGGAGGATACTTCAATTTTTGGTCAAATCTATTTTCAAGATAATCCTGAAAAGGGTATCTCTGCGGGAACAGTAGTTATTGATGAAAAGCTTCCTCAGATACGAAATCTTGGAGTTGTGAGAAATACGATTCTTCATGAATGTGTTCACTGGGAATTGCATCGTTATGCTTTAGAATTGGCAAGAGCTGAGGAAGAGGAACTTTCTGTTCTATCTACAACAAATGACATTAAGGACGAAGAAGCTTCTGATATGATTGGTTGGATGGAATGGCACGCTGAATCAATTGCACCCAAAATCTTGATGCCTAAAGAGATGTTTATTCAAGAAGCAAGGAGTAGACAGCAACGGTTACTAGAGTTGAGTCAAACCCAAGATATTCTTGATATTCTTGAAAAATGGATTGATGAATTAGCTCAGTTTTTCGGAGTTTCTCGTCTATCTGCTAAAGTTCGCTTGGCAGAATGTGGTTTTGAAGAGGTGAAAGGTGCATTTATTTATATAGATGACGCCTATGTTCCAACTCATACATGGAAGCAGGGAAATTTAGAGGATAATCAAACTTTTTCAGTAAATCTGATTCAGCTTGGTCTTCAATTATTATCTCAGCCAGTCTTGAAAGAGCGTGTTGAGAAAGGTGAATTACTCTATGTAGAATCCCACCTCTGTATCAATGATGCCAAGTATCTTTCATATGATATTGCAGGAACTCCATTCCTAACGCCTTATGCAAGGCATCATATGGATGAATGTTGTATTGTCTTTGAAATTTCGTCAAGCACTCGAACAGGTCGCTCTACTTCTTTAACCTTGTTACTCAATCGTGATGCAGATTCTGATATTCAATTTACGATTAGTTATCCGAAGGATAAGAATAATTGGCTCGAACAAGTTGATGTTCACATTGATGATACACTGGAAATTATGTTAAAGCTTAGTGGGATGAATAGTTTTGCTCCTGCATTAGTAGAAGTGATGAAATGGCGAGATGTTCGAAATCAGGAACTGGCTGATGAAACCAATCTCGGATTGAAGGCTATTTCCAACTTGAGGAATGGAAGGACTGAACCCAAACTTGAAACGGTGATTGCCATTTGTATTGGTATGAAATTACCACCAAGTATCAGTAAAATGCTAGTTGAACTATCAGGAAGAACACTTCGTGTAGGAAATCAGCAAGAAATGTTGTATGAGTTCATTCTTAATTGCACAGCAAGCTGGGATGTGAATATGTGTAATACACTATTGGTCAATAAAGGCTTCAAAGAGCTTGTTCCTGATAGAAGTGGCTTATAAAATAAATTAGAAAATCCTTACATTATGGTAGCACAAAGTAAATATTTGCAGACTCTTATCAAAGATGTTATGGATAACTCTGATTCCAATGACTGGGACTTAGCAGTCAAAGAGTGGGAGATTTCAGATGTAGAAGAGGATGAACTATTAGAAGAATCATGTATATGTGGTAAAGAACATCTTCGTTATCTTTTTACAATTGAAAATCAATTGAATGGTAATGTACTTTATCCTATTGGTAGTTCTTGCATTAAGAAGTTTGAGCGTGATGATTTGAAATATGAAGTGGATGTCAAAGAACAATTATTTAAGTTGTTACACGCAGTAGAAGATAATGAATTTCTTCAATTATCATCAGAATTTTTCAGTCGTAAATTATTGTGTTATTTATTTGAAGTTGGAGCATTTAAAGCAACGAAATGGAATAACTTTGAACCAGAAAAAGATTATGAATTCATGATTGATATGTTCAATAAACGTAATCGAACTGAGAATCAAAATAAAAAAGCCGTGGCTATTATTCTGACATCAATAAAACCATTTCTACAAGAAGAATTAGCTCATAAGGCAAAAAAATAGATAAAGGCAGGTGCGAACCTGCCTTTTGGATTCTTCTGCTCAATCGGAAAGACTACGCTTTTCCGACAGTTTAGAGGAATAAAATTTGATGAAGTGACTAGTCTATTTTATGGTGTTAATTGGTGTTAATGCTATCCATTTTTATGGATTTTAAAGGGTTTGGGAGAAGCATTCTTCCTATTAAATGTTGATATAAAGGGATTTGTTTGGTGCTGCTCTCCGTAAAAAATTAAAGTTTTGTTCTCAAAACGTTAAGAACTAGCTACAATACAGTATTTACAACACTTCATGGTTCACACCATGAGGTGCTTTTTTTGCGATTTTTAGTAAAAAAAGCACCACTTTTCACACCAAATTCACACGATTATTTATTTTAGGGTTCGGTAGGCGATTTCTCCAACGTCCATTGGAACGATGGTAGAGGTGTTGATGTAGTTTTTAGTTATGCAGTTGTATTTATGAAGTTTTACCATAGTGCTTCCTATTTTAACCATTATTTTTACGCTAATGTTTGTCATCATCAGTTATATAAGTAGTAAATTGTAGTCTGATGATTACTTTAAAAGTAGATAAATCATTTCTTTCTTTGCTGAATTCTAAATTATATGAAAGTCAGAGCACTGTTTAAATGTTGCTGTTACAAACCAAGGAAAAAGAGATACAAAAATAGCCTTTACAAATATATTGATTGTATGGGCTATTCTGTCAAAAATTACCAGCTAGGAAAAATAGCTATATTCTAAAAGCTCGATTTTTCGGGCTCTTTTTTCTAGTCTATATGATCATCTTCGTCTAGTGAGATGTATTGGTCAAGAGAAGAATGAATAAGGGTTAAAAATTTTTCTTTGAAGATTTGTGGCGGAATTGGCTTTTCTTGGGTGAGCCACACTTCAATGTTGGCAATCACATAATGTACTAATAGAGAGATGATAAAGTCATCTGGTAAATCAACAAGTGATTGATTCGGTTTGATATTTTCAAGTGCCCATTTTGTGTAAATCTTTTTTAAATAATTGGTCCAATAAGGGTCCGTTGAGCTAGAATACAGCATTTTTAGCCATTTTCGATTTTCATAAAGAATAGGGAAAATATTATCTGCAATGAAAAGAAAGGGGTCTTTATTTGTTAGTGTATTGTATTCTAAAAAAGCCTCATAAACAGGTTTATCAATGTTCTCATGAATTGATTCGATAATATCGTCAACATTATGGAAATGATGTTTATAAATTGCTTGGCGTGAAATGCCAGCTTTCTTGGCGAGGTCACTCATTGAGAGATTGACTTCAGCAGGATTTTGCATTTCCAAGTCATAGAAAGCATCCAAAATCTTTTGTTGATTACCTTTTACCATATAAAACAACTCCTCTCTCTTTTTAGTATAATGAAAATGAAGAAAGAATTCAATTTAAAGCATAAAAATGGCTGTCAGAAAATTTGAGGTGCTTTCTATGTAATTAAAACAGTTCAATTTTTAATAGGGACTTGCTGATTTTTATGAAAAAATAAAATACCAAGCATCTGATGTCTTCTATTTATAAAAACAAACTTCCTCGAACATTAACTCCGAGGAAGTTTTGAGTTAGAAAAGAGAATTTTTATTCTTCTTTTTTCTTTAAGTGGAGCAAATAACCGCTGACAAGAATGAACATGCTAGCAATAACCAAGCTACTTTGATTTTCTTTGCTTCCTGTTTGCGGAAGTTGAGCTTTTCGAGTAGCATTCACAATTTGAGGTTGAGGAGTGTAGCGTAGGGTTGTAGCTTGACCAGCCTGAGGTTTTTGATTGATGATTTCAACAACTTCAGTAGAAGGTTTTTGTTCTTTCTCAAGATCTTTCAGTTGAGCTAATTGACTGCCAAAGATAGCATTGGATACCCAACGGTAGAAATGAATTGTATGAAGACGATTTGTTGGATTACCAGCATAGATAAAGAGTGGTTGTTCTTTGTAGTTACCAGAAATAGCTACAATTTTATTGGCTAGCTGTTCATTACCAGGCCACCAACCAGCGATATAATAATCACTGCCAGCAATTGAAGCTAATGTCTTGAAATTTGCAGGTACTTTAGCAATCCAATTTCCAGAGTTAGAATAGAAGAGATCATTCTTATTGTAACCACTAGTCAACGGATCTTTGTCATCAATGATCGCTTTCATCAAGCCTTCATAATCACCACCATTTTTGAGTTGTTCTGCGTCAAAGCCGTCAACCACACCGAGTTCTTCAAGGCGTTGCATAGCAGTTCCGCCTACTACAATAGTTGGCTTCAGACCAAGGAGGGACTTGTCAAAGTTGTCACTTTCTAAAACAATCACATCAGCTTCTTCAGGGGTATTGACAATGTCAAATCCTAAATTCTTCAAAGCAAGAGCGGTATGAGCAGGAGTATCCACACCAGCCCAATAGTATTGATGAGGCGGTGCATAAACTTTTAGAGCTTTTAAGGTTTGCCCTTGAGGAGTTTTATAAAGGGCATCTCCATAGATTGCATAGTTTTTCAGCAGGTTGGCAAAAGTAGGTGTATCCACGATGTAGCCATCGTCTGTCAAATAAACTTTCTTACCGTCTCGGATTGCACGATTGACAGCGCGAACGGCACTTTCTGAAGTATTGGCAATGACATAATATGGTGCTTTGTGGTCAATTTCGCTAGTCCGAGTAGCACGAAGAGCAGTTACTTTACCGAGTTTACCGTCAAAGAGTTTTTCTTTAAAGACTGCTACTGCTTTGAATCCCCTCATATCCGGGAAATTAACCAGCAATTCTGCATACATAGCAGCCCAAGCAGATTCGTTGGAGCCCTTGTAGAGGATATGGTTGGCATAGCCACGTTTAGCTTGTGCCATGTCAACAACCAAATCACCCTTCTTATAACTGCCAGTGTCTTCCTTCAATTCTTGAATGACAACACCATTTCTCTTGAAGTATTCAATCATATTGAAAGCTTGTTGAGAGTCATTGGATTTGTCAAGTTCCATTGGAATGACATAGTAATCAGGGAAGAATTTCTTTTGTCCATGTTTGATACGACCGACTACTTTACCGTCTGGTCCAACTAATTCATTTTCAGCTTTTGGATCTTCAACCTTGTTGATGCCACGGAGATAGAAGTTGAGGCGCATTTCCATGAGTTTATCAGGATCTTGGGACAGGTAAGAGATACCTCCAAGGACAGCGTGATAACCAGCTTTATAGGATTCTTGATTGCCCTCAGGGATTTCAACGGTATGTCCTAATATTCCGTGGTACATAGCATAGACACCAGTGTAGCCAGAGAAAGAGTCATCCCAGCCATCGCCCCAGTCTAACTTCGGAATGATGTAGTGATCATACTTGGAATTGGTAACACCAGCCCGGCCCATGTGGTGGGCATTTTCCAACATATTTTTTGACAAAAGGTCATATTCAAAGTTTGGATCATGCGGTGGAGTAGCTGGCTCAATCAGGAAGTCCTTGACAAAACCGTGGATGTCGTAAAGTGCAATTGGATTCCATTTGTTGATGAGTCCAGCAACAGTCCGGGTTTCTGGGTTGGCCTGATAGCTAGTATCGCGGTTTGGATCGATTCCGTTAGCTAGGGCACGGGTATTGGCAACATCTCCGTCAGGATTTTCTGTGAAATCAAAGAGGAAAATAAATTTCTTGAGAAGGTCTTTAACGGAGAGGGTTACAATTTTTTGTGTTCCATCTGCTCGAGTTGTTTTAAAGCTGATCTGGTCTTGGGTTGCAAATGTATTGAACAAGCCGGTAATGATATCGATAGCAGGTTGCTCATCAGCATGTGTATTGTTGATGAGAATAGGAAGTTTGTAGTCTAATTTGCCGTCTTTGAGGGCAGCTAACATTTCAGCAGGTTTGGTTAGCGCCATTTTATTGGTTGAGTTTAGGTAATCATCAATGCTTTTTTGATCAGAACTGATAATGCCTAACTTAATTTTCCGTCCTTGAGCGCTGGTACCAATGTCTTCAATTTGAACAAGGCGGTCATTTTTAGCTTCTTGTCGACTTTTTTCGATAGCAGCTAACATTTCTTCGTGAGTATGGAAGTTTTCATATGGTCGGAAAACAAGTGTTTTTCGAATCGTCAGACCGGATTCTTCATCTGTTCCAACGAGCTCATGATTTCCGATGAATTGCCGATAGGTTCTGCGGATATTGTTTGGTGTCCGAAGACTTAAGTCATTTCCAAATAATTCATTGAATTTGAGAGAAAGTTTGAGGTCAGAGCCATTGGTTGTTTCCTCAATGGTGACAAAGGAATCTCCTGAAAAGTCTCCTTTTTCCATATTCCAAGTTTTCCATTCAGCGATTGACTTATTATCTAATTTCCAAGTCACCTTGCCAGCAGCGGCTCCTTGTTCCTGTACAGTCTCAGTAATGGTAGCTTTTTCAGACATATGGACTGTACTATCAGCTAATTGAACCTTCTTTTCTTCTGTTCCAGCTGCTCGTGTTTCTGGTTTTGCAGGTGTTGCAGGAGTCACTGTTTCGGATTCGTTTGTAGTAGAAGTCGAATTGTCTATTGAAGGAGCACTTTCTGATTTCTGTGCTTCTTCTTGATTGGTTGTTGTAGGAAGCTGAGCTTCAGCTGATGAAGAATCTGGCGTTGCCGTTGCTTCTGTTGCGTTTGTTTCTGTACTTGACTTTTCGGCAGGGACTACCGTTTCTGTCTTGTTAGCAATAGGCTGTGTCTCTGTGCTATCTTGCGTATCGGCAGCAGCAGTTCCTTGCGTTAAAACTGCAACAAGAACGGCAGCCGACAAGCTGAGAACATTTGTGTACAACCGTTTCTTATATGAATTTTTCATAAGAAACCTCCTTTATGAAATTGAGGGCACCCAAAATAACGAAAATAGCTCTTAGTTATTCTCTGTTATTTTTCTCCCCTTATTATTTGAAGTATACAAAGATAGTATACCAGAAAGTGTAAACGGTTTTAATCAAAAGTGTAGACAAAAAATAGAAATGTATCAAAATAAATAGATATGTAATGAATTTTGGCAGGAATTGAATAGCAGAAAATCCCAAAGCACACACTAAAGACTATCAAAGAATAAACTTCACCTCGAAAGTCTGACAATGTTCTAATGAAGAAGGTTAGAAGAAGGTTAGAAGAAGGTTAGAGGTAAGACTTTTGCAACTGAAATATTCTTTGCCCCTGATAGCAAGGAAATCTTTCAAGATAAGTAGTTAAAGATTATACATTTTAAAAAGAATGAAGAAAAAGTAGATTGTCTTTGTATCGATTTCTGGGAGCGAGTAGGAAATTTGACGATGGGGAAATTGTCTTAAAAGTGGTATGATACCATATATATTAAAGATTTTAGGAAGGTGGGATATTATGAGAAATTCACTATGTGAAAAAATAGTATGGTATGACTCTCGGTTTTAGAGTTGACAGCAATCAATAAAGAAGTAATAGTGAAGTGGCGTAAATAAATTAGAATTTGTGGGAGGAATCATAGTGAATGAATTTAACGAATATGTACGTGAATGTTTTTCTACAGTTGGTGATATTACCATAAAATCCATGATGGGCGGATACCTTGTATATTTTAATGGTAAGCTGATAGGTGACATTTGTAATAATGAACTGTTTTTAAAGAGAACGCCGACATCGGACAGACTTCTTGCAGATTCAGAACTGCGTTATCCGTATGAAGGGTCAAAGACTCTGATGCACGTATTCGACAAATTTGAGGATGCGAATTTGATTGTAGGATTACTGGGAGGAATGTATACGGAACTGCCCGAGAAGAAACCTAAGAAAGCCAAATGAGATTGACAAACTTCAGTTTGTTGAAATTAAATAATTAAATAAAAACAATAATATAGCAAATTACAAAACAGTAAATCAAAAAAATGGTTTACTATTTTTCTTGCTCAAAATGGGAATGAGGTCAAAAGAAAAAGCATCAATAAATCAAAAAGATACTTGACAAAACGCTTTAGGACAGAGCAAACCAGTTTTCGGGTAGCCTGTCCGACCCTCGGATGAAGTGAACGAGTTTTCGTTCAGCCCGTTGACCGAGATGACGAGCTTATCTTCGCCGAGTATCACGACAAGGCCAACCAGCTTTTGAAGAAGGCCAGCAGGCAACCAAGATTTTGATTGACCAGATTGAGGGGCGTCATCAAGAAGAAAAACAACAAGTGCTGGATTGTAGTATTCATTGGAAAGAATCAACAATCAATTGATAACGATTAAGCAGAGCTTAAGGGCAAAAGTCGTATTTTTCTCTTTCGGTTTATGCAAATTTCCTTTACTTATGCTACAATAGGAAAAAGGATGTTGATTGGAGTAAAAAAATGAAAGCGATTATTACGGTTGTTGGCAAAGATAGAACGGGGATTGTGGCAGGAGTTTCGAGCAAAATTGCAGAGCTTGGGTTGAATATTGATGACATTTCGCAGACTGTTTTAGATGAATTCTTCACTATGATGGCAGTCGTTTCTAGTGAAGAAAAGAAAGATTTTACAGAACTGCGCAATGAATTTGAAGCCTTTGGCAATACACTTAATGTCAAAATTAACATTCAAAGTGCAGCGATTTTTGACGCTATGTACAATATCTAATAGAGGTGAAAAATGGATATAAAGCAAGTTACTGAAACCATTTCCATGATTGAGGAGCAGAATTTTGATATTCGGACGATTACCATGGGGATTTCACTTCTCGACTGTATTGATACGGATATTGAGCGAGCAGCGGAAAAAATCTATCAAAAAATCACCATGAAAGCTAAAGATTTGGTGGCAGTTGGTGATGAAATAGCTGCGGAGCTGGGCATTCCCATTGTCAACAAACGTGTATCGGTGACCCCAATTGCCTTGATCGGTGCTGCGACAGATAGTGATGACTATGTGCTTCTAGCAAAAGCGCTGGATCGAGCAGCAAAAGAAATCGGTGTCGATTTTATCGGTGGCTTTTCAGCCTTGGTGCAAAAGGGCTATCAAAAAGGAGATGAAATCCTCATCCGTTCCATTCCACGAGCTTTAGCGGAAACTGACAAGGTTTGTTCATCTGTTAATATTGGCTCCACCAAGTCTGGGATTAACATGACGGCGGTTGCAGATATGGGACGTGTTATCAAAGAAACTGCAGAACTTTCTGACATGGGGGCAGCGAAACTGGTTGTCTTTGCTAATGCGGTCGAGGATAATCCTTTTATGGCTGGGGCCTTTCATGGCGTTGGCGAAGCTGATGTTGTCATCAATGTTGGCGTTTCTGGTCCTGGTGTTGTCAAGCGTGCGCTGGAAAAAGTCCGCGGCGAAAGTTTTGATGTAGTGGCGGAAACAGTCAAGAAAACAGCTTTTAAAATCACTCGGATCGGTCAATTGGTCGGTCAAATGGCTTCAGAGCGCCTAGGTGTGAAATTTGGAATTGTTGATTTAAGTTTGGCACCAACGCCAGCTGTTGGGGATTCTGTTGCCCGCGTTCTGGAAGAAATGGGCTTGGAAACAGTCGGTACGCATGGCACAACCGCCGCTCTGGCTTTGCTCAATGATCAAGTCAAAAAAGGTGGCGTCATGGCTTGCAATCAGGTTGGTGGTCTATCAGGTGCCTTTATTCCTGTATCAGAGGATGAAGGTATGATAGCAGCGGTTCAAAACGGTTCCCTCAATTTAGAAAAATTAGAGGCCATGACCGCAATTTGCTCGGTTGGATTGGATATGATTGCCATTCCAGCAGACACGCCTTCTGAAACCATTGCAGCTATGATTGCCGATGAAGCCGCTATCGGTGTTATCAATCAAAAGACAACAGCGGTGCGGATTATTCCTAAAGGAAAAGAAGGGGACATGATTGAATTTGGCGGTCTTTTAGGGACGGCACCAGTGATGAGAGTCAATAAAGCTTCATCAGCTGATTTTATCGCGCGTGGTGGACAAATTCCAGCACCGATTCATAGTTTTAAAAATTAAAATGAGAGTGGGACAGAAATCAGTAGTTTCGTAGAAACTTGATTTCATCGTCCCACCTCCGCACGGTTGAGTAGGGCTGTAAAAGTTGATTTATCAACGTATTAGAGTCCACTCAGCCACTGCGTCTTATAATTATGACTATATAAGCAAAGGAAGCTGAGCACTTTTGTCCCAGCTTCTTCTTTTGAAAAGGAGATTGAAATGGCAAAAACGAAATTATACATTATTCGTCATGGAAAAACGATGTTTAATACAATTGGTCGGGCGCAAGGTTGGAGTGATACGCCGCTTACGGCTGAAGGGGAACGTGGCATCCATGAATTAGGAATTGGTTTGCGAGAATCAGGACTTACATTTACAAGAGCTTTTTCCAGCGATTCTGGGCGGACAATTCAGACCATGGGGATTGTCCTTGAAGAGCTCGGTTTAACAGGCAAAATTCCTTATACCTTTGACAAGCGAATCCGCGAATGGTGTTTTGGCAGTTTCGACGGTGCTTATGGTGGCGATCTGTTTCATGGCGTGATTCCACGAGTGCTGGATGTTGAAGACTATAAGAAACTAACCTTGCAGGAATTAGCAGACGGTCTAGTCGAAGTGGATACAGCTGGCTGGGCAGAACCTTGGGAAAAGCTGAGTGGACGTATTCTAGATGGTTTCACAGCTATTGCGCAAGAGGTAGAAGCTGCTGGTGGGGGCAATGCTCTTGTCGTCAGTCACAGCATGACAATCGGTGCTTTTACTTGTTTGATTGATCCGTCTATTATTTTAAATCCTGGCGTACAAAATGGCAGTGTAACGGTCGTGGAGTATGAAAATGGGAAATTCACCATTCAGGCATTAGGAGACATGTCTTATCGCCAAGTAGGTGCTAAGATATTGGAAGGACAGAAATAATCGCAAAAACGGGAATGTGAGAAAAGTTAATTTTCACGAATTGTGGCTTTCATCTCACTCCTGATTTTTCTTTCATCTCTCAAACGACTTTCTGCAAAAAAATGATATAATATAGTAAGAAAAACGGAGGTAAAATATGGCAAAAACAAAATTATACATTGTTCGCCATGGGAAGACCATGTTTAATACAATCGGTCGGGCACAAGGCTGGTCTGATACGCCTTTGACCGCTGTAGGAGAACGTGGCATTCGTGAGCTAGGAATTGGGCTTCGCGAGTCAGGACTTCCATTCAAAAAAGCTTTTTCTAGCGATAGCGGGCGGACAATTCAAACCATGGGGATTATTTTAGAAGAACTTGACTTGACAGGGCGCATTCCTTATCGCACAGATAAGCGAATTCGCGAATGGTGTTTTGGTAGTTTCGATGGAGCTTACGATGGTGAACTGTTTATGGGAGTGATGCCCCGTGTTTTCAATGTAGAGCATGTTCATCAATTGAGTTACCCTGAACTGGCTGAAGGCCTGGTAGAAGTTGATACAGCTGGTTGGGCTGAGAGTTGGGAAAAATTGAGTAGCCGTATTTGGGAAGGATTTTCAGATATTGCCAAGGAAATCGAAGCCGCTAGTGGTGGCAATGCACTGATTGTTAGCCACGGTATGACCATTGGAACATTTGTGTATCTCATTGACCAAACAAGGCCACATGGTTTAGACAATGGTAGTGTGACCGTCATTGAATACGAGAATGGTCAGTTTACAGTTGACTGCATTGGAGATATGTCTTATCGTGAGGTTGGCAAGAAAATACTGGATGAGATTGAGTAAGAGTCGTTTTTGTAATGAAAATAAATTAAGAGGTTGAGATAAGCGTTGATTTTTGGGAACGACTTTCTCTCCTTTTTTTATTGCTAAAAAATACTTGACAAGTATATCGAGGTGAATAGTATGGATGATAAATTAAGACGGATTTATGTTCCCATGACAGAGACGGGATTTTATATCTTATTTTGCTTGCAAAAAGAAAGTCATGGTTATAACATTACACAGAAAGTAAAAGAACTGACAAAAGGGCAGGTTGTAATTAGTCCGGGAACTATGTATGGAACTTTGTCTAAAATGGAGAAAGATGGTTTGATTGTATTTTCTCACGAAGAGGAGAAACGTAAAATTTATCAGATTACAGAAATAGGACGAGAGATTTTGAAAATAGAACTGAAACGAATTGAGCGACTCTATCAAAATAGCAAGGAGGATGTATAATGGAAAAGAAAATTTTTTAGGTTGGCTAACAAATGTCATACTTCTGTTGTTGCCGATTTTAGCGGTTGCGGAATTGTTCTTTTATATATGGCTTGTGAAAAAGAAGAAAACTAGGTCCTCAGACTGATTTTTAGCACTCTTTTAAAAAGAGTGCTAATTTTTTGAGTTTTTGCCTTGACTTTAAAAATGAACCGTGTATAATAGAAACATAAGTTAGCACTCGGGTGTTTAGAGTGCTAAAAAGAAAATCTCATATTCCAGCTGAAAGCTGAAAGGGGTGATGTCATGGTAACGGAACGTCAGAATGAGATTTTAAATTTGATCATTGACATCTTTACAAAGACCCATGAGCCAGTCGGATCCAAAGCCCTACAAGAATCAATCCAGTCTAGCAGCGCGACGATTCGTAATGACATGGCTGTTCTTGAAAAGCAGGGGCTTTTGGAAAAAGCGCACACATCAAGTGGACGCAAACCAAGTGTTGCGGGTTTTCAATACTTTGTCAAACATTCCCTTTCCTTTGATCGTCTTGCTGAAAATGAACTCTATGAAGTAATCAAGGCATTTGACCGTGAATTCTTCAAACTAGAGGATGTTCTTCAACAAGCAGCAGACGTTCTTTCAACGCTAAGTGGATGTACGGTGGTAGCACTTGATGTAGAACCGAGTCAACAACGCTTGACAGCTTTTGACATTGTGATTCTCAGCCAGCATACAGCTTTAGCAGTCTTTACTTTGGATGAATCCAATACGATTACCAGCCAGTTCATGATTCCCCGTAATTTCTTGCGAGGTGATTTGATTCAGCTGAAAGAATTGATACAAGAGCGTTTCTTAGGACAGACAGTTCTTGATATTCACTATAAGATTCGGACAGAGATTCCACAAATTATTCAGCGTTATTTTACAACGACCGATAATGTTATGGATCTTTTCGAGCATATCTTTAGTGATATTTTCAAAGAAAATGTCATTGTATCTGGTAAGGTGAAGTTGCTAAATTTTTCAGATCTAAAGAGTTATCAATTCTTTGACCAACCGCAAAAAGTGGCTTTTGAAATTCGAGATAGTTTAGCTGAAGATCAAATGCAGACGGTGCGCGTGGCGGATAGCAGAGAAAGTAGTCTGGCGAATTTGACGCTCATCTCTAGCAAATTTCTCATTCCTTACCGGGGATTTGGCATGCTAGCGGTCATTGGACCAGTCAATTTAGATTATCAGCGAGTTGTCAGTCAACTCAATGTTGTCAATCGCGTTTTAACGATGAAGCTCACAGATTTTTATAGATATCTGAGTAGCAATCATTATGAAGTGCATTAAGGCGACAAAGCTGATAGCTATAGATAGAAAAATAATCAAAAGATCATAAGGAGGTGCCTAGTGGCAGAAGAAAAACAGCAAGAAGAAGTAAAAAAAGAGGACGTTTCAGTAGAAGAAACGTCTGAAGAAACAACAGAGGTAGCTCCTGAGAAGTCTGAATTGGACTTGGCGAATGAGCGCGCAGACGAATTTGAAAACAAATATCTTCGTGCAGCTGCTGAAATGCAAAATATTCAGCGCCGAGCAAATGAAGAACGTCAACAATTGCAGAAATATCGTAGCCAAGACTTAGGGAAAGCAATCCTTCCTTCGCTGGACAACTTAGAACGTGCCTTGGCAGTTGAAGGATTGACTGATGATGTCCGAAAAGGGCTAGAAATGGTACAGGAAAGTTTGATTGCCGCTCTTAAAGATGAAGGAATTGAAGAGGTTCCGATAGACGGTGAGTTTGATCACAACTTCCATATGGCTATTCAGACGGTGCCGGCAGATGATGATCACCCAGCTGGAAGCATCGCACAAGTCTTCCAAAAGGGCTATAAACTCCATGAACGTCTCCTAAGACCAGCTATGGTAGTAGTAGCAGAATAAAAAATCTCGTCCGAAACGACGGTAAACTATGAAGAAAGAAAATATATTTTCGCTCTGCTAAACCGTGAGCGAAGCGAACAATTAGCGACACTCTTCACCGTGGTGCTCTCTGCGCAAACTTTAATAAAGAGATTGACTTAATCAAGCTCTGATGACGCCGCCACTTAAGAAGAGTATCAAAAAAGAAATTCTAAAATAAAGAGGGAAAAATAATGAGTAAAATTATTGGTATTGACTTAGGTACAACAAATTCAGCAGTTGCAGTTCTTGAAGGAACTGAAAGCAAAATTATCGCAAATCCAGAAGGTAACCGTACAACACCGTCAGTTGTGTCTTTCAAAAACGGTGAAATCATCGTTGGTGACGCAGCAAAACGTCAAGCGGTGACAAATCCTGATACGATTATCTCCATTAAATCAAAAATGGGAACTTCTGAAAAAGTTTCAGCAAATGGGAAAGAGTATACTCCACAAGAAATCTCAGCTATGATTCTTCAATATTTGAAAGGCTATGCTGAAGATTACCTTGGTGAAAAAGTAACCAAAGCAGTTATCACAGTTCCTGCTTACTTCAACGATGCCCAACGTCAAGCAACTAAAGATGCTGGTAAAATTGCTGGTCTTGAAGTAGAACGTATTGTCAACGAACCAACAGCAGCAGCCCTTGCTTATGGTTTGGACAAGACAGATAAAGAAGAAAAAATCCTTGTATTTGACCTTGGTGGTGGTACATTTGACGTGTCAATCCTTGAATTAGGCGATGGTGTCTTTGATGTGCTAGCAACTGCAGGGGACAATAAACTCGGTGGTGATGACTTTGACCAAAAGATTATCGACTATATGGTAGCAGAGTTCAAGAAAGAAAACGGTATTGATTTGTCAACTGACAAGATGGCTCTTCAACGTTTGAAGGATGCGGCTGAAAAAGCTAAGAAAGACCTTTCTGGTGTAACTTCTACTCAAATCAGCTTGCCATTCATCACTGCGGGAGAAGCTGGACCGCTCCACTTAGAAATGACTTTGACTCGTGCAAAATTTGATGACTTGACTCGTGACCTTGTGGATCGCACAAAAGAACCTGTTCGTCGTGCATTGTCTGACGCTGGTCTTAGCTTGTCAGAAATTGATGAAGTTATTCTTGTTGGTGGTTCAACACGTATCCCTGCCGTTGTGGAAGCAGTAAAAGCTGAAACTGGTAAAGAGCCAAACAAATCAGTAAACCCTGACGAAGTGGTTGCTATGGGTGCTGCTATCCAAGGTGGTGTGATTACTGGTGATGTTAAAGATGTCGTTCTTCTTGACGTAACACCGTTGTCACTTGGTATCGAAACTATGGGTGGTGTATTTACAAAACTTATTGACCGCAACACGACTATCCCAACTTCTAAGTCACAAGTCTTCTCTACAGCAGCAGATAATCAGCCAGCCGTTGATATCCATGTTCTTCAAGGTGAACGCCCAATGGCAGCAGACAACAAGACACTTGGACGTTTCCAATTGACTGACATTCCTGCTGCTCCTCGTGGTATCCCTCAAATCGAAGTAACATTTGATATTGACAAAAACGGTATCGTGTCTGTTAAGGCTAAAGATCTTGGTACACAAAAAGAACAACACATTGTTATTCAATCGAACTCCGGTTTGACAGATGAAGAAATTGACCGCATGATGAAAGATGCAGAAGCAAACGCTGAAGCGGATAAAAAACGTAAAGAAGAAGTAGATCTCCGCAACGAAGTGGATCAAGCTATCTTTGCAACTGAAAAGACAATCAAAGAAACAGAAGGCAAAGGTTTTGACGCAGAACGTGACGCTACTCAAGCTGCTCTTGATGAATTGAAAAAAGCCCAAGAAGATAACAATTTGGATGACATGAAAGCAAAACTTGAAGCACTCAATGAAAAAGCGCAAGCCCTCGCTGTGAAACTTTACGAACAAGCGGCTGCAGCCCAACAAGCTCAAGCAGGAGCAGAAGGAGCAAGTCAAACAAATACAGGCGACAACAAAGGTGATGATGTCGTAGACGGTGAGTTTACGGAGAAATAAGACGCCAAAGCAGCTCATCTGCTAACGCTTGCCGCTATAAGGCGGTCAAGCTAAGCGGCTTACTAGATCGAAAACAAAGAAAAAATCGTCTTTGCTTTCTCCCGTCGTAACGATGAGACAGGAGTGCTTTAGGAAAATTCTGAAACCTCCTTTGTCACATCTTGGCAAGAACGATTGCGGATTATAATTTAGTGCTTGCTCAATCTTACTTGTAGCCGATTTGTAACAGATAAATTCAGGGGTTGATAAACCAACCTCTGTTTTTGGATAAAGAGGAACTGAACCCGACCTAAATATTGGTTCGTTTCGTAACAATAACAGAAAGGAACAAAGAGTGTTCATGGAATTGAACACGAGCGGAAAGCTCGGAAATTAGATAAACCTCTTAAGAAATCAGGATTTCTTGTCGGTTTCCTAAATTTCAGTCGCTTTCTGTTCGCTCTTAGTATCTTATATGAACAATACAGAATTTTATGACCGTTTAGGCGTTTCAAAAAACGCATCTCAGGATGAGATTAAGAAAGCCTATCGGAAATTATCAAAAAAATATCATCCAGACATCAATAAAGAACCGGGTGCTGAAGAGAAATACAAAGAAGTCCAAGAAGCTTATGAAACCTTGAGTGATGAGCAAAAACGGGCAGCCTATGACCAATATGGTGCTGCGGGAGCTAACGGAGGCTTCGGTGGCGGAGCTGGCGGTTTCGGAGGCTTTGACGGTTCTAGCTTTGGTGGCTTTGAAGATATTTTCTCTAGCTTCTTTGGTGGAGGTGGTGCAAGTCGCAATCCCAACGCACCTCGTCAAGGAGATGATCTTCAATATCGGGTCAACCTTAAGTTTGAAGAAGCGATTTTTGGTACAGATAAAGAAATTAAATACAATCGTGAGGCGACTTGCCATACTTGTCATGGCTCTGGTGCGAAACCAGGAACTAGTCCAATAACTTGTAGTCGCTGTCACGGATCTGGTGTCATCAATGTGGATACGCAAACCCCACTTGGAATGATGCGTCGTCAAGTCACTTGTGATGTCTGCCATGGGCGCGGACAAGAAATCAAAGACCCTTGCCAAACCTGCCATGGAACAGGACATGAAAAACAAGCCCATAGTGTTCATGTAAAAATCCCTGCAGGTGTTGAAAGTGGTCAACAAGTTCGCTTGTCTGGTCAAGGGGAGGCTGGTTTCAATGGTGGACCGTATGGTGATTTGTATGTCGTCGTTCAGGTGGAATCAAGTGATAAGTTTGAGCGGGATGGCTCGACCATTTATTATAAGCTCAATCTCAATTTCGTTCAAGCAGCTTTAGGTGACAGCGTGGAAATACCAACCGTTCACGGTGATGTGGAATTAACCATTCCAGAAGGAACACAAACCGGCAAACGCTTCCGCCTGCGTGGAAAGGGAGCACCGAGCCTTCGTGGCGGCAGCATGGGAGACCAGTATGTCACAGTCAATGTTGTAACACCGACAGGACTTAACGACAAACAAAAAGCAGCGTTGAAAGAGTTCGCAGAAGCTGGTGATATGAAAGTCAATCCAAAGAAAAAAGGTTTCTTTGATAAAATGAAAGATGCCTTTGAGCAATAAGAAAAGAGCAGTTTGACGCTGCTCTTTTATATTATAAGGATAAAATTGTGTGTTTTTCATCTTTGGTGATGACGCGCTTGATACCAGTTGGTTGTGTGGAAACAAGTTTTGCTAGAAAATTTGGGTAGGCTTGATACTCATCCATTCGATCTAGTGGAATCCATTCAACTGTTTCACGAGGAGAGAAGCTTGGGAACTGCTGGCCTTTTGACTTCATCAAGTAATAAAAGGAAATTTCATGGCAATTCAGACCAGCTAACTTGCCAGAATTTTGTTGGAAAAAATTTTCGTGAATGAACAGCAATCGATCGATTTCGTAGTCCTGTCCAGTTTCTTCCTTAATTTCTCGAAGAATAGCTTCTTCTGATGTTTCTCCTAGCTGAACAGCTCCACCTAAAGGATAAAAATAATCCTCGTTTGGATTGGTCATAAAAGCAAGCGCGCCTTCTTCAATAATGACGGCAGCAGCTTTGTAACGAAATCGAGATTTCTTTTTGCAAAAAGTAATATCAGTCATTTATCTTTCCTCCGTATTCTAGTGTAGCATATTTTTAATGAAAACCTGTCCCCGGACAGTTGTGTTTTTAGTTTCTTGTTTTCCAATTTATTTCTTGTTACAATAAACACATGACACGATATAAAGCGATTATTTCTTATGACGGTCATGATTTTGCTGGTTTTCAGCGGCAACCTCATGCTCGCAGCGTCCAAGAAGAGATTGAAAAGACTTTAACTAAAATCAATAGAGGAAAACCTGTCATCGTTCATGGAGCTGGACGCACAGACAGCGGTGTTCATGCTTTGGAGCAGGTTATTCATTTTGATTTGCCGCAAAAAAGAGACGAAGAAAAGCTGCGTTTTGCACTCGATACGCAAACACCAGAGGACATTGATTTTATCAGTGTAGAAGAGGTGGATGAGGATTTTCATTCTAGATATTGGAAACATAGTAAGACCTATGAATTTATAGTAGATGTTGGACGCCCTAAAAATCCTATGATGCGCCATTATGCAACGCATTTTCCTTATCCTTTGGACATTTCTTTAATGAAAAATGCTATTGCAAAGCTCGAAGGAACTCACGATTTTACGGGTTTCACAGCTTCAGGGACTAGTGTGGAAAATAAAGTTCGGACGATTACAGAAGCACGCTTAGACTTTGATGAGAAACGTAATTTTCTGATGTTTACTTTTTCCGGCAATGGATTTTTATATAAGCAAATCCGCAATATGGTCGGAACATTGCTGAAGATCGGCAACGGTCGAATGCCAGTTGAGCAGATTGATAGAATTTTAACAGAGAAAGATCGTCATTTGGCTGGACCGACTGCAGCGCCAAACGGACTTTATCTAAAGGAGATACGATATGAAGAATAATCTTATTCTGGCAATTTCAGGGAATGATATTTTTAGTGGTGGCGGACTGCATGCTGATTTAGCGACTTACACGGTCAACCAACTACATGGTTTTGTGGCGGTGACTTGTTTGACCGCCATGACGGAGCAAGGTTTTGAGATTATTCCTGTAGACACGACCGTCTTTGCTCAGCAGCTCAACTCTCTCAAGGATGTCCCTTTCTCAGCTATTAAATTGGGGCTTTTGCCCAATGTAGAAGTGGCAGATTTGGCTTTGGATTTTGTGAAAGCTCATGCAGAGACTCCTGTTGTGTTAGACCCTGTCTTAGTTTGCAAGGAAACTCATGATGTTGAGGTTTCAGCGCTTCGAGATGAACTCATCAAGTTTTTTCCTTATACAGATATTATCACGCCCAATTTACCAGAAGCTGAACTCTTGGTTCAAAAAGAGTTACGAACATTGGAGGATGTAAAAGAAGCGGCTAAACTTCTTCATTCCTTGGGTGCTAAATCCGTTGTTATCAAAGGAGGAAATCGCTTAGATGCTCAAAAAGCAATAGATGTTTATTATGACGGAGAGCAATTTAAAATTTTGGAATCGCCTGTTTTAGACAAAAATAATACCGGAGCGGGTTGCACCTTTGCTTCCAGCATTGCCAGTCAGCTATTACTAGGGAAGTCAACTTTTGAAGCGGTTCAAAATTCAAAAGAATTTGTTTACCGAGCTATCCAACATTCAGATCAATATGGAGTTGTTCAATATGAAAAAGAATCAGACGCATAAACTTGTCCTTTTATCTATGATTGCTACTTTGACAGTTGTTTTGGGATATTATTTAAAAATTCCAACGCCAACGGGAATTTTAACTTTTCTTGATACAGGAATTTTCTTTGCCGCCTTTTATTTTGGCAGAAAAGAAGGAGCAATTGTTGGTGGTTTAGCCGGATTTCTTATTGATTTGATTTCGGGTTATCCGCAGTGGATGTTTTTTAGCATGATTTTTCATGGTCTACAAGGTTATTTTGCAGGTTTTAAAGGGAAAAGTCGTTATCTTGGTTTAGTATTGGCGACGCTTGTTATGGTAGGGGGGTATGCTGTTGCTTCCACGATCATGCATGGTTGGGGAGCAGCTTTTCCAGAAATATTTCCTAACTTCTGTCAAAATACTTTAGGAATAATTGTTGGGGTGATCTTGAATAAACTGTTGGTGGATGTTTTGAAAAAATAAAGTAAATAAGGGGCGTTGTGCCCTTTTTACTTTTAAGAATTTCAGTTTGTAAAAGCAATAAAAATCATTTATAATACAATTAAAACGAGGTGAAATCATGAATTTACAAAAACTTAGAGAACAAACACAAACAATTTTAGCAGATGTTTTAGAAAAATCAGTTCTTTCTGCTGGTGATATTTTTGTGCTTGGACTTTCTTCCAGTGAGGTGATTGGAGGGCATATTGGAAAAAATTCCAGCCAAGAAGTGGGAGAAGTCATTGTCAAAACCATATTGGATATGTTATCCGAGCGTGGTCTTTACTTAGCTGTTCAAGGCTGCGAACATGTTAACCGAGCCTTGGTTGTGGAGCGAGAGTTGGCTCAAAAACGAAATCTAGAAATTGTCAATGTCTTGCCCACTCTGCATGCCGGTGGAAGCGGGCAGTTAGCTGCTTTTAAATGTATGAACGATCCAGTTGAAGTGGAATTTATTACGGCTCAAGCAGGGATGGATATCGGAGATACAGCAATTGGTATGCATATTAAGCACGTCCAAATTCCAGTACGACCAATTTTGAGAGAACTTGGAGAAGCGCATGTGACTGCGCTTGCCAGTCGTCCAAAGCTAATCGGTGGAGCGCGAGCTGCTTACCAAAAAGATAAAATTCGGAAAGCATAAAGAGCAAAATCAGCAAATGGACGGAAAAATCGTTAAATTTTTCATTAGAAAATTTGTGAAATAACGTGTATTTATGGTATAATTGATTGTATTCAATAAATTTTAAGGAGAAATGACAGAATGTCTGTATCATTTGAAAACAAAGAAACAAATCGCGGAGTTTTGACATTTACAATCAGTCAAGAACAAATCAAGCCAGAATTGGATCGCGTGTTTAACTCAGTTAAGAAAACTCTGAATGTACCAGGTTTCCGTAAAGGTCATCTTCCTCGTCCGGTGTTTAACCAAAAATTTGGGGAAGAAGCTCTTTACCAAGACACACTGAACGCCCTTCTCCCAGCTGCTTATGAAGCTGCAGTTAAAGAAGCAGAAATTGAAGTTGTTGCCCAACCACAATTTGACGTGGCGTCTATGGAAAAAGGTCAAGATTGGACCATTACCGCTGAAGTGGTTACAAAACCTGAAGTAAAATTAGGTGAATATAAAAATCTAGAAGTATCTGTTGATGTCTCTAAAGAAGTATCTGACGCAGATGTAGACGCAAGAATTGAACGTGAGCGCAACAATTTAGCAGAGCTTGTATTGAAAGAAGACAAGGCTGCTAATGGCGACACAGTTGTGATTGATTTTGTTGGAACAGTTGACGGCGTTGAATTTGACGGCGGTAAAGGAGATAACTTCTCACTTGAACTCGGAAGCGGTCAATTCATTCCAGGTTTTGAGGATCAATTGGTTGGACATGCTGCTGGTGAAACAGTAGAAGTAAACGTGACATTCCCAGAAGACTATCAAGCAACAGACCTTGCAGGTAAAGATGCTAAGTTTGTTACAACCATTCATGAAGTCAAAGAAAAAGAAGTTCCAGAACTAGATGATGAACTAGCGAAAGACATTGACGAAGATGTTGAAACACTTGACGAATTAAAAGAAAAATATCGCAAAGAATTAGCTGAATCAAAAGAAATTGCTTTTGATGACGCAGTTGAATCTGCAGCACTTGATCTTGCAGTAGAAAATGCAGAAATTGTTGAGTTGCCAGAAGAAATGGTTCACGAAGAAGTTCATCGCTCTGTGAATGAATTCCTTGGAAACATGCAACGTCAAGGTATTTCACCAGATATGTATTTCCAAATCACTGGTACAACGCAAGAAGACCTTCACAAGCAACATGAAGCTGATGCTGAAAAACGTACTAAAACCAACCTTGTGATTGAAGCTGTTGCGAAAGCAGAAGGATTTGAAGCAAGTGATGAAGACATTGAAGCAGAAATTGCTTCACTTGCCGCTGATTACAGCATGGAAGTAGAGCGCGTTCGTCAACTTCTTTCAGCAGATATGTTGAAACATGATATTGTGATTAAAAAAGCCGTTGAATTGATTACAAGTACTGCAAAAGTAAAATAATCGAACGATAACATAAGGCAAGTTCAGTCGGAAATTCGGCTGAATTGCCTTTTTACTTCTTTTTATATAAAAGCGGAAGTCATTTTAGTGAGAAAGTGATTTTCTTGAATAGAGGATAAAATTCCTTTGACGAAAGAGGATTTTTATCGTACAATAAAAAGTAGCGAAAAATTCAATAAATTAAATTTTTGAGAGTCAACATGGCAGAAGCCCTCAGACTTAAAAGGAGATCGACTTTGGAATTAGAAGTATTTGCTGGACAAGAAAAAAGTGAACTTTCTATGATTGAAGTAGCGCGTGCTATCTTAGAAACACGTGGTCGTCATCATGAAATGTATTTTAACGATCTTGTCAATGAAATTCAAAATTACCTTGAAAAATCAAATAGTGATATTCGTGAAGCCTTGCCACTTTTTTATACAGAGCTAAATGTAGACGGCAGTTTCATTCCTCTTGGAGATAACAAATGGGGCTTGCGTTCATGGTATGCGATTGATGAAGTGGATGAAGAAATTATCACTCTTGAAGAAGACGATGAAGAAGCTCCTAAGAAACGGAAGAAAAAACGTGTGAATGCCTTTATGGACGGAGATGAAAACGCCATTGATTACAGTGATGATGATCCAGAAGATGAAGATTCATACGAAGCTGATCCTGCTCTAAGTTACGACGAGGACAATCCGGACGATGAGAAGAGTGAAGTTGAAGCGTATGATGCTGAAATCAATGAAATCGCACCTGATGATTTAGGTGAAGAAGTTGAACTCAATGAAGAGGATGAGGATTACTCAGATGATGAGGTGGATCCAGAAGATGAAGAATAGTTCAGTTTAGAGCATTTTCTGATTTGACAAAAAATCTATTCTGCGATATTATAATATCGGGCACTTCTTTTAAAGAAGTCAAAGGCTCCCTAGCTCTAGGGAGCTATTTTTGTTTTGCTATTCATGAACACGTCTTAAAAAGCAATGGACGTTGTATTTTAGATAAGGAGTATTTATGGCAACAAAATATATTTTTGTTACAGGTGGTGTAGTTAGTTCGATTGGTAAAGGGATTGTAGCGGCAAGTCTTGGTCGTCTCTTGAAAAACCGTGGCCTTAAAGTGACTATTCAAAAGTTTGACCCATATATCAATATTGACCCAGGAACGATGAGCCCTTACCAACACGGGGAAGTATTTGTGACGGACGACGGTGCAGAGACAGACTTGGATCTGGGGCACTATGAACGTTTTATTGACATTAACCTAAATAAATATTCAAATGTCACAACTGGTAAGATTTATAGTGAAGTTCTTCGCAAAGAACGTAAAGGTGAGTACCTTGGAGCGACTGTTCAAGTCATTCCACACATTACAGACGCTTTAAAAGAAAAGATTAAACGTGCTGCAACGACAACAGACTCTGATGTGATTATCACAGAAGTAGGAGGAACTGTTGGAGATATCGAAAGTTTGCCATTCTTAGAGGCGCTTCGTCAAATGAAGGCAGATGTCGGTGCAGATAATGTAATGTATATTCACACGACCTTGCTTCCATATCTTAAGGCAGCTGGGGAAATGAAAACCAAGCCAACTCAACACTCTGTAAAAGAATTGCGTGGTCTGGGTATTCAACCGAATATGCTGGTCATTCGCACCGAAAAGCCAGCAGGTCAAAATATTAAGAATAAATTGGCACAGTTTTGTGATGTAGCACCAGAAGCAGTGATTGAGTCGCTAGATGTGGAACATTTGTATCAAATTCCGCTGAACCTACAAGCACAAAACATGGATCAAATCGTTTGTGATCACTTGAAGTTGGACGTGCCAGAAGCAGATATGACAGAGTGGTCTGCTATGGTTGATAAAGTCATGAACTTGAAGAAACAAGTAAAAATTGCACTAGTTGGAAAATATGTGGAACTACCAGATGCGTACATCTCTGTTGTAGAAGCTCTCAAGCACTCTGGTTATGCCAACGATGCGGAAATCAAGCTGAATTGGGTCAATGCGAATGATGTCACAACTGAAAATGTCGCCGAATTACTGAAAGATGCAGACGGTATCATTGTTCCGGGTGGCTTTGGTCATCGTGGGACCGAAGGAAAGATTGCGACTATTCAATATGCTCGTGAAAATGATGTGCCAATGCTTGGAATTTGCCTTGGTATGCAGTTGACTTGTGTTGAATTTGCTCGCCATGTGCTGGGATTTGATGATGCTAATTCTTCAGAACTAAATCCAGATACGAAACATCCTGTTATAGATTTGATGCGGGATCAGATTGATGTAGAAGATATGGGAGGGACGCTTCGTTTAGGACTTTATCCGTCTAAGTTGAAACGCGGTTCCAAAGCGGCTGCAGCTTATGACAATCAAGAAGTTGTTCAGCGTCGTCACCGTCACCGTTACGAATTTAACAATGAATTCCGTCAACAATTTGAAGATGCTGGTTTTGTATTCTCAGGAGTTTCACCTGATAATCGTCTGGTGGAAATTGTTGAAATGCCAGAAAATAAATTCTTTGTGGCTTGTCAATACCACCCAGAATTATCTAGCCGTCCTAATCGTCCAGAAGGACTTTATACCGCTTTTGTCACAGCAGCAGTTGAAAATAGTGAGAAATAAGATTGGAAGCAATTCCAGTCTTTTTAGCATTTCTCATAGGAGAAAAATTTGTCAATATGAATGAAAGACAGCATTTTAAAACTAAAGTAAGAAATTTTCTCCTAAAAATGATACAATTTGAATAGTTGATGAGCTCAATAAATAATAAAACGGAGGTGGATCATGATGAAGTTTATACTGAATGAAAGTCTCGCAATGCTTGGGATTAAAAATGTGGTTATTGGCATCGCTAAAAATGTAGATCCACGTGCACCTTTACCTGCTTCATTTTTGAAAAAGCAAAAAGAGATGGAAAAGTGGGCATTGAATTGCGATATCGATGAGGTGTCTGATACTCCAGTCATTCAAGGCTACAAGGATTTATTGCAAAGTGTCGGACGTAGTGTCAAGAAGAATCCTCCTACCGTTTTGGCGCTTATTCGGAATATTCGACATCGTGGCTCCATCCCGAATATTAATAGTATTATTGATATTTATAATGTTGAATCTTTACATTCTTTATTAGCCATTGGTGGGCATGATTTGGATAAAATAGCGGGGCAAATTGAATTTACGGTTAGTCAAAAAGAAGATGTGTTTCTACCGATTTTATCTACGGAAAAACACGTTTCACAGACTGATTATGTTTATCGTGATCAAAAAGGAATTTTAGCATGGCTAGATGTTCGCGATGGAGAACACTATAAATTTGATGACGAGACAAAGAATGCTATTTTTATCATTCAAGGAAATGCTCATACATCTGTGGAAATGCGTTTAGAAGCACTGGAGCGCATTGAGAACGATTTGGCAGAATGTATGCCAAATCTGGAATTTGAAACGTATGTCATTCACTCAGAGGGGAAATAACCTAAAAAGCAATGTATCCATCAATAGGATACGAGAAGTGAGTCCGTTGTTTGAAAGCATTTCGGCTCACAGCAACGTTTTTTGTTGAAAGATTTGTTTTGAAAATTCTTTACTTTTTAGTAAGATATAGTATAATTAGAATATATCATACTTTTCGGAGGTAACTATGAAAAAAGGTAAAATCATCGCAGTTGCGGGGTTAGCTCTTTTAACTTCTGGCCTTTTAGCTGCTTGCTCGGGTTCGAAATCGAACTCAGCTGAAACAAAATTTGGTTATGTGTATTCTAGTGATCCAGAAACTTTGGATTATGTAACATCAGGAAAAGCAACCACTAGCGATCTTGTGACAAATGGAGTTGACGGATTGTTAGAAAATGACAAATATGGAAATCTTGTACCATCAATGGCTAAGTCATGGACTGTATCAAAAGATGGTTTAACCTATACTTATAAACTTCGTAAGGGTGCCAAATGGTACACATCAGAAGGGGAAGAATACGCAGAAGTTAAAGCGCAAGACTTTGTAACTGGTTTGAAACATGCTGCCGATAAAAAATCTGAGGCGCTTTATTTGGTTCAAAACTCAATTAAAGGTTTAGATGCTTACGTGAATGGTCAAACAAAAGACTTTTCAACGGTAGGTGTGAAAGCAGTTGATGATTATACTGTTCAGTATACATTGAACAAGCCAGAACCATATTGGAATTCTAAGACAACCTCTGCCATTATGTGGCCAATCAATGCCGAATTTTTGAAATCTAAAGGAAATAAATTTGGCCAATCAACAGACCCTAACTCAATCCTTTATAATGGACCATTCTTGATGAAAGCTATCACAGCAAAATCTGCGGTAGAATATGTTAAAAACAAACATTATTGGGATAAAGATAAAGTAAATGTTGATAGCATCAAGTTGGCTTATTATGATGGCCAAGACCAGGATTCATTAGCACGTAACTTTAAAGATGGTGCTTATACGTATGCACGTCTCTTCCCAGCAAGTTCAAACTTTTCAACTTTTGAAAAGGACTTCAAAGACAATATCTATACATCAGAAGCTGGTGCAGGAACAGCAGTTTTAGGACTTAATATTGACCGTCAAACGTACAACCACACTGCTAAAAAAACAGATGAAGAAAAAAATTCAACGAAAAAAGCATTGTTGAATAAAGACTTCCGTCAAGCGCTGAACTTTGCGCTTGACCGCGACTCTTACGCTGCACAAGTCAATGGTAAAGAGGGCGCTGCTAAAGCAATCCGCAATATGTTTGTACCGTCTGACTTTGTCCAAGTTGGAGAAAAATCATTTAGCGATGTTGTAGAAGAAAAATTAGCTAGCTATGGTGATGACTGGAAGGGTGTCAAATTAGCAGATTCACAAAACGGTTTGTACAATCCAGACAAAGCAAAAGCGAAATTTGCAAAAGCAAAAGAAGCATTGCAAGCTCAAGGTGTGCAATTCCCAATCCACATAGATGTTCCTGTAATTGAAACTTCTAAAAACTTTGTTGCTCGTATGCAATCTATGAAACAATCTATTGAAAAAGTGCTTGGCAAAGAAAATGTTGTCATGGACTTGAATATGATGTCAGAAGATGATGTAATGAACATCACTTATTATGCTCCGAATGCAGCTAGCGAAGATTGGGATCTCTCAGGTATCGTTGGTTGGACTCCTGACTATCAAGACCCATCTACTTATCTTGACATTTTGAAATCAACATCTTCTGATAATACGAAAACTTGGTTTGGATTTGACTCTGGTAGTGAAAATGCTGGTGCTAAAGCAGTTGGCTTGGACGAATATAATAAATTAGTCGATGAAGCAGGTGCAGAAACAACAGACATTGCAAAACGTTATGAAAAATATGCAGCAGCACAAGCTTGGTTAACAGACAGTTCACTTGTCTTACCAACAATGGCTTCAACAGGTGCCGGAACTTTTGTGTCACGCATTCAACCGTTCTCAGGTGCATTTGCGCAAACAGGTAGTAAAGGTAGCTCAACCTACTTCAAATACATTAAAGTCGGTAACGATACTGTCACTAAGAAAGACTATGAAGCAGCTAAGAAGAAATGGCAAAAAGAAAAAGCCGAGTCTAATAAAAAAGCTCAAGATGAATTAGCTGATCATGTAAAATAATACATTTATAAAAGCAGGTGAAACTCACTTAAAAGTGGGTTTCATCTGCTTTTTTCTATCTATAAAATTGTAAGATTAATATAATCCCTTTGATACTAGGTCTAAAAAAATATGTCATAAAATTTAGAAAATTCTATTTACTTTTTATATTTTGTGTGCTAGAATGTATAAAAATAATGATTTTGGGAGGAATATTCATGAAGAAAAGTAAAATCATTACCCTAGCAGCGCTAGCCTTGCTTGCAACAGGAACCCTAGCAGCTTGTTCTAGCTCTAAAACAAGCTCAGGGAACAAAACATTCTCATATGTTTATGAGCAAGATCCAGATAATTTGAACTATTTGACAACTGGGAAAGCAGCTACTGCAAATCTTACCAGCAATGTTATTGACGGACTTTTGGAAAATGACCGTTATGGAAATCTAGTTCCTTCTGTGGCGAAGGATTGGACTGTCTCTAAAGATGGCTTGACTTATACTTATACACTTCGTAAGGGTGTGAAATGGTACACATCAGAGGGCGAAGAGTATGCAGAAGTTAAGGCACAAGACTTTGTAACGGGCTTAAAATATGCTGCAGACAATAAATCTGATGCTATTTACTTGGTGCAAGATTCTGTTAAAGGCTTGGATGCTTACATGAAAGGTGAAAATAAAGATTTCTCTTCTGTCGGTATCAAAGCAGTCGATGATTACACGGTTCAATACACTCTTAATCGACCAGAAAGTTTTTGGAACTCAAAAACAACAATGGGCGTTCTAGCACCAGTTAATGCAGAATTTTTGAAATCAAAAGGCAATAAATTTGCACAAGCAACAGATCCATCTAGTCTTCTTTATAATGGACCATACTTGCTAAAATCTATCACAGCAAAATCATCTGTCGAATTTGCGAAAAATCCAAACTATTGGGATAAGAAAAATGTGCACATTGATAACATCAAGTTGTCTTACTATGATGGTCAAGATCAGGACAAACTTGCTAAAGGATTTAGCGATGGTTCATTTACTAATGCCAAAGTATTTCCAACAAGTCCAAGTTATGCTTCTGTCAGCAAGAAATACAAAGATAACATCGTTTATACTCCGCAAGATGCAACGACTTACCTAGTAGCTACAAACATTGACCGTCAATCTTACAAACATACTTCAAAGACAACAGATGCTCAAAAGACTTCTACTAAGAAAGCTTTGCTAAATAAAGACTTCCGTCAAGCCATTACATTTGCATTTGACCGCACAGCTTATGCGTCACAAGTAAATGGTAAAGATGGTGCAACGAAGATGCTTCGTAACCTCTTTGTACCACCAACGTTTGTTCAAACAGATGACAAGAGCTTTGGAGAATTAGTCAAAGAAAAATTAGTCAGCTACGATGAAAGTTGGAAAGATGTCAACTTAAATGATGCGCAAGACGGACTTTACAATCCAACCAAAGCCAAGGAAAAATTAGCCAAAGCTAAAGCGGCGCTTCAAGCAGACGGCGTTCAATTCCCAATCCACATTGATATGCCAGTTGACCAAACAGCGACTAATAAAGTTCAACGCGTGCAATCATTGAAGCAATCAATTGAAAAGAATCTTGGTAAAGAAAATGTTGTAATTGATATTCAACAAATGTCTAAAGATGATGTAAATAATATTACTTACTTTGCCGAATCTGCAGCGGCAGAAGATTGGGATCTTTCTGATAATGTTGGTTGGAGTCCAGACTTCCAAGACCCATCTACCTATCTTGATGTTATCAAACCTTCAAGCGGGGAAAGCACTAAGACTTATCTAGGATTTGATGCAGGTACGAACAACGCTGCTGCAGCCCAAGTTGGTATGAACGAATATGAAAAGTTGTTGAATGAGGCTGAAAAAGAAACCAACAATACGAATGCACGTTATGAAAAATATGCTGCAGCCCAAGCTTGGTTGACTGATAATGCTTTGGTTATTCCGACAACAACCTTGACTGGTCGTCCAATTCTTTCTCGCACAGTGCCATTTACTAATCCATTTGCTTGGTCAGGAAACAAAGGGAATAGTGAAATCATTCTATATAAATATCTTGAACTCCAAGATGAGCCTGTTACACAAGATCAGTACAAGAAAGCTATGACTAAATGGAATAAAGAGCGATCAAAATCTAATAAAAAAGCTCAAGAAGAACTTGCAGATCATGTTAAATAATTGAAAAAAATTAGATAAAATTTAACAGAAAAACAAAAAAAGTTCAATTATGATAAAAATATTCTGACAATTGATTTTACAATTGACCAGAATTATGATATAATTTTAAACAATCAGTTTAAAAATTGAAGGTATTCTAAAATTGAAAATAGGTATTTGTCGTAGGTATGGCATTTCTCTAACTCTTCCTTCGGTCTTGGCTGACAGGTTATGTTTAATAACTTAACCATAGTTATTAAAGTGGAATATCTGATGTGACTCATGCTGAATCATTAAAATATAAAAAGAATTAGCAGATCATGTGAAATAAACTTCTCATCAGAACTTTCTCTAACAGGAGGGAAAGTTCTTTTGGGATTTTAAAGGAAACGGTAAATGAAGAAATATATTTTTATGCGTATCTTACGCTCTTTAGTATCTATTTTCATGGTAACAACGCTGACTTACACCATTATCTATACTATGGTGCCTAGGAAGTTGATTTTCAAACAGGACCCGAACTATAACAAAATAGCGACAACTCCTGATAAAAAAGCCAATTACGAAAATACGATTTTTGAGCGTATGGGTTACATTGACTACTATGATACGAAGGAATTGCAAGAAAAAGCTAGTAAAGAGAATTCCTCTGTAACAGTAGAACCTACTAATGCAAATAAAAAAATCTATGAAGCTTACATCAAAAAGCTGGGACGCGGTTGGAAATTGCAGCAATTTAAAGAAAGCAAGCAATTTTATGCAACTCGTGAAGTTCCAGTCTATGAACGCGTTCTTGGTTTCTATGGTAATTTGATTCAAATTGACCATACCGGTGCTGTGAAAGATGCTTCTAATCCGAACTTGAAGCGATATATTCGCATTGAAAACGATCCTGCTATTGGTTGGTCTGTTGTTGGTTCTGGAACGAAACATAAATATTTATTGTACTTCAATAGTCAGTTTCCATATATCCACCAAAATTTTGTGAGATTAAATCTGGGAATCTCCTATCCAACCTATGCCAATCTTCCTGTTTTACAGGTTATTTCACAAGGGCAAGGTCAAACAAAAACATCAGAAGTTCAATTCCCAACAGGAAAGAAAACTTCATCTGTTAATATTTATACGCGTACATATAAGTCTCCAAAACAAGCTGATGCACGCGATGTTGCTAATTACGGAAAAGATGACCCTTATACGGCAACAGAGAGCAATTATCAATATCCATCGATGATTGTGAGCTCTTCTATTGTTGGTTTGATTGGATTGGCTTTGTCTTACTTAATTGCCGTTCCACTTGGATCTTATATGGCTCGCTTTAAAAATACGTTATTTGATAGTATTTCAACCGGTGCATTGACTTTCTTGATGTCACTGCCAACTATTGCTTTAGTTTATATCATTCGGCTGATCGGTTCGGCAATTGGCTTGCCTGATTCATTCCCTATTTTGGGAGCAGGTGATTGGCGCTCTTATGTGCTGCCGGCAGTCATTCTTGGACTCTTGAGTGCGCCTTGGACAGCCGTTTGGATTCGTCGTTATATGATTGACTTGCAATCACAAGATTTTGTTCGTTTTGCACGTGCAAAAGGTCTTTCTGAAAAAGAAATTTCAAATAAACATATTTTCAAAAATGCCATGGTGCCACTTGTATCCAGCATTCCAAACTCAGTTATTGGGGTTATTACAGGTGCAACTTTGACTGAAACAGTCTTCGCTTTCCCTGGTATGGGTAAGATGTTGATTGACTCTGTTAAAGCTTCAAATAACTCTATGGTCGTTGGTCTTGTCTTTATCTTTACATGTCTTTCTATCTTCGCTCTTCTATTGGGTGATATTCTGATGACAGTACTTGACCCACGTATTAAATTAACATCAAAAGGAGGTAAATAATGGCTACAATTGATAAGACTAAGTTCCAATTTGTCAAACGCGATGATTTTGCCTCTGAAACGATTGATGCTCCAGCCTATTCTTACTGGAAATCAGTTATGCGTCAGTTCCTAAAAAAGAAATCAACAGTTATCATGTTGGGAATTTTGGTCGCTATTATTTTGATGAGTTTCATTTATCCGATTTTCTCAGATTTTGACTTTAACGATGTCAGCAAGGTGAATGATTTCGGTGCGCGTTATATTAAACCAAATGGTCAATATTGGTTTGGTACAGATAGCAACGGGAAATCCCTTTTTGACGGAGTATGGTTTGGAGCTCGTAACTCTATCCTCATTTCTGTCATTGCAACTGTGATTAACTTAGTTATTGGTATTGTGATTGGTGGTATCTGGGGAATTTCCAAAACCGTTGACCGTATCATGATGGAAGTGTACAATATCATTTCTAACATCCCATCTCTCTTGATTGTCATTGTCTTGACTTATTCAATTGGTGCTGGTTTCTGGAACTTGATTTTTGCTATGACCATCACAGGTTGGGTTGGGATTGCTTATACGATTCGTATCCAAATCATGCGTTATCGCGACTTGGAATATAACCTTGCCAGCCGAACTTTGGGTACGCCAACACTGAAAATCATTGTAAAAAATATCATGCCACAATTGGTTTCTGTTATTGTGACCACGGCTTCACAACTGCTGCCAAGTTTCATTTCTTATGAAGCATTTCTATCGTTCTTTGGTTTGGGGCTTCCTGTCACAGTACCAAGTTTGGGACGGTTAATTTCAGATTATTCACAAAACGTGACAACAAATGCGTATCTTTTCTGGATTCCATTGACAACCTTGATTTTGGTTTCCCTCTCATTATTCGTTGTCGGTCAAAACTTAGCGGATGCTAGTGATCCACGTACACATAGATAGGAGTAAATATGACACAAGAAAAAAATGTAATATTGACTGCTCGCGATATTGTCGTGGAATTTGACGTTCGTGATAAGGTCTTAACAGCTATTCGTGGTGTTTCGCTTGACCTCATTGAAGGTGAAGTTCTTGCACTTGTAGGAGAATCTGGTTCTGGTAAGTCTGTTTTAACAAAGACATTTACAGGAATGTTAGAAGAAAATGGTCGAGTTGCTCAAGGAACGATTGATTATCGGGGGCAAGATTTGACAAAATTGAAGTCAAATAAAGATTGGGAACCTATACGTGGTGTTAAAATTGCGACAATCTTCCAAGATCCGATGACAAGTTTGGATCCTATTAACACAATCGGTAGCCAAATTACAGAAGTGATTATCAAGCATCAAAAGAAAACGCCTAAAGAAGCGAAAGAAATGGCTGTTGACTATATGAATAAGGTCGGCATTCCTGATGCTGAAAAGCGCTTTTATGAATACCCATTTCAATATTCAGGAGGAATGCGTCAACGGATTGTTATCGCTATTGCGCTTGCTTGTCGACCTGATATCCTTATCTGTGATGAACCAACGACAGCGCTTGACGTTACGATTCAGGCACAAATCATTGATTTGTTGAAATCTTTGCAACACGAATATGAATTCACAACTATTTTTATCACCCACGACCTGGGAGTGGTAGCAAGTATTGCAGATAAGGTTGCGGTTATGTATGCTGGTGAAATCGTTGAATACGGAACAGTAGAAGAAGTTTTTTACGACCCACGCCACCCCTATACTTGGAGTTTGTTATCTAGTCTACCTCAGTTGGCAGATGACAAGGGTGAGTTGTATTCAATTCCTGGAACGCCGCCATCTCTTTATTCACATTTGAAAGGAGATGCATTTGCCTTGCGTTCGGATTATGCTATGGAAATTGACTTTGAAGAGAAGCCACCTCAAATCTATGTAACGGATACCCATTGGGCAAAAACATGGTTGTTACATGAGAATGCTCCAAAAGTGAATAAGCCAGCTGTTATTGATGATTTACACGAAAAAATTAGCTCAAAAATGGGCTTTGCCCATTTAGACGCCTAGGAGGAAGGAAATGCCTGAAAAATTAGTAGAAGTTAAAGATTTGGAAATTTCCTTCGGTGAGGGAAGCAAGAAATTTGTTGCTGTTAAAAATGCTAATTTCTTTATCAATAAAGGAGAAACGTTTTCACTTGTAGGAGAATCTGGTTCTGGTAAAACGACAATTGGTCGTGCGATTATTGGTTTAAATGATACGAGTCATGGAGAGATTTTCTTTGAAGGGAAAAAAATTAATGGCAAAAAATCAAAAGAAGAAGAGTCAGAAATCATTCGTAAAATTCAAATGATTTTCCAAGACCCTGCCGCTAGTTTGAATGAACGTGCGACAGTTGATTATATCATTTCGGAAGGCTTGTATAATTTCCACTTATTTAAAGATGAAGAAGAGCGCAAGAAAAAAGTGAAAGATATTATTCATGAAGTTGGATTGTTATCAGAGCATTTAACGCGTTACCCGCATGAATTTTCTGGTGGTCAACGTCAGCGGATTGGGATTGCTCGTGCGCTTGTTATGGAACCAGATTTTGTCATTGCCGATGAGCCAATTTCAGCTTTGGACGTATCTGTGCGGGCGCAAGTTTTAAACCTACTGAAAAAATTCCAAAAAGAATTAGGTTTGACTTATCTCTTTATTGCTCACGATTTATCGGTTGTACGCTTCATTTCAGATCGTATTGCGGTTATTTATAAGGGTGTGATTGTCGAAGTAGCTGAAACAGAAGAACTCTTTAACAATCCAATTCATCCTTATACTCAGTCTTTATTATCAGCTGTGCCAATTCCAGACCCAATCTTGGAACGGAAGAAAGTGTTGAAAGTCTATGATGCTAATCAACATGATTATTCAACGGATAAGCCAGAAATGGTCGAAATTCGTCCTGGACACTTTGTGTGGGCTAATAAAGCAGAAGTTGAAAAATATAAAAAAGAATTATAACATCATTCTTTGACTTTGATAGAATTTTAAAAATCACTTTAGAAGTTATCTAGAGTGATTTTTGAATTCATGTTATCTTTTTCTGGACGATTCCATTTTAAACTGTGCTATACTAGATGTGATAGAAAAAAGGAGTAATAGGATGTATCAATTGATTGCGTTTGATATGGATGGAACACTTTTGACTAGTAAAAAAACAATTTCCCAATTGTCAAGTCAAGTGCAACAAAGTTGTTCCTCTGATTAAGTGAGTATCTTTCAAGCGGTTTGAGTTAGCTCAAACCGCTTTTTTGCGGACTGATAGCCATGGATTCGTCTAGGTCTTTCATTGATAGCCTTTGTATCGTCCTCTAAAAGTGTCGGATTTAGTTTTTTTAGTGAGGATCCTTTGGGAATGAACTCTCTTAATAATCCATTGAAATTCTCATTTGTGCCTCGTTCATAAGATGAATAGGCATGTGCCAAATAAACATCTAATCCCTCTATCTTACTCAATGATGAAAATTCGTTTCCATTATCTGCAGTTATGGACTTAATGGGATAAAGTTTCATACACTCTAAGACTGCTTGATTGACATACTCTGCTTTCTTTTCCACGAGTTTCTTTGTGACAGCATAGCGTGTTTGTCGTTCTACCAATGTTAAAATAGAAGGTTCTCCTATTGTCTTTCCACCCAGAACAGAATCGATTTCCCAATCTCCAAAACGGGAACGATTATTAATCTCTTCTGGTCTTTCTTCAATTGACTTTCCTAGATGTTTCTTGGTAGAGGGACGCTTGTTAAATTTCTTACGGATCCGCACTGCTCTTGGTAAATCAATAACCTTAATCTCTAACAAACCTTGATGGATATAGTTATAGAGCGTCTTGGTTGAAGGAACAACTGCATCTACATGTTGGAGTCTATAGGTATGAACAAAGGTATCCACGCTATGCACCCTTGGTTTCTCTAGCATCCCGATAACGGTTATGGGCAGCATCTGCATAATAGTGTTGGTAGTAGACCTTCTGCCCATTGACTTTTTTCAATTGTGTTATGGAACCACGATTAATTTCACGAGTAATAGTAGAGCGATTTCTCCCCAGTCTACGAGCAATTTCAGCAGGTTTGAGTCCTACGCTTAAATAAGCTTCAATTTCTCCTCGCTCAGCTTCAGATAAGTGCTTGTAGGATTGATTTGTGGTAGAATAATTTGTGGACATGTTCATCTTCCTTTATACTGTTTTTCGCAACTCTAGTATATCAGATGAACATGTCTTCTGTGTTGCACTTCATTTTACAACAGGGCTAAAAAAACAATTGCAAAAAGCAGCGTTGAAGCGATTGGGATAGCTCCAGATGCTGGTAAACAAGTTGTGCTTTCAACAGGACGTTCTTTGTCAGAAGTGATTCCTTATGGAGATGATTTGCGAGGAATTCGCTATGCTATTCTTGCAAGTGGTGCATTGATTTATGATTTGGAGGCCAAATGCGTTTTAGCCAAGCAAACCTTGCCTGCTTTAGCAGTGGATAAGGTGAAGGCGATAGCAGAAGCTCAAGATTTGATGCTGGTTTGTATGATTGACGGACAAGGCTATCTTCAAAAATCACATTTTGAGGATATTGCTAACTACTATATGGAAATCTATACTGAACTTTATGATAAAACAGCTATCTTGGTGGATAATATTTACGATTTGTTAGTGAAGGAAAGAGAACATTTTGACAAAATCAATATTTATCACTTTACGGCAAGGGATCGAGATCAATCTTATGAAACTTTATTGTCTGAAAAAATAACAATGATAAAAGCATGATTCGCGAAGCAGGTTTTGGTGTTGCTATGGGAAATGCCAATGAGAATATCAAAAATTTAGCAGATATTGTTGTGGCAGACAACGACCACGGTGGCTGTGCGCAGGCTATTGATGATGTGCTTCTGGCAGAAAAATATAAAGACAACGAATAGACACTAAAACCCACTTAAGTATTGAGAAATCTTAAGTGGGTTTTCACTATCTTACAGAATTAAATACTCTTTCCTGAAGAGAGGTGCACGGGAAGAAAGTAGCCGGTTGTCACAACTTCTTCACCAGCAATTTTTCGGAGCAACAAATCTACCAGCAAACAAGCTATATCTTTCAATGGTTGCTGTATGGTGGCTAGTTGGGGATAGTAGTTTTCTACAAAATAAGTTCCGTCGTAGCCGATGACTTTTAGATCCTCTGGAATTTTGATTTCCAATTCTTGAGCGACTTTCATGATTAAAATGGCTGTCAGATCATCTGAAGCAAAAATGGCATCAGGCTCTCTATGTTTTAAAATATTTTTGATTTCCATTTCTTTGCGAATAGGAGAGAAGTCACTTGATACATTGATAATTGGTGCATCAGGTAGAATGGAAGCAAAACCTGCATGGCGGAGACCTGTCGGGGAGTTTGAATTATCATTTCCGGTAATCATAATGATATTTTGGGCACCGGATTTGACCAAGGTTTCTGCAGCCAAGACACCACCAGCATAGTTGTCCGAAGATACAACAGGAATGGAAGGGGATAAGTTGCGGTCAAAAGAGATAATGGGAGCTGTTACACGGTCATAATCAGAGATGCCTAAGTTGTGGCTGCCTGAGATAATGCCATCCACTTGATTGGCTTCTAGCATCTCCAGATACTCTTTTTCCTTGCTTGAATTGTGCTCGCTATTGCAGATGATTGTCTTGTAGCCTCTTTTGAATAACTCATGCTCTAATTTGTCAATGAGTTCGGCATAAAAAATGTGACTGATATTTGGGAAAATCAATCCAATCAGTTTAGCGGATTTTCCTTGTAAGCTACGAGCGAGATTATTGGGCTTGTATCCCAACTCGCGCATGGCCTCATTGACTTTTGTAATCGTTTTTTCTGAGAGGTAGCCTTTTTTGTTAATTACACGAGATACAGTGGTTGGGCTGACTCCAGCAATTTTTGCAACATCAGTTAACTTCGCGACCATAATCTAACTCATAGTAAGTTCCAGTTGGATTTCCTTCGCTGATAAAAATACCGTTTTGGTTTTCATGAGGGAAAACGCGACCTGAAAATACTTTTTCTCCTTTGTTAATAAAAATTTCAAAAACTGACTTATCAATGAAGATAGTAGCAGTTGTAGCTTGGTTTTCAATCGTACAACTACGAACGGTACCAAATTCAAGAGCGTATTGCTCACCGGCTTGACTACGGTCAACTGTTACTTGACCATTTTTGATGTCAAAGCAAATGCGTAGCCCCTTATGCTCTTGATCTGCAAAAAGGACGATCTCAGCTTGTGAATCAGTTGTAAATTCTAGTTCTAATTCATAGCAGTTCTTTGTTTGCGCTTGGTTAGCAAACGTTTGGATATTATCTGTGCGTAAGGATGTGATAGCTGGGACAGGGTATTGATAGAGTTTACCGTCTTTTAGGGTTAATTCTTTGACCAAAGAGAATGTTCCTTGGTGGTCGAAACGGTCAGATGGATAAGCAATATCTGGCAAACCCAGCCAGCTGACAGCTAAGGCACGGCCATCTGGAGCATTGAAAGCTTGAGTTGCGTAGCATTCAAATCCATAATCTAAATTTTGCAGAGGACTAGGTTCAACAATTGCTACTTTCTTTATGTCAAACGATTGACCTATTTTATACATATTTGGATAAATATTGTCATAAGGGACAATTTCTTTTGATAAACCTTGAGGACAGTAGAGCAAAACAGGCTTCTCATCAATAAAGACAAGATTTGGACACTCCATCATGTAGGCAGTGTTATCATTTTCAAAGTCTAAATTACCGACTTCTTCCCAGTTTGTATAGTCATTGTCAACCGCTTTATAAAGCTTGATATAGCCTTTTTTGTCAAGGTTTTGTCCCCCGACAATGGCATAAAATTGTCCGTGGTAGTTAAAAATCTGAGGATCACGAAAATGATCTGTAGTATCCTTAGGTTGTTCAATCAATACTTTGTTTAGTTTTTGAATATGCCCGTCTTTGTCCAGCAAAGCACCGATTTGGTAAGGGTGACGAACCCAATTCTCATCACGGACATTCCCAGTATAGAATAGGAAAAGTTTGTCGTCAAACTGCATGGCAGAGCCAGAGTAAGCACCGTGACTGTCTAATGGGGTGTCTGGCAGAACACGAACAGCGGTTTCTGTGAAGTGTACGAGGTCATCACTTTCAAGCTGTACCCAAGACTTGAGCCCATGAGTTGCACCAAATGGAAAATTTTGATAGAAGGCAATCCATTTTCCGTCAAAATAGGAAAAACCATTTGGGTCATTCAGCAGTCCCGTATCAGGCTCTACGTGGTAGGTAGCACGCCAAGGTGATGTAGCGATTTTATTTTTTATCTGTTGGATTTCGTTTTCAGTCCATTGTTCATAGCGTTTGTAACGTTGTTCAGTAGTCCAAGCCAATCTTTTGTCCTCCAAGATAGTTTTCTTACTTATATAGTAAACGTTTTCTCTGAAAAAATCAACTTTTTAATAGAAAAAAATTAAATTTCTGCAAAACGCTTGACATATTTTGAAATCATGTTAAAATAATAGTCGTAGGAGCGATTAAATCGCTTTCATAAATTTTAATTATTTTCAATAAGGAGATGCAAATGGAAAATAAGGACATTGCAAAAGCAGTCATTGAGGCCATTGGCGGACGTGACAATGTAAGTAGTGTTGCTCACTGTGCGACCCGTCTGCGTGTCATGGTCAAAGATGAAGCTAAGATTGATAAAGACAGAGTTGAGAATCTTGAAAAGGTTCAGGGAGCTTTCTTTAACTCAGGTCAATATCAAATTATCTTTGGTACTGGTACAGTGAATAAAATCTATGATGAAGTGGTAGCGCTTGGTTTGCCTACGTCTTCAACTGGTGAGCAAAAAGCAGAAGCAGCTAAAAAGGGGAATTGGTTCCAACGTGCCGTTCGTACATTTGGTGACGTATTTGTGCCAATCCTGCCAGCAATCGTAGCAACAGGTCTCTTCATGGGGATTCGTGGTGCGATTAATAACGATACGATTCTTGGGTTATTTGGCACAACTTCAAAAGCCTTCGCTGCATCAGATTTCTATACTTACACAGTTGTGTTGACAGATACAGCCTTTGCCTTCTTCCCGGCTTTGATTTCTTGGTCAGCTTTCCGTGTATTCGGTGGTAATCCAGTTATTGGTATTGTACTTGGTTTGATGTTGGTCAATACAGCTCTTCCAAATGCATGGGATGTAGCTTCTGGTGCTGCAAAGCCAATCATGTTCTTTGGTTTCATTCCAGTAGTTGGTTATCAAAACTCAGTATTGCCAGCCTTCTTCATTGGACTACTAGGTGCGAAACTTGAAAAATGGTTGCATAAGAAAATTCCAGATGTGCTTGATTTGCTCGTTGTGCCATTCTTGACCTTCCTTGTGATGTCAGTTCTTGGACTCTTTGTCATTGGTCCGATCTTCCACTCACTTGAAAATGTCATTCTTGCTGCAACAAAAGCTATTCTTGCTTTGCCGTTTGGTTTAGCTGGCCTCATCCTTGGTGGTGTACATCAGCTTATCGTGGTAACCGGTGTTCACCATATCTTCAACTTACTAGAAGCGCAATTAATTGCAAATGAAGGAAAAGATGCCTTTAATGCGATCATCACGGCTGCTATGACTGCCCAAGCGGGTGCAACTCTTGCAGTTGGTGTAAAAACAAAATCTAAAAAACTAAAAGCTCTTGCATTCCCAGCTGCTCTCTCTGCAGGTCTTGGAATTACTGAACCAGCTATTTTCGGGGTAAACTTACGTTATGGTAAACCGTTTGTACTTGGTCTTGTTGCCGGTGCTGCTGGTGGTTGGTTAGCTTCTATTCTTGGACTTGCTGGTACTGGATTTGGTATTACTATTATTCCAGGTACACTTCTCTATCTGAATGGGCAAGTTCTTCAATATATCTTTATGGTACTTGTAACTACTGGTCTTGGATTTGGTTTGACTTACGCATTTGGTTACAAAGATGCTGAAGAAGAAGTGACTGAAGCAAAAGAAGTAGTAGAAGCTAATGAAGCAGCTGCGCCAGTCCTTTCTGATGAAACAATTGTTTCTCCAATCGTTGGTCAAATGGTTGACTTGAAAGATGTCAATGACCCAGTATTCTCTAGCGGTGCTATGGGACAAGGAGTTGCGGTAAAACCTAGTGAAGGTGTTGTGTATGCTCCTGCGGATGCAGAAGTGACAATTGCATTTGCAACTGGTCACGCTTACGGCTTGAAAACGGCAAATGGTGCTGAAATCTTGATTCACGTAGGTATTGACACAGTTTCTATGAACGGTGACGGATTTGAACAAAAAGTTGCTCAAGGTGATAAGGTGAAAGCTGGCGATGTTCTTGGAACATTTGACACTGCTAAAATCGCAGCTACTGGTCTGGATGACACAACTATGGTGATTGTTACCAACACAGCTGATTATGCTTCTGTTATTCCTGTTGCAGAAGGTGTAGTAGCGAAAGGCGATGCTGTGATTGAGCTGAAAGCCTAACCTTGTAATGTGATAAGAGGCTGAACAAAAAGTTCAGCTTCTTCACTTTTAGTTAACAAAACACATTAACACAGCGGTTGATTGTTTTCTTTGCTCGCTTCACGTCTCAAAGTTGTCAATCAACTGTGCGGGGTGGGAAACGAACTTTTTCCGGTTCTTTCCCACTCCCTTTTCTTTGAAAAAGAGAAGAAAAAGTAAGATTTTTACTCAGAAGTCATACGAGGATATGCTATAATGAATAGAGAAGAAAACAAAATTAAAAGAGGTTTTGAAATGACAAAATTGTATGGAAGCCTAGAAGCTGGTGGTACAAAATTTGTGTGTGCAGTTGGGGATGAAAAATTTGAAGTAGTTGAGAAAACACAATTTCCAACGACCACACCGATTGAAACGTTGGATAAGACGATTGCATTTTTCTCTCGTTTTGAAAATTTAGCCGGTCTTGCAGTTGGTTCTTTTGGACCGATTGATATTGACCCTAATTCAAAAACGTATGGTTTTATTACAACGACACCTAAACCACACTGGGCAAATGTCGATATTGTCGGTGCTTTGCGACGTGCTTTAAATGTACCGATTTACTTTACGACAGATGTTAATAGCTCTGCTTATGGTGAAGTAGTGGCGCGAAATAATGCAGGCGGACGCATTGAAAATCTAGTTTACTATACTATTGGAACGGGAATTGGTGCTGGCGCCATTCAACGTGGTGAATTCATCGGTGGAACGGGTCATCCAGAAATGGGGCATTACTACGTTGCAAAACACCCAATGGATGTAGAAAAAGAATTTAATGGGGTGTGTCCTTTCCATAATGGCTGTTTAGAAGGGCTGGCTGCTGGACCTAGTTTAGAGGCTCGGACAGGCATTCGAGGTGAAAATATTGAACTAAACAGCTCTGTTTGGGATATTCAAGCCTACTACATTGCGCAAGCAGCAATTCAAGCAACGGTGACATTCCGCCCTGATGTGATTGTCTTTGGTGGAGGTGTTATGGCGCAACAGCACATGTTGGACCGTGTTCGTGAAAAGTTCACAGTTTTGTTGAATGGTTATCTGCCTGTTCCAGATGTGCGTGATTACATTGTGACGCCAGCTGTTGCAGGAAATGGATCAGCAACACTTGGAAATTTTGTCTTAGCTAAAAAAGTCAGTGAAAAAGCTAAAGGTTAATTGAATAATTGAGAGCAAGTGAGCGAATATGGAATGAGCTTGCTCTTTTTTTGATGAGGAAGAAATGATTAAATCAATTGTAAAAGATATGCTATTTTTGCAGCAGAAAGCACAACCAGCAAGCAAAGAAGATGTCGGAATTGGACAAGATTTGTTTGATACCTTAAAAGCAAATCAAGATAAGTGTGTCGGAATGGCCGCCAATATGATTGGAGTTCAGAAACAAGTTATTATTTTTATGTATGGTATGGTGCCTGTTATCATGTTCAATCCTATTTTGAAAAGGAAGTTATCTCCTTACCGAGCGGAAGAATCCTGTTTGTCACTTGCGGGTAGTCGTTTGACGACTCGTTATAAGGAAATTACAGTTGACTATTTGGATCAGCATTGGCAAAAGCAAACACTGACTTTGAAAGATTTTCCCGCACAAATCTGTCAGCATGAACTGGATCATTTGGAAGGGATTTTGATTTAATAATCTGACGACTCAGCTTTTATAGAGTTGAGTTTTAATTTGTTTGAAAATTAGTTCTCATAGAAACTTTTTCCTTGACATTCGCTTAGAATATAGTAAAATAGTTCTCATGAAAACCATTTGGTTCTCTAGAGAACTATTTGAAAGGAAGTCAAAATGGAAAAACCATTATTGGAATTCAAGCGATTTGGGCGAAAAACGCATCTTATGATTCAAAAGATTGCCAAAGAGCGAGGAATTGAATTTATGGCGGGTCCACAGGGGCAGGTATTGCATTTTGTGAACCACCGCGAAGATTGTGACAAGATGACCTTTATTAAAGATATTGAGCAGGAGTTGGGCATTACTAAGTCCGTTGCCAGTAATTTAATGAAGCGGATGGTGAAAAATGGCTTGATTTATCTGGAAGTGAGTGAGACCGATAAACGCGCTAAGATTATTCGTTTGACGCCGGAATCAAAAGAACGCATGGATAAAATTCGTGATTTCTTTTATGAAATGGATCGTTGTCTATTAGCTGGCGTTTCAGAAGAGGATCTGGTCATTTTTTTTCAGGTAATGGGAAAATTTTACCAGAATATTGAAAAATTAGAAGAAGGAAAAACGAATGTTTAAATTATTTAAACGTTTAACTGCTAAAGAAGTAGGGATGATTGTCATTAGTATCTTGTTTACTTGTTTAACAGTTTATTTGGAATTAGAGGTTCCAACTTATATTTCAAAAATTACGGAACTCCTACAGACGAGAGGGACAGTAGTTTCTGACCTGTGGAATCCAGGTTTGAAAATGATTGGCTTGTCTTTTGCGAGCTTTCTAAGTGCAGTAGCAGTTGGCTTTATAGCGGCTAGATTAGCAGCTAGCTTTACGACGAGTTTGCGGTCGGATATTTTCAATCGTGTACTGGATTATTCAGATGCCGAAATTAAGAGATTTTCTATTCCGAGTCTTTTGACCCGGACAACCAATGATCTTACGCAAATTCAACTTATGATTACAATGGGCTTGCAAGTTGTGACTCGTGGACCGATTATGGCGATTTGGGCGATTACGAAAATCATTGGGAAATCAGAATATTGGCTCTGGGCAGTTATTGTGGCGGTAATTGTGAATATTATCATGACAACAGTTCTGATGACGCTTGCCTTTCCAAAGCAATCCGTTATTCAACGGTTGACTGATAAGTTGAACAGTATTACGCGTGAAAGTCTAACAGGGATTCGTGTTGTTCGGGCTTACAATGCTGAAGACTATCAAGATGATAAATTTGCAGGGGCAAATGATGAAGTGACTCGGTTGAATCTCTTTGTTAGTCGTCTCATGGCGATTTTAAATCCAATTATGATGGGGATTTCGAGCGGATTGACTTTAGCGATTTATTGGATTGGGGCTTACTTGATTCAAGACGCAGCTTTACCAGAGCGCTTGCCTATCTTTAGTGATATGGTAGTCTTTATGTCTTATGCCATGCAAGTGGTGATGGGATTCATGCTCATGGCGGCTCTTTTTATCATTCTACCTCGTACCTTGGTATCTGCTGGGCGGATCAATGAAGTACTTGAATTATATTCAACGATTGAGTCTCCAGAACACCCTAAAGAAGCTAAAGATATTAAAGGAGAAGTGGTATTTGACAATGTGTCTTTCCGCTATGCTAAAAACTCTGAGGCTGTCATTGAGCATGTCAGCTTTACAGCAAAAGCAGGTGAAACCGTAGCTTTCATTGGTTCAACCGGTTCTGGGAAATCTACTCTAATTAGCTTAATTCCTCGTTTTTATGATGTGACAGAAGGAAGAATTTTAGTAGACGGCGTAAACGTCAAAGATTATCAGCTAGAAGATTTGCATAATAAAGTTGGCTACATTCCACAAAAAGCTGTCCTCTTCTCTGGTGATATAAAGAGTAATTTGGACTTTGGACAAAGCAATGAAAGTCCATTGGATGATGAAAAAATGTGGTCTGCGTTGGACTTGGCACAAGCGAAATCATTTGTTGAAGAAAAAGAAGGTGGTCTGCACTCAGAGGTCGCACAAAGCGGAACCAATTTCTCTGGTGGGCAAAAGCAACGTTTGGCAATTGCGCGTGCGCTTGCTCGCAAGCCTGAAATTTTGATTTTTGATGATTCATTTTCAGCGTTGGACTATAAGACAGACCGCATTTTGCGGGAAGAATTAGCGAAAAAAGTGAAGAACACAACCAGATTGATTGTGGCTCAGCGGATTTCAACGATTATGGATGCTGATCAAATTTTGGTACTGGATAAAGGAAAAATTGTTGGACAAGGCACTCACAAAGAGTTGCTAGCAACAAACGATGTTTACCAAGAAATTGCTTACTCACAATTATCAAAGGAGGAATTGGAAAATGGAAAATAAAAAATCATCTTTATTTAGCCAAGTGAAACCTTATCTCAAAGGTTTTCAGCTTCCATTGCTCATTGCATTTGTGGGAGCGGCAGTGTCTAGTATTATTACAGTTTATGGACCGGACAAATTAAAAGAAATTACCAACCTTATCACAGAGGGAATGCGAAGTCAGATTGATTTGAAAGCAATCTCCAACATTGCTCTTTTCCTAGCGATTTTGTATGCAGCAGGTGCTTTGTTAAATTACGTTCAATCTTTTATCATTTCATCTGTTATTCAGCATTTCTCCAAGCGTTTGCGGACTGCTATTGCTGAAAAAATCAATAAATTACCATTGCGGTATTTTGACAGCCATTCTCAAGGGGATACTCTTTCACGGGTCACCAATGACGTGGATACGGTCGGACAGTCTTTGAACCAAAGTTTAGGAGCAGTCATATCCTCAAGTTTACTTCTTATTGCTGTTCTCTTTATGATGTTTTACAACAATGTCATCCTTTCCTTTGTAACGATTGGCTCAGTCTTGATTGGCTTTGTCTTTGTTGCTTTGATTATGGGCAAATCTCAACGATTTTTCCGAGCACAACAAGAAAATCTTGCCAGCGTCAATGGCTATGTGGAAGAAATGTACTCTGGGCATAATGTCATTGTCAGCTACAATGCTGCAGACGAATCCAAAGCAGCCTTTCAAACGCTCAATACGAACCTTTACAATAGTATGTGGAAATCCCAATTTATTTCAGGGATTATGATGCCGCTTATGATGTTTGTAGGGAACTTCGGTTACGTTATGGTTGTTTTGGTTGGAGCGAGCATGGCCTTGAATGGCGATGTCACTATGGGAACGATTGTTGCCTTTATGGTGTATGTACGGACTTTCTCTCAACCGTTGTCACAAATTGCGCAAGGGATTACCACTCTTCAACAAGCTAGCGCTGCTATGGGACGCGTGTTTGAATTTTTAGCAGAGCCTGAAATGGAAAACGATGAGCACAAGGCGCAACAACTCACGACCTTAAAAGGCGATGTTGCCTTTGATAATGTATTCTTTGGTTACAATCCAGATCGAACGATTATTCATGATTTTTCTGCCAATGCAAAAGCAGGGCAAAAAATTGCCATTGTCGGCCCGACCGGTGCTGGGAAGACGACCATTGTCAACTTGCTGATGAAATTCTATGAGATTGATAAGGGTCGCATTACGATTGACGGTGTTGATACGAAGCAAATGAAACGTTCTGAGGTACACGATGCCTTCTCCATGGTTCTTCAAGACACTTGGTTATTTGAGGGAACGATTAAGGAAAATTTGATTTACAATCAGAATAATATTTCTGACGAAGCAGTTGTGGCAGCTGCCAAAGCTGTTGGGGTTCATCACTTCATTAAGACTTTGCCAAAAGGATATGATACGGTGCTGGACGATACTGTGAGCCTCTCTGTTGGGCAAAAGCAATTGCTAACCATTGCGCGTGCCCTTCTTAAGGATGCTCCATTGCTTATCTTGGACGAAGCGACTTCATCTGTTGATACACGGACGGAAGAGCTGATTCAAAAAGCGATGGATAAACTAATGGAAGGACGGACTTCCTTTGTCATTGCTCACCGTTTGTCAACGATTCGTAATGCTGACTTAATTTTGGTTATGCGAGATGGCAATATCATTGAACAAGGCAATCATGAACAATTAATGGAACAAAACGGCTTCTATGCTGATCTTTACAATAGTCAATTTGATGAAGACGCAGAATATGCGTAAAGGAAATGACAAACGATAAATTGCAATAGGGACTCTTTCTAGTCAAAATTTGACCGGAAAGAGTTTTTTGTTATTAAATTTTTCGAAAAAAGTATAATCTTTATATATAAAAGACTAGACATTTAACAAAAACTGTGCTATACTAATATCAATGATAGGCAATTCGTTAATAAAAAATTACCTAATATACAATATTTTAAGGAGAATTTTCATGGCAAAAGCGTTAATTATCTGTGCGGCAGGGATGTCTTCCTCTCTTATGGCAAAAAAGACAACTGAATACCTTCAAGGTCAAGGACAAGACATTACCGTTGAAGCAATTGGTGCAACAGAAGGAAATAAAGTGATTGAATCTGCAGCGTTTGATCTTTATTTAATTAGTCCTCAAACAAGAATGTATTTCAAACAATTTGCTGACCTCGGTGAAAGAGTTGGACGCCCAGTTGTTCAAATTCCGCCTCAAGCCTATGTGCCTATCCCAACAGGGGTCGCAGCCTTAGCCAAAGTGGTAACGGACAATCTATAAAGAGGGTTTTATGAATACAGAAGAATTACAAGTAGCAGCGTTTGAAATCATTCTTCATAGTGGAACGGCGCGTGCAACAGTACACGAAGCATTTGCAGCGATGCGTCTTGGTCACTACGATGAAGCCTCTCAAAAATTGGAAGCTGCGAATACAGAGTTGGTTGAAGCGCATCACGCGCAAACGAAATTGTTGCAAGATTATGCAAGTGGTGTTGAGATTAAGATCGAGATTATCATGGTTCATGCACAAGACCATTTGATGACAACGATGACATTACGTGAAGTGGCATTAGAAATGCTTGAATTATATAAAAAGCTAGAAGAAAAATAATTTATTGCTAAACCTCCTAAGAATAAACTTATAACATTTGTGCAAACTAGTTACATGTTATAGGTTTATTTTTTATTTTTTATTTTTAAGATAACTCAAACTCCCCAAGGGTTCCGATACCTTGGGGAGTTTTGCTAAATTCAATCTTCAAAACCGTTTTTGTCAGACAGTTCTTTAAAGAAATAACCCGATTTTTTAATCGTTCGTTTACCTTGTTGGTCTAGGTCAACGGCAATAAGTCCATAGCGATTTTTATAGGCATTGCACCAGGACCAATTGTCCATACAGGTCCAGAGATGATAACCAAGGCAGTTAGCTCCTTCGTTAATCGCTTGATGAAGGTAACGGAGATGATCTTTGATAAAGTAAATACGGTAATCGTCCTCGATTTGACCATTGGCATTGATATAGCGCTCCTCACCTTCAACGCCCATACCATTTTCTGAGATGTAGCAAGGAATATTACCGTAGTTATCACGAACGTTAATCATAATATCGTAAATCCCTTTTTCATAGATTTCCCAACCGCGATAAGGGTTCATTTTTTTATTCGGCATATCGTAGTAGTCAAAGAAATCATCTGGCATAGGATTCTGCGGATCTTTACCGGCAGGATTTTCTTTTGCTTTAACCCGACGTGGCTGGTAATAATTGACACCAAGCAAATCAATGGTGTTTTCTTTAATAGTCTGCAAATCCTTACTTGTGTGTTCTGGCACCATGTCTAATTCCTTAATAAGGGCAATCAAGTCAGCCGGATATTCGCCCTTGATAGCAGGATCTAAGAAAGAGCGGTTAAAGAAAGCATCCGCAATCTGAGCAGCTTTGACATCTTCGGGATTGTTTTCATCACGCGGATAGCTTGGAGTTAAGTTAAGGATGATCCCGATTTTTTCGTCTTGGTTTTCATGATAGGCTTTGACAGCTAAGCTACTGGCGAGCATTTCATAAAAAGCCACTTGAACAGCGTGTTTCATGTTGACTTCGTTAGGATAATGGAAGTTATAGAGGTAGCCACCTTCAACAGGGACAATCGGCTCGTTATGGGTAAACCAATATTTGACACGGTCTCCAAATAACTCAAAGCAGGTTTTTGCGAAATTTACATAAGCATCAACCGTTTCCCGATTGAGCCAACCGCCTTTTTCTTGCAGTGCCATTGGCATGTCAAAATGGTACAAGTTGATAAATGGCTCAATACCATTTGCAATCAGTTCATCAATGAATGAGTTGTAAAAATCCACAGCTTTGGGATTAACAGCACCAACGCCTTCAGGGATTAGGCGACTCCATTGGATAGAAGTGCGGAAAGAATTATGCCCTGTTGCTTTCATCAATTGCACATCTTCTTTGTAATACTGATAATTATAAGAAGCTTTATCTGGGCCAATATGATTGAAGAATTTTTCGGGCTCTTTATCGTACCAATAGTCCCATATATTTTCTCCCTTTCCGTCCCCCTCAAAACGCCCTTCTGTTTGCGGACCGCTGGAAGCAGTCCCCCAGAAAAATCCCTTTGGAAATGTTAGAAATGTCATATATTTTCTCCTTTAAAAAATTCTCTATAATATAATTCTATACTTTTTAGAAAAAAAGTCAATCTTTTATTAAAAAAGTATAGACATTTTACAAAAAATATAGTATAGTTAGAGTATCAAAAAAAGAAAAAGAGGGAAGATTGATGAACAAGTTTCTAGATCAAATCGGTGATAAGTTGTTGCCATTGGCAAACAAGCTCGCTTCCAATCGTTATTTGGCTGTTTTACGGGATGCTTTTATGCTCTCCTTTCCATTAACGATGTTTGGCTCAATCGTAGTAGTATTTAACAATTTGCCATTTTTTAATGATGCAACGAAAGCAACTTTATCTAATCTGTTTGGTAGCGGTCAAAGTGCAACAATGTCTATTATGACAGTGTTTGTAACGTTTGGTATTGGCTATTATTTATCAAAATCTTATGATGTAGAGGGAATCTTTGGAGGAGCCGTTTCCTTTTCTAGTTTTCTTCTCTTGACACCTTTTTATACCATGTCAGAAAAAGGTGAAAAAATTTCAGGCGTATTGAGTTTAGACCGTTTAGGGGCTAAAGGGATGTTCCTTGGCATGCTGGTTGCATTTTTGGCGGCGGAAATCTACTGCTGGGCAACGAAAAAAGGTTGGCAGATTAAAATGCCAGACAGCGTTCCGCCTGCAGTAGCCAAGTCGTTTGCGGCTTTGATTCCTGCCGTATTGACTCTTTCCATATTCTTGTTTGTCAATGCTGGTTTGACAGGATTTTTCAATGCAAATCTTCATGATATTATTTATAAGGTTATTCAAACGCCGCTGGTTGGCTTGGGAAGTAGTATCTGGGCAACTTTAGTGGCAATCTTCTTTGTTCAATTTTTATGGTTTTTTGGACTTCATGGACAGATTCTTGTTAATTCTGTCATGGATCCAATTTGGAATACATTGATGTTGGATAACTTAGAGGCTTATCAGGCTGGCAAGCATTTGCCACACATTATTTCCAAATCATTTATGGAAACATTTACTGTTGGTTTAGGTGGTTCTGGGATGACGCTAGCTGTAGTTATCATTATGGCTTTTATTCTGAAAAAGAAAATGTATAAGGACGTTGGACGACTTGCTCTTGGCGCGGGGCTATTCAATGTCAATGAACCAGTTATCTTTGGCTTGCCAATCGTTTTGAATGCGACTATTCTGATTCCATGGGTTTTAGCACCGATTGTTGTGACTGCGTTTAACTATACTGTGATGGCAGTAGGAATTGTTCCAGCTCCAACAGGAGTGGCAGTTCCTTGGACGGTACCCGTATTCTTTAGCGGAATGCTAGCAACCAATTCCATTTTAGGTGGTGTCCTTCAGTTAGTGGATATGGTGATTGTTGGATTTATCTGGTATCCATTCCTTCGTATGCTGGACAAACAACCTGATTCTGTATTATAATGAGATGAAAGACAGATTTGCAGGAGCTATCTTATGCCTAAATACGAAGAAATCGCCAATATACTTCGAGATAGAATTGCAAGTGGAGTCTACCCAGTAGACTCCATGTTGCCTATTCAGTCCGAATTATCAAAAGAATTTGGCGTCAGCCGAATGACCATCAAAAAAGCCGTTGAGATTTTAACCATTGAAGGACTCATTTTTTCTAAACAAGGAAATGGAACGAGAGTGTTAAATTCATCCTTTTGGGATAAAGAAGATTCAAAATTTCGCTTGAATAACTACAATGGCTTGAGTCAAGATTTAAAAAATGATGAGCGAAAATTAACGAGCCAGATTATTCAATTTGCAGTTGAATTTCCAGAAGCTGAGATTGCAGAGCGCCTGCAAGTGGAAGTAACGGCACCAGTTTATAAAATTATACGATTGCGTCTGCTTGATGAGCAACCTTATGTGTTGGAACACACTTATATGCCGTGTGACTTGGTACCAGGATTGAATGAGGAGATTTTGCTTCAGTCTATCTATGCTTATTTATGGGATGAATTAAACTTAAAATTTGCCGGGAGTTATCGCCATATCACAGCTGAAAAGCCAGATGAATATGACAAAACCTATTTAGCTTGCCAAGAGACAGACCCGATTTTGCAGGTGGAGCAAGTGGTTTATCTGGAAAATGGACGTCCGATTGAATATTCGAGAAGTCGCAATCGCTTTGACACGAGAGGATATCCTCTTTTAGATGTTAAAAATATTTAAGTCATTATTTGTACAATGAAAAGGAGGAAATGATGTCAGAACCATTATTTTTACAATCTGTTATGCAGGAAAAAATTTGGGGCGGAACGAAACTACGAGACGAATTTGGCTATGAAATTCCCAGTGATAAAGTAGGCGAATACTGGGCGATTTCGGCTCACCCGCATGGTGTATCAACGATCAAAAATGGTCGTTTTGCTGGTACGGGCTTAGATCAGCTCTATGCAGAGCATCGAGAGTTATTTGGTAATAGTAGTGAGCCTGTTTTTCCGCTTTTAACCAAAATTTTGGACGCTAATGATTGGTTGAGTGTTCAGGTTCATCCAGATGATCATTATGCTATGGAACACGAAGGAGAATTAGGAAAAACGGAGTGCTGGTATGTGATTGCTGCAGATGAAGGAGCAGAAATTATCTACGGGCACAATGCCAAATCACGAGAAGAATTACGCCAGCAGATTGAAAAGAAAGAATGGGACAAGCTCTTAACCAAAGTGCCAGTCAAGGCTGGAGATTTTTTCTATGTTCCAAGTGGTACTATGCACGCGATTGGCTCAGGTATTTTGATTTTAGAAACGCAACAGTCTAGCGACACTACCTATCGTGTCTACGACTTTGACCGAAAAGATGCTAAAGGCAATCTGCGCGAGCTGCATTTGGAAAAGTCCATTGATGTGCTCAATATCGGTGCGCCAGCCAATAGCCGCCCAGTTACGCTGAAAGCAGATGATTTGACGTCAACGCTTTTAGTAGCTAGTGATTTCTTTGCTGTTTACAAATGGGAAGTATCAGGAAAAGTGGATATCGAGAAAACAGTTGCTTATTTACTAGTAAGTGTGCTAGCAGGGCGAGGTGTGCTGACCGTAGATGGAGAAACGTATCCAATCGCAAAAGGAGACCATTTTATCCTGCCAAGCGATGTGGAAGCATGGACTTTTGAGGGACAAGACCTTGAAATGATTGTTAGTCATCCGTAATAGCTTTTATAGAACATCAGAGGTTGAGGAAAAGTCCTTGACCTCTTTTATCATAAGGTAAAGCATTATGGCGTAGTTCTCTACTGTTCTACAGATTTTTAAAGGTATCTGTGAAACAATCCTATCTGTATAATCCTTATATTTTTGCAGGAATTGTCAGTTATATTAAGAAATGATGTCATTTTCAGAAAACGTTGATACTATTTCAGAAAAGCGTTATAATAGCTGATATTGAAAATTTAGGAGAAAAAGATGTTTTCCAAGTTGAAGAATATTTTTATTGGTCGACCTTTAAAATCAAGCGATGAGGGAGATGAAGGGAATTTACTCACTAAGCTACAAGCCTTGGCTATGCTGTCAAGCGATGCTCTGTCTTCGATTGCCTATGGTCCTGAACAAGTTGTTTTGGTTTTGGTATCCGTATCTGCTGGTGCAATTTGGTGGTCTTTGCCAATCGGTATTGTGGTGCTGATTTTGCTGGCTAGTTTAACCATTTCATATCGTCAGGTGATTCATGCTTACCCACAAGGCGGTGGGGCTTATATGGTCACAACGGAAAATCTTTCCCCTAAAGCTGGTCTAGTTTCAGGTGGTAGTTTGCTAGTTGATTATATGTTGACAGTAGCGGTATCTGTTTCGTCTGGGGCGGATGCGATTACGTCAGCAATTCCTGCTTTGCATCCGTACAATTTGCACATTTCGATTATTTTAGTGTTGGTTTTAATGCTAATGAACTTACGCGGACTGCGAGAATCTGCGGTTTCTCTGATGATACCAGTCTACTTGTTTATTGCAAGTACTGTTTTCTTGATTGGCTTTGGTTTATTGCAATTATTACTGGGGAACTTATCCTACCATGCAACAGCTCCTATCGGAAAATCTATTTCGGGTGTCAGCTTAGTGCTCCTGCTACGCGCTTTCACGAGTGGTTCGGCTTCTCTGACAGGTGTGGAAGCTATTTCAAATTCTGTACCATTTTTCAAAACACCCAAAGCTGAAAATGCAGCGAAAACCTTGGCAATTATGGCAGCCATTTTAGGTTTCATGTTTGCTGGCATTACCTTTTTGAATTACTGGATTGGAATCGTTCCGGTAAAAGGTGTTACAACGCTCGCTCAAATGGCGCAAGCTATTTTGGGAAATTCACCTGTTGGACGACTTCTATTTTATATTTTCCAATTATCAACAGCTCTCATCCTTGCTGTAGCAGCTAATACAGGCTTTTCAGCCTTTCCTATGTTGTCCTACAATATGGCAAAAAATAAATATATGCCACACATGTATATGGAAAAAGGAGCACGCCTTGGCTACTCAAACGGGATTTTGACCTTAGCTATCGGTGCTATTCTTCTGTTGCTTATTTTCAACGGAAACACTGAACGGCTCATTCCACTTTACACTATTGGTGTATTTGTGCCTTTTGCTCTTTCTCAAACGGGAATGGTCGTGCATTGGCGCAAGCAGTATGGAAAACATTTCTTGAAATATTCAGTAGCAAATATTTTAGGCGCTGCTATTTGTTACACCATTGTAGCGATTTTGCTACTTTTTCGTTTGCGAGATATTTGGCCATTCTTTCCGATTATCATCGTTTTATTATGGATTTTCTTGAGTATTAAAAATCATTACAATAAAGTGGCGAAACAGCTACGTTTGAATGAAGAAATTGAACGCGTAGACTATGCAGGAAATCTGGTTTTGGTGCTTGTCGGGAATGTCACACGAGTTAGCGTTGGTGCGATGAATTATGCCCGTAGTATCGGTGATGAAGTGATTGCTATGCACGTATCTACCAAAGAAACACAAGAAAAAGACGAAGAAGTAGCCAGTGAATTTAAACAATATTTTCCAGATATTCAATTTGTAAATGTGGAAACAAGCTACCGTAATATCATCAGACCAACCGTACAGTATGTAACAAAAATCGCTCGTGGTGCGCAGAAGAAAGGTTATACCGTAACGGTATTAGTGCCACAGTTCATTCCAAATCATAGTTGGCAAAACATGCTACACAATCAAATGAGCTTGAAATTGAAATATTTCCTCAGATGGCATGAAAATGTCGTTGTAGCCAGCTATTCTTATCACTTAAAAGAGTAAGAACATAAAACGGCAGTTTTGAATGGAACTGCCGTTTTTATCCTTTTATTTTCTTGAAAGATATAGTGAAAAATGCTATAATGAAAAGAACATTTTAAAATAAGAATTGTAACAAGTAAGGAAAGAAATGGCGAATATTTTAAGAACAATTATCGAAAATGATAAAGGTGAATTAAGAAGATTAGAAAAAATGGCAAAGAAAGTCATGGCGTATGAAGATGAAATGGCTGCTTTGTCAGATGAAGCTTTGAAAGCAAAGACGGATGAATTTAAGCAACGGTATCAAAATGGCGAGTCATTAGATGACTTGCTTTATGAAGCTTTTGCGGTTGTTCGTGAAGGTGCAAAGCGCGTGTTAGGACTTTTTCCTTACCCAGTACAGATTATGGGTGGGATTGTCTTACACCATGGAGATGTGCCAGAAATGCGTACAGGGGAAGGAAAAACCCTGACAGCAACCATGCCAGTTTATCTGAACGCCTTGTCTGGAGAAGGGGTTCACGTTGTCACAGTAAATGAATATCTGACAGAGCGTGACGCAACGGAAATGGGGGAACTGTACTCTTGGTTGGGGCTTTCTGTTGGTATCAATCTTGCTGCCAAGTCATCCGCAGAGAAAAAAGAAGCCTATGAATGTGATATCACGTATTCAACCAATGCAGAGATTGGTTTTGACTATTTGCGTGATAATATGGTGGTGCGTGCTGAAAACATGGTGCAGCGTCCGCTAAACTACGCTTTGGTCGATGAGGTGGACTCCATTTTGATTGACGAAGCTCGTACGCCTTTGATTGTGTCAGGACCAACTTCGTCTGATACGAACCAACTTTATCACATGGCAGATAGTTTTGTGAAGTCTCTTAATAAAGATGACTATATCATTGATGTGCAGTCTAAAACCATTGGACTTTCTGACTCTGGGATTGATAAAGCAGAAAGCTACTTCAAGTTAGAAAACTTGTATGATATTGAAAATGTAGCGCTGACTCACTTTATTGACAATGCCCTTCGTGCAAACTATATCATGCTGTTAGATATTGACTATGTGGTGAGTGAAGAGCAAGAAATTTTGATTGTGGACCAATTTACAGGCCGTACAATGGAAGGTCGCCGGTATTCAGACGGACTTCACCAAGCAATTGAAGCCAAAGAAGGTGTGCCAATTCAGGATGAAACGAAGACTTCGGCTTCTATCACTTACCAAAATCTATTCCGTATGTACAAGAAATTGTCAGGAATGACAGGGACAGCTAAGACAGAAGAGGAAGAATTCCGCGAAACCTATAATATTCGGGTCATTCCGATTCCGACAAATCGTCCAGTAGCTCGTATTGACCATCCAGATCTTCTTTATCCAAGTATTGAGTCTAAATTTAAAGCGGTTGTTGAGGACGTGAAAGCTCGTCATGAAAAAGGACAACCTGTTCTTGTAGGAACAGTCGCAGTTGAAACAAGTGATTATATTTCTAAGAAACTAGTAGAAGCTGGCATTCCGCATGAAGTATTGAATGCGAAGAATCACTATAAAGAAGCGCAAATCATTATGAATGCTGGTCAACGTGGCGCGGTAACGATTGCAACCAATATGGCTGGTCGTGGTACAGATATTAAGCTTGGTGAAGGGGTTCGTGAACTTGGTGGACTTTGCGTTATTGGTACAGAACGACATGAAAGCCGTCGTATTGATAATCAGCTTCGTGGTCGTTCAGGTCGTCAAGGAGATCCAGGAGAGTCACAATTTTACCTATCACTTGAAGATGAACTTATGCGTCGCTTTGGATCGGAACGGATTAAAGCTGTTTTGGATCGCATGAACCTCAGTGAAGAAGAGTCTGTCATCAAATCTCGTATGCTGACGCGTCAAGTAGAAGGAGCTCAAAAGCGTGTTGAAGGGAACAACTATGATACACGTAAACAAGTCCTTCAATACGATGATGTTATGCGTGAGCAACGTGAAATTATCTATGCGCAGCGTTATGATGTCATTACGGCTGATCGTGATTTGGCACCGGAAATTCACGCCATGATGAAGCGAACGATCAACCGTTTTGTGGATGGCAACAGTCGTGCAGAGCAAGATGAAAAATTAGAATCAATTGTTAATTTTGCAAAATACAATCTTGTTCCAGAAGAATCTATTGAAATCGCAGATTTAGAAGGCTTGTCTGATGAAGATATCAAGGCTGATTTATACAAACGTGCCTTGGAGGTTTACGATAGTCAAGTGGCGAAACTTCGCGATGAAGAGTCCGTCAGAGAATTCCAAAAAGTTCTGATTTTACGCGTTGTAGATAGCAGATGGACTGATCATATCGATGCTTTGGATCAACTTCGGAATGCAGTTGGACTTCGTGGTTATGCTCAAAATAATCCAGTCGTTGAATACCAAGCTGAAAGTTTCCGTATGTTTAATGACATGATTGGTTCGATCGAATTTGATGTGACGCGTTTGATGATGAAGGCTCAAATTCACGAGCAAGAACGTCCACGTACGGAGCATCATATCAGCACAACAGCGACACGCAATATTTCAGCACAACAATCTGGCTTACCTAGCGATATTGATTTGACAAAAGTGAAGCGCAATGACTTGTGTCCATGTGGTTCTGGTAAGAAATTTAAAAATTGTCATGGACGCCACAGATAAGTAGTGCAAAGAGGGGGAGATTATGACATTTAAGGCAACTAGCGAGCCAATTGATGTAGCAAAGGTTCGTAATTTATCAAAGTTAGAAGGAGAGGCTTTAGCTAAAAAAAAGGCACGAGATCGTGAGTTAAATGCCATTATCCGTGGAGAAGATGACCGCATTCTGTTGGTCATTGGTCCGTGTTCTTCTGATAATGAAGCGGCTGTCCTAGAATATGCAAAGCGCCTATCTGCCCTCCAAGAAGAGGTGAAAGACCGTATTTTCATGGTTATGCGCGTGTATACAGCTAAGCCTCGCACCAATGGCGATGGTTATAAAGGATTGATTCATCAACCGAATGCTAAGGCTGCTCCAAGCTTAATTAATGGGATTAAGGCTGTTCGGAATTTGCATTATCGTGTTATTACGGAGACGGGAATGACGACAGCTGATGAAATGCTCTATCCAGAAAATCTTCCTTTGGTAGATGATTTGATTTCATATATGGCAGTTGGAGCTCGTTCTGTGGAAGATCAGCAACACCGTTTTGTCGCTAGTGGGGCTGATGTTGCGACCGGTTTGAAAAATCCTACGTCTGGCAATCTCAATGTCATGTTTAACGGGATTTACGCAGCGCAAAACAAGCAAAGTTTCTTGTTTGCTGGTAAGGAAGTAGAAACTTCAGGAAATCCTTTGGCACACGCTATTCTGCGTGGTGGGCTTGATGAGTATGGAAAAAATATTCCAAACTATTACTATGATAATTTGCTGGATACGATTGACCAATATGAAAAAATGGGTTTGGAAAATCCTTTCATCATCATCGATACCAATCATGATAACTCTGGTAAGCAGTATTTAGAGCAGGTGCGGATTGTCCGTCAAACCTTAATCAATCGTGACTGGAATGAAAAAATCAAAAAAATTGTACGTGGCTTTATGATTGAGTCTTACTTAGAAGACGGCCGTCAAAACGAGCCTGAAGTGTTTGGAAAATCCATTACAGACCCTTGTCTGGGTTGGGATAATACAGTCAGACTAGTCAAGGAAATATATACTACCCTATCTAAAAATGAAAAATAAGAAAGATGGGGAGTGGATTTGTAAAATCTGATAGTATTAGTGCATTAAGTTTTATTTTAGAAAGTAACCGAGTCTGGCACACTTTTGTCCCAGCCTCTTTTTAAAAAGATGATTAAAGGACATGGTATTGATATAGAGGAAATTTCTTCTATTCAAAAAGTTTATGAAAAAAATGCTCGCTTCGCCAAGAAAGTTTTGACTGTTGCTGAATTTGCACGGTTTGAGAAACTTTCTGGCAAGCGAAGAATGGAATATTTGGCGGGGCGTTGGTCTGCTAAAGAGGCTTTTTCTAAAGCGTGGGGGACTGGTATTGGTTGTGTCACTTTTCAGGATTTAGAAATTTTAAACGATGAAAAGGGAGCACCTGTTTTTACCAAGTCGCCTTTTTCTGGCAAGGTCTGGGTGTCGCTCAGCCATGCAGGTAATATTGTTACAGCTAGTGTTATTTTGGAGGAACATCATGAAAACGAGTCATCATCGACCTACTAGGGCTGTTGTGGATTTAGCTGCTATCCGCTTTAATATTAAACAAATTGCAGCGCATATTCCAAACAATGTGGAAAAATGGGCTGTTGTCAAGGCAGATGCCTATGGTCACGGTGCAGTTGCTGTTACGCAATCTATTGAGCCAATTGTGGATGGCTTTTGTGTTTCCAATATTGATGAAGCTGTAGAGTTGCGTGATGCCGGCATTACGAAAAAAATTTTGGTATTAGGAGTGTCAGATGTTCATGCCATTTCATTGGCAATTGAACGCAAAGTGACCTGTACCGTTGCTAGTTTAGAATGGATTGATTTGCTGCTACAGTCAAATATAGATGTAGCTGGTTTGGCTGTTCACATAAAAATTGATTCTGGGATGGGACGGATTGGTTTTCGAGATAGTCAAGATGCTCAAGAAGCCATTCATCGTTTGGAAAAAGCAGGGGCTCAGGTAGAAGGCATCTTCACCCATTTTGCAACAGCTGATGAAGCAGATACGCATAAGTTTGAAGCACAGTTGGCACGTTTTAAAGAAATTTTAGGGCAATTAGAAATCGTTCCACCGATTGTTCACGCTAGTAATTCTGCAACGACCCTTTGGCATGCAGATACTGTGATGAATGCGGTGCGTCTGGGTGATATTATCTATGGCCTCAATCCTAGCGGTCGTACCTTGCAGCTTCCTTACGAAATGAGACCGGCTCTTTCTCTGGTGTCGGAATTGGTTCATGTCAAGCAGCTGGAGGCAGGGGCAGATGTGGGTTATGGAGCCACTTACACTAGCGATAGCCCACAGTTCATTGGGACGATTCCATTAGGCTATGCTGACGGTTGGACGCGAGATATGCAAGGTTTTGATGTTCTAATTGACGGACAATCTTGTCCCATTGTTGGTCGTGTGTCTATGGATCAGATTACCGTTCGTCTACCTAAAGCTTGTCCTATTGGTACACCTGTCGTTTTTATCGGAGAAAGTGGCAAAGAATCCATTTCTGCAACAGATGTAGCAGAAAAACGAGGAACAATCAACTACGAGGTGGTTTGCTTGATTAGTGATCGTGTGCCTAGAGTTTATAAAAATTGATTGAAACTAAAAAGCAGTTGGAAAAATCTAGAAAGCTATTTTCAGCATGGTTGTTCCAATCTGCTTTTACAAACTCTTAAGAAACAGAACTGAAAGAGGAATTATGAATTTACACCAACCTTTAACGGTTCTGCCGGGTGTAGGACCGAAATCTGCTGAAAAATTTACTAAGCTGGGAATTGAAAGCCTGCAAGATTTGCTACTCTATTTTCCCTTTCGCTATGAAGATTTCAAAAGTAAGAATGTGTTAGAACTGGAAGATGGTGAAAAGGCAGTTATTTCAGGGGTGGTGACTACACCAGCAAATGTCCAGTACTATGGCTACAAGCGCAATCGCCTGCGTTTTACCATAAAGCAGGGAGAGGTGGTACTTGCAGTCAACTTCTTTAATCAACCTTATCTAGCAGACAAGGTGGAGGTTGGTTCAACCATTGCTATTTTCGGAAAATGGGATAAGGCAAAGGCTAGTTTGACCGGGATGAAAATTCTAGCACAAGTAGAAGATGATTTGCAGCCTGTTTATCGAGTGGCACAAGGGATTAGTCAAGCTAGTTTGGTGAAGGTCATTAAGACAGCCTTTGATCAGGGGTTGGAATTGCTCTTGGAGGAAAATTTGCCCCAAGTATTGTTAGAACGCTATCAGTTGATAGGACGGAATCAGGCAGTGCGAGCGATGCATTTTCCAAGGGATTTGGCAGAGTACAAGCAGGCTTTGCGTCGGATCAAGTTTGAAGAGCTTTTTTACTTTCAAATGCAATTGCAGGTTCTCAAATGTGAAACAAAAGATGTTAGTCAGGGCTTAATTATTCCTTGGCAGGCAGACTTGCTAGAAAAGAAAAAAGCTACTCTACCTTTTGAGCTGACGGCTGCTCAAGAGCGTAGTCTAAACGAGATTTTACAGGATATGAAATCACCAGCTCACATGAACAGGCTCTTGCAGGGAGATGTCGGAAGCGGAAAGACAGTGGTTGCAGGTTTAGCTATGTATGCTACTTATACAGCTGGTTTGCAATCTGCTCTCATGGTACCGACTGAAATCTTGGCAGAGCAGCACTTTGATAGCTTGAGCCAACTTTTTCCTGAACTGCGGATAATTCTGTTGACAGGAGGAATGAAGCCAGCAGAACGCAGACAGGCACTAGAAGCTATTGAGGTTGGTCAGGTGGATATGATTGTCGGCACTCATGCTTTGATTAAAGAAAGTGTGATATATCATCAGCTCGGTCTGGTGATTATTGATGAACAGCACCGCTTTGGAGTGGGGCAGAGGCGAATTTTGCGAGAAAAAGGAAATAATCCTGATGTTCTCATGATGACTGCAACGCCCATTCCTAGGACGCTTGCTATTACTGCTTTTGGCGATATGGATGTGTCCATTATTGATCAAATGCCAGCAGGACGTAAGCCAATCATCACCCGTTGGGTCAAGCATGAGCAGCTGGAAGTAGTTCTGGATTGGTTGATAAAAGAGCTGCAACGAGGTGCTCAAGTCTATGTCATCTCTCCTTTGATTGAGGAGTCAGAAGCGCTGGATCTGAAAAATGCGATTGCTTTGGAAAAGGAACTAAAGGCTTATTTCGGTGACAAAGCTCATGTAGCACTACTACATGGTAAAATGAAGAGCGATGAAAAAGATGCCATTATGCAGGATTTTAAGGAAGGGAAAACGGACATTCTGGTTTCCACGACTGTTATTGAAGTCGGTGTCAATGTGCCCAATGCTACGGTCATGCTAATCATGGATGCGGATCGATTTGGGCTCAGTCAGCTTCATCAGTTACGTGGTCGAGTAGGTCGTGGGAATAAGCAGTCTTATGCGGTTCTCGTGGCTAATCCCAAGACGGAATCTGGCAAGAAACGTATGAAAATCATGACGGAAACAACTGACGGTTTTGTCTTAGCTGAGGAAGATTTGAAAATGCGTGGTTCTGGTGAAATCTTTGGCACTCGTCAGTCTGGTTTGCCGGAATTTCAGGTAGCGGATATTTTGGAGGATTATCCAATTTTAGAAGAGGCCAGAAAGGTCGCCAGTCAAATTGTGTCCACTCCTGATTGGCGAACGAATGCAGACTGGTATATTGTAGCACTTCATTTGGAACAACAGGATTATTTGGATTGATTTTAGTCTATCATTATGTATAAAACAAAAAAACTTCACCATTTTCATTTGGATGAAGTTTTTTAAATTAAGTTTTCTGAAAGAAATCTATAAGTCTGCTTTAAGTTTTTCGGGCTATACTAAATTCATCAAAAAGAAAGAGGTAAGTCCAATGACAGTAAACATTAAAGTAAATTATAACAAAACATTCAAAAAAACAGGAAAGGAATCAGAAATATATGGCAAATAACTAAAAAACAAAAGAGCTAAAAACTTTTTTTCATAAATCTCCTAAACATAAAATATCCTAAGAAGCTTCGAATCACTCGAGGCTTTTTATCTATGTAAGAACCTAGCCTTCCATGTAGTCTTTTAATTCTTGCCCTTGAAGTCTAGCATTCAGGGCGATTAGCAGCTTGATACGAGCTTTAGGAGCATTCAGCTCTTTGACAAACATGATTCCTGCTTCGTGTAACTTTACACCGCCTCCTTCATAAGCGTAAACTGGCTCTGCAATCCCGTTAAAGCAACGTGATACAAGTGCAATTGGCAATCCAGAATTCGCAAGTTTTCTGAGCTTTTGAGCAACTTCTTGTGGTAGATTTCCAGCGCCAAAGCCTTCAATGATGAGACCGTCTATCTTTTCCAAGTCTAGCATATCAAGCAGTTCGGTTTTCATTCCAGCATAGGCTGGGATAATCGGTACTAACCCAGAAATTTTATCTAAATGAAAACGAACGCGTGGTTCAGCTGTTTTGAAATAGAGGATTTCTTGCTTCATAATCAGTCCGAGTGGTCCATGAGTTGGCGTTTGAAAAGTGCTGACATTGGTCGTATGCGTTTTTGTCACGTATTTGGCAGCATGGACTTCATCATTCATAACCACCAGAACGCCTTTTCCGCGTGCTTTGTCATCACTTGCTACACGGAGTGCAGATAAATAATTGTAAACTCCGTCACTTCCTAGTTCATTGGAGCTTCGCATGGCACCGGTCAAGACGACAGGAATATCTGGAAGTTCCATGGTATCCAAAAAATAAGCTGTTTCTTCCAGAGTGTCCGTTCCATGAGTAATGACAACCCCGTCAAAATGCTTCCCGTCTGTCTTGATTTTTTGATACAATTGCAGCATGTGCTGTGGTGTTATGTGAGGGCTAGGAATATTGAAAACATCAAGAGCCGTCACTTGAATACCTTCTAGAGGAACTGTGACATGGTTCATGGGATTGTGTTCAGTTGTGATGACTTTTCCAGTAGTGTCCGCCTGCATGGAAATAGTACCGCCAGTATGTAAAACTAAAATTCTTTTGGTCATAAGTGAGCTTCTCCTGAATCTATGCTATAATTATTGTATCATAAAAGAAAGAGATGAGAAATGAATGGAAATTAAAGCAGTCTTTTTTGATATTGATGGGACGTTAGTAAATGATAGTCGGACAGTCTTGAAATCCACAGAACAAGCGATTCATAGTTTAAAACAGCAAGGTATTTTAGTTGGTTTAGCGACAGGTCGGGGTCCATTTTTTGTTCAATCTTTTATGGAGCAGTTGGATTTGGACTTTGCAGTAACCTATAATGGACAATATATTTTTTCAAAAGATAAAGTCATTTCTGCGAAGCCAATTGATAAAACCAGTTTGCGTCACTTGATTCAGTATGCTCGCCAGCATAAAATAGAAATTTCATTTGGGACAAAATCAGGAGTGGTTGGCTCCAAAATCATGAGCTTTGGCATGAGCAAGTTTTCTCAATGGACCAGTCGCTTTGTTCCGAGGAAGATGACACACTTGGTCAATAAAAGTTTCAACAATGTGATTAGTAAGGCACTTCCTCAACAGCAGGATGATTTATTGAAATCTATTCAAGAGCCGATTTATCAAGTACTGATGCTGGCAACACCAAAAGAAACACAAGCTATCGAAGTAGATTTTCCAGATTTAAAGTTTACTCGTAGCAGTCCTTTTGCGGCTGACATTATCAATCAGGGTATGTCCAAGCTAGAGGGAATTAAGCTGGTTGGAAAAGAATATGGCTTTGATATCAATCAAGTCATGGCTTTTGGTGATTCTGATAATGACGTTGAGATGTTAGCGAGCGTTGGTATGTCCATCGCCATGGGAAATGGAACCAGTCGAGTGAAAGAAGTTGCGAAACACACAACCAGCAGCAATAGTCAAGACGGGATTCATAAGGCTTTGGAGCATTTTGGTATTTTGGCAAGTGAAAAAGTCTTTGTCAGTAGCGACCACCACTTTAATAAGGTCAAAGAATTTCATGGGATAATGGATGAATGCACGCAGGAAGAGCCCATCCTGTGGACAACAGAGGGTGCTCGTCATCGTGCAGGCTTCAAGGTAGAAGAACTAGTGGAATTTTTACGAGCAGCCAGTCCTTCAGAAGAAATTTTCAATCAGTCTGTTCAATCTTTGCACGAAGCTGTGAACAAAGCTGCTGAAAAAGTCAAAAAGAAGAGCAAAGCAGAGATGTCTCTCGTTGGACAAGTAGATGCACTGATTGATATGTTGTATTTTACTTATGGTAGTTTTGTTTTAATGGGAGTAGATCCTGAGCGCTTATTTGAAATTGTACACCAAGCGAATATGGGGAAACTCTTCCCAGATGGTAAAGCGCACTTTGATCCAGTTACTCATAAAATTTTAAAACCAGATGATTGGGAAAAAAATTATGCACCAGAACCTTCTATCAAAAAAGAGCTTGAACGTCAAATTCAAGCTTATCAACGAAATTATGAAAAAAATGAAGAATAAAAAAGAGGAGAGACTGGTTTATGCCAATCTCTCTATCTTTGTATTATAATGTTTTTTCCTTATCACGAACAACAAGTAAGTCAACTTTTGCATGACGCAAGATGTATTCAGATGAAGAGCCAACCAGTAACCGTTCAAAGGCGTTGAGCCCAGTAGCACCAACCATGATGAGGTCAACTTTTTGTTCTTCTGGAATATCTGTTGCAAGAAGGGTTTTCGGATTTCCCATTTCAACAACTGTGACAACATTTCCCACGCCGGCTTCTTTGGCTTTTTCAGCATATTGATCCATGAGTTTCTTTGCGTCTTCTTGCAATTCTTCATAGACTTCTGCATCAAATGTAGAAACGCTTTGCAAGGCACGTGTATCAATTACATGGGCAATCGTTAGGCGTGAATTATTTCTAAGCGCAACATTTACACCCTTTTCAAAGGCAAGCTCAGCTTCGTGAGAACCGTCAACAGCGACCATAATGTTTTGATATCTTTGTAGCATAGGAATACCTCCATTCTTTCTTTAGTTATATTGTAACCCTTTACATGAAAAAAGTAAAGCATTTTCATGCAGACTTTACAAGAAGTTTTTTAGATTTTTTAGGAAAATTGCGTTATAATAAATTGACTTTTTTGAAATGAGGAAAAATTCGATGAAAGAATTTAATAAATCAACAAAATTAGAACATGTGGCTTATGATATTCGTGGTCCTGTCTTAGAAGAAGCCATGCGGATGCGCGCAAACGGTGAGAAAATCCTCCGTTTGAATACAGGAAACCCAGCTGAGTTTGGTTTTACAGCGCCAGATGAGGTGATTCATGACTTGATTATGAATGCACGTGATAGCGAGGGGTATTCAGACTCGAAAGGGATTTTTTCTGCTCGAAAAGCCATTATGCAATATTGCCAGTTAAAGAATATTCCAAATGTTGATATTGACGATGTCTACCTTGGAAATGGAGTCAGCGAGCTGATTGTCATGTCTATGCAAGGTTTGCTAGACAATGGCGATGAGGTGCTGGTACCTATGCCGGATTATCCTCTCTGGACCGCAGCGGTCAGTTTAGCAGGAGGGAATGCTGTTCACTATCTTTGTGATGAAGCTGCTGATTGGTACCCAGATATTGATGACATTAGATCGAAAATTACTTCTAATACAAAAGCTATTATCGTTATCAACCCAAACAATCCGACAGGAGCTTTGTATCCTAAAGAGGTGTTGGAAGAACTTGTTGAAGTTGCGCGGCAAAACAACTTGATTATTTTTGCAGATGAGATTTATGACCGTTTAGTGATGGACGGTGAGAAACATACGGCTATCGCCAGTTTGGCTCCTGACCTCTTTTGTGTCAGCATGAACGGCTTGTCTAAATCACACCGTATCGCGGGTTTTCGTGTCGGGTGGATGGTGTTATCTGGTCCTAAATATCACGTGAAAGATTATATTGAAGGGCTAAACATGCTATCCAATATGCGTTTGTGCTCAAACGTCTTATCTCAGCATGTGGTACAAACGTCTCTTGGTGGTTATCAATCAGTTGATGAATTGCTGCTTCCTGGTGGGCGCATTTATGAGCAACGGAATTTTATTTACAAGGCTATCAATGAAATTCCAGGCTTGTCAGCAACCAAACCTAAAGCGGGGCTTTATATTTTTCCTAAAATTGATAGGGAAATGTATCGAGTAGATGACGATGAGCAATTCGTGCTTGATTTCTTAAAGCAAGAAAAGATTTTGCTGGTGCACGGACGAGGCTTTAACTGGAAAGATCCAGATCATTTCCGGATTGTTTATCTGCCTCGTGTAGATGAACTGGCACAAATTCAAGAAAAGATGACTCGTTTCTTAAGGCAATATCGGAGATGACGAAGAGCAGCCGAAAGGTTGCTTTTTTGTTGCTGAAATAAAAGAGTAATAAACTTAGCAGGACTAATTGTACACAATTGTATCTCAATAAACAATTTTCAGGTAATTGTTGAAGATTAAAGCGCTTTATGATATAATCAATAAGATTATATGCGAGGTAAATTATGGCAAACTTATTAGCAAAAACACGAAAAATTACATCTATTTTGCGTCGTTCAGATGAGCGATTGCAAGATGAATTACCTTACAATGCAATTACTCAGCAGTTAGCTGAAATTATGGATTGCAATGCCTGCATTGTAAACAGTAAAGGGCGTCTTTTGGGGTATTTCATGCGCTACAAGACGAATAATGACCGAGTGGAAGCATTTTATCAAACGAAAATCTTCCCAGAAGAATATGTTCGCACAGCGAATTTAATGTATGACACAGAAGCCAATCTTCCTGTCAATCATGATTTGTCAATTTTTCCTGTCGAAACCAAAGATGAATTTCCAGATGGCTTGACGACAATTTCACCTATCCACGTTTCAGGGATTCGCTTAGGGACCTTGATTGTTTGGCGCAATGATAAAGAATTTGACGATGATGATCTAATCTTAGTAGAAATTGCAAGTACAGTGGTTGGTATTCAGTTACTCAATTTCCAACGAGAAGAAGATGAAAAAAATATTCGTCGCAGAACAGCGGTAACCATGGCTGTGAATACTTTATCTTATTCAGAATTACGAGCTGTTTCAGCTATTTTGGGTGAATTAAACGGCAATGAAGGTCAGTTAACAGCATCGGTCATTGCGGATCGTATTGGCATCACTCGCTCAGTGATTGTCAATGCTCTACGCAAACTAGAGAGTGCAGGTATTATTGAAAGTCGCTCTCTAGGAATGAAAGGAACCTATCTTAAAGTCCTTATTCCAGATGTCTTTGAAGAGATTAAAAAGAGAGATTACTGATGACAAAAGCATTGATTTCGATTGATTATACGGTGGATTTTGTAGCGGATGATGGGAAATTAACAGCAGGTGTGCCAGCTCAGTCAATTTCTGAAACCATTGCACAGGTAACAAAGGCTGCTTTTGATCGAGGAGATTATATCTTTTTTGCAATTGATGCCCATGATGAGGGGGATAGTTTTCACCCAGAGAGTAAACTCTTTCCGCCACACAACATCAAGGGAACTAGTGGACGTAACCTTTATGGATCATTGGCTGATTTCTATCAGGAGCATAAAGCAGATTCTCGCGTCTTTTGGATGGATAAACGGCATTATTCAGCTTTTTCGGGAACAGATTTGGATATTCGTCTGCGAGAAAGAAAAGTTGACACGGTGATTTTGACTGGTGTTCTGACGGATATTTGCGTTCTCCACACAGCTATTGATGCCTATAATTTAGGGTATCAAATTGAGGTGATAGAGTCGGCTGTGGCTTCTCTTTCAGAAGAAAATCATAAATTTGCTCTAAACCACTTGCAAAATGTTTTAGGTTCGACTATAATAGATAACAATTTAAAAGTAAAAAAGCAGTAGAGTAGGCTTGTTGACTTGAACAGAGAGTGCTGAAAGCTGAGAGCAGCGCCAAGGAAGCAAAATCCGAAGAACGTACTGTCAATGATAAAATGGTTTTTTTCTATACTATTAATGGCAAAGGATGATATTGTCTGAAACTATTAGATCATTGTAAATAATTTGTGTGAATCAAAGCACAAACGTCTGCTCACGTTACGAGCCAGAGGTTGCAATGCAACGAATAACAGTGGTACCACGGCTTTCGTCTGTTTATACAGACGAAAGCTGTTTTTTCTATAGCTCTAAATGCTTTAGCGTTTAGAGCCGTGGGCATAGATTAGGAAGTAAGGTCGATGTTCCTTATAATTCTTAGTACTTTGAAGAGCGGATGCAATTTTGTCCGTTGGACAAAAGCTGTAAACCTAAAATGCTTTGGTATTTAGAGCTACGGTCGTAGATTTCTATAAGTAATTTGCGGCAAATGGTTAATTTGAAAATGAATTTAGAAAGAGGCAGAAAACATGAAAGAAGTTTTTATTGGAAACTACGGTTTAGAACAAGTTGGTCAGAAAATGACAGCGACTGGATGGGTCGCAAATATCCGAAATCATGGGAAATTGGCTTTTATAGAGCTACGAGACCGAGAAGGACTGCTTCAAGTTTTTGTCGCAGGTGATAGCCCAGCTTTTGCGGAAATTGATCATCTACATAAGGAAGATGTGATTGCTGTTACAGGAGAAGTTGTCGAGCGAGAAAGTCGCTTTGTCAACAAAGCTATCAAGTCTGGACAGGTGGAACTACGAGCAGAGGCAATTCAAATCCTTTCAAACAGTAAGCCTCTTCCTTTTGAAGTCGATCAGCACGCCCATACAGGAGAAGAGTTGAGACAGAAATATCGCTATCTGGATTTGCGTCGAAGTAAGATGACAGAAAACCTCAAACTTCGTCATCAAGTAACCAGCACAATTCGTGACTACTTAGACGGTAAGGATTTTCTGGAAGTAGAGACGCCTTATTTGACGAAGTCCACGCCAGAAGGAGCCAGAGACTTTTTGGTTCCTAGCCGAGTTTTTAAAAATCAATTTTATGCCTTGCCTCAAAGTCCCCAAATGCTGAAACAACTCCTAATGGGAGCTGGTCTGGAGCGTTATTATCAAGTTGTTCGCTGCTTTCGAGATGAGGATTTACGGGGAGACCGTCAGCCTGAATTTACTCAGGTCGATATGGAAATGAGTTTTGCTAGTGAAAAAGACATTCGCATGCTTGTAGAAGAGATGCTCAAAGCGGTTGTCAAGAAAACTCATGGTTTGGAACTGACAGAGGCTTTTCCGACTATCAGTTATGAAGAAGCCATGAACCGCTTTGGTACGGATAAGCCGGATACGCGTTTTGGTTTGGAACTGAAAAATCTGACCGCTCTCTGTCAGGATAATCCCTCTCTTTTGCTCAAACAGGCTTTTGCTCGTCATGAAGAATTATGGGGTATCTGTGTTCCTGATGCTGCGGATTCTTTCACGAAGAAGCAACTCAGTCATTTCTATCAGGAAATGAAAGAATTTGGAGCTAGTAGGTTTGCTAGTCTTAAAGTGGAAGCAGGTGAACTTCAAGGGGATTTGGCTTCGACTTTTGAAGCAGAAGCAGCTGCCTTCCTAGACCGATTTGAAGCGCAAGACGGTGATTTGCTTTTACTGGTCATCGCCAAGAAAAGACAAGCTCAGGAAGCCTTGGGGCACTTGCGATTGGAGATTGCCAAACAATTAGATTTAATCGATCAGAGTCGACTGGACTTCCTTTGGGTATTAGATTGGCCTTTGCTAGAGTGGAATGAGGAGCAGGGGCGCTATCAAGCCATGCACCACCCGTTCACCCAAGGAATTTTTGAAAATGAGGAAGAAGATTTAGCTTCAATCAAAAGTCATGCCTATGATATTGTCCTTAATGGTTATGAAATTGGGGGCGGTAGCCTGCGGATTCATGATCGAAAGAGTCAAGAAGCTATGTTTGAACTCTTGGGCATGGAAAAAGAAGATTACGAGCGGGACTTTGGATTTTTCTTAGAAGCGCTTGATTATGGTTTCCCGCCGCATGGTGGTCTAGCACTGGGCTTGGATCGACTGGTCATGATTTTAGCTGGTGAAGAAAATATTCGTCAGGTCATTGCCTTTCCTAAAAATGGAACTGGTTTTGATCCTATGCTAGAAAGTCCCAGCCAAGTAGATGTGAGTCAAGTGAAAGAACTTCATTTGGAATTGAAGAACTAAGCCTATTTGTGATAAAATAAGAAGATGATTGTTTTTCGGCTATGCTGAAAAATAAAAGAAGAGAAAGGAAACAGAGATGAAAATTACTCAAGAGGAAGTAACGCATGTTGCCCACTTGTCAAAACTAGCTTTTTCACCTGAAGAAACGGCAGAATTTGCGACAACTTTGTCAAAAATTGTGGACATGGTGGAGTTGTTAAACGAAGTTGATACGACTGGTGTGCCTTTTACATCAAATGTTGCAGAAAATGTCAACTATATGCGTGAAGATGTAGCAGTTGCAGGTTGGAATCGAGAAGAACTTTTCCAAAATGTGCCTGAAAAAGAGCGAGGCTATATCAAAGTGCCTGCTATTCTAGATGACGGAGGAGACGCCTAATGACTTTGAATCAAAAAACAATTGAAGAATTGCATGATCTCCTTGTCAAAAAGGAACTTTCCGCAGTTGAGCTGGCGAAAGCTACTCTGGAAGATATTAAGAGTCGAGAAAGTGCAGTTGATAGCTTTATTACGATTAGTGAAGAAGAAGCATTGGCGCAAGCAGCAGCAGTAGACGTGAAGGGAATTGACGCAGATAATCTTATGAGCGGGATTCCACTAGCTGTTAAGGACAATATTTCTACTAAGGGGATTTTAACGACAGCTGCATCAAAAATTCTTTACAATTATAAGCCAATTTTTGATGCAACCAGTGTAGAAAAACTCCATGAGAAAGATATGATTGTCATTGGTAAGACCAATATGGACGAATTTGCCATGGGTGGCTCCAGTGAAAATTCTTATTTTAAGACTACGAAAAATGCCTGGGACGCTACAAAAGTTCCCGGTGGTTCATCTGGTGGTTCAGCGACAGCAGTTGCTTCTGGTCAGGTTCGCTTGTCTTTAGGTTCTGATACCGGTGGCTCTATCCGTCAGCCAGCTTCCTTTAACGGAGTGGTCGGACTGAAGCCAACTTATGGACGAGTTTCTCGCTTTGGGCTCATTGCTTTTGGTAGCTCGTTGGATCAAATTGGACCTTTTTCTCAGACGGTCAAAGAAAACGCTCAGCTGTTGGGCGTAATTGCAGGCAATGATAAAAAAGACTCAACCTCTTCTCAACGAACTGTTCCTGATTTCACTAGCAAGATTGGTCAAGATATTAAAGGATTGAAAATTGCTCTTCCAAAAGAATATATGGGTGAAGGGATTGATGAAAAAGTCAAGGAACGCATTTTGGCAGCTGCTAAACATTTGGAAAGTCTGGGAGCGATTGTTGAAGAAGTCAGCCTGCCGCACAGCAAATATGGGGTAGCGGTTTACTATATCATCGCTTCCTCTGAAGCCAGCTCTAACTTGCAACGTTTCGATGGGATTCGTTATGGCTATCGGGCAGATGAGATTGAGAACTTAGAAGATGTCTATGTCAAGTCTCGTAGCCAAGGTTTTGGTGAGGAAGTGAAGCGCCGGATTATGTTGGGAACATTTAGTCTATCTTCTGGTTATTACGATGCTTATTTCAAGAAAGCAGGTCAAGTTCGGACGCTCATTATGCAAGATTTTGCCAAGGTATTTGAAAAGTATGATTTGATTTTAGGACCAACTGCACCGACGGTTGCTTACGACTTAGGAACTCAAAGTCACGATCCAGTAGCGATGTATTTGGCTGACCTTTTGACAATTCCGGTCAATTTGGCAGGGCTTCCTGGTATTTCTATTCCAGCAGGCTTTGCGGACGGACTTCCGGTTGGTCTGCAATTGATTGGAAATCATTTTGATGAAGAAACGATTTATCAAGTGGCAGCTGCTTTTGAAGCAACGACAGACTACCACAAGCAAAAACCAGTCATTTTTGGAGGTGAAAAATAATGAACTTTGAAACGATTATTGGGCTGGAAGTCCACGTTGAATTAAAAACAAATTCAAAAATTTTCTCACCAGCACCGGCTCATTTCGGAGAAGATCCAAATACCAACACCAATATCATTGACTGGTCTTTCCCAGGTGTCTTGCCGGTGATGAACAAGGGAGTTATTGATTACGGTATTAAGGCTGCTCTGGCGCTCAATATGGACATTCATCAAAAGATGCACTTTGACCGCAAGAATTATTTCTATCCAGACAATCCGAAAGCTTACCAAATCTCTCAATTTGACGAGCCAATTGGCTACAATGGCTGGATTGAGATTGAACTAGAAGACGGCACGACTAAGAAAATTCGCATTGAGCGGGCCCACTTGGAAGAAGACGCCGGAAAGAATACCCACGGCAGCGATGGCTACTCTTATGTTGACCTTAACCGCCAAGGCGTGCCGCTGATTGAGATTGTTTCAGAAGCGGATATGCGAAGTCCAGAAGAAGCCTATGCTTATCTGACAGCTCTCAAGGAAATTATCCAGTATACTGGCATTTCTGATGTCAAAATGGAAGAAGGGTCCATGCGCGTGGATGCCAATATTTCTATCCGTCCTTATGGTCAAGAAGAATTTGGAACCAAGACTGAGCTGAAAAACCTTAACTCTTTCAACTTTGTTCGCAAAGGTCTGGCCTTTGAGGAAAAACGTCAGGCTGAGATTTTGCGTAGCGGCGGTCAAATTCGTCAAGAAACTCGCCGGTATGACGAAGCAACGGGTGAAACCCTACTTATGCGGGTCAAGGAAGGCTCGGCTGACTATCGTTACTTCCCAGAGCCTGACCTACCAAACTTTGAGATTGATGATAGTTGGATTGAGTCAGTGCGCTCAGATTTACCAGCCTTTCCAAAAGAACGTCGGGCTAAGTACAAGGCAGACTTTGGATTGTCAGACTATGATGCCAAGCAATTGACAGCAACGAAGAACATCTCTGACTTCTTTGAAGCTGCAGTGACAGCAGGTGGAGACGCGAAATCTGTGTCAAACTGGCTCCAAGGTGAGGTTGCTCAATACCTCAATGCTGAAGGTAAAACGATTGAAGAAATCGGCTTAACACCAGTCAACTTGACTGAAATGTTGAGTTTGGTGGCAGACGGTACGATTTCCTCTAAAATCGCTAAAAAAGTCTTTGTTCATTTGGCGAAGAATGGTGGTTCAGCCAAGGAATACGTTGAAAAAGCTGGCTTAGTGCAGATTTCTGACCCAGCACAACTTCTTCCAATCATCCAAGAGGTTTTTGCCAATAATGAAAAAGCAATCAACGACTACAAGGGTGGCAATAAGAATGCTGCCAAGTCCTTAATTGGTCAGCTCATGAAAGCAACCAAAGGACAAGCTAATCCACAAGTAGCTCAAAAACTTCTTAATGAAGAATTGGCAAAGTTGTAAAATCTAAAAAAAAAATCAGTCGTTTCGGCTGATTTTTTGTGCTATAATCATAGAATGGAAAAGCTTGGGGGTAAGATATGTCAAAAATAGCAAAAGGCACCATTTTAACCTTAGTCGCAGGAATTGCATGGGGATTGTCTGGGACGAGCGGACAATACTTGATGACGCATGGATTTCCTGTTTTAGTTTTAACGAATATTCGACTTTTAATTGCAGGACTTCTGTTGGTATTGTATATGTTGCTAACTAATCGTAGAAAATTGGTTGAAATGCTAAAAGATCAAAAAGCGATGATGTCTTTAACACTGTTTGCTTTATTAGGATTGTTGCTTAATCAATTTGCTTATTTAAAGTCTATTTATGAAAGCAATGCAGGAACGGCAACCGTTTTACAATATGTCTGTCCGGTGGGAATCCTTGCTTACACTTGTCTCAAAGACTGTGTTGCACCTACTGTGACAGAAGTATTGTCTATGATATTAGCGGTTGGTGGAACCTTTTTGATTGCTACCCATGGACAATTCAATCAGTTATCTGTCACACCTACAGGACTATTCTGGGGATTGTTTGCAGCCTTTACTTACGCTTTGTATATTCTTATTCCGATTCAGCTGATAAAGATGTGGGGCAGTATTTCAGTGATTGGAGTGGGTATGATGTTAGCAGGCATTGTCTTAACGCCATTTAGCGGTATTTCACATTTTCATTGGCAGTTGTCAACGGAAGTATATCTGGCTTTAGTAGGGATTATTCTAGTAGGGACAATTATCGCCTATACGCTATTTCTCAAAGGAACTAGTTTGGTTGGACCGGTAAAATCTAGCCTTCTAGCAGCTGTTGAGCCTATATCGGCTGTATTTTTTGCCTTTCTCATAATGCACGAGCAATTTTACTTTTTGGATTTTGTCGGGATGTTCATAATTTTATCAGCAGTTGCCTTGATTTCTATAAAAGATTTGATATTGGAAAAACGAAAAGGCATTTTATAAAAAGACAGAGCCGTTTGTTTCGCTCTGCCTTTTATTTTGAAAATAATTGCCAAAAGAAATCAATAATATATGTCAAACCGTAAGTGTAGATGACTAGTGTGATTGGTTTGCACAAAATGATAATCATCATATATTTCTTAAAGGTCATCTTTGTTAAGGCTGCTAACATACAAAGAAAATCCGCTGGGCTGATAGGCCAAATCATCATAAAGATGAAAAAACGCTCAAAACGATTGTCTTCATCCAGCCAACCGATGTACTTATCATAGGTGCGTTTGCTGACGACCGATTGGACAAAAGCAGAACCGTAGGTACGCGCTAGGTAAAAAATAATAGCACAGCCGATGACGATGCCGATATAATTATAAATGGTTCCAATGATATGACCATAAATAAAAACACCAGCAACCGAAGTCAAAGCTCCAGGAATAATAGGAACAACTGTCTGTAGAATTTGCAGGAAAATAAAGAGTGGCGGTCCCCAAATGCCAGCTTGCTTAATAAAGGCTGACAGAGTTTCTTTGGATTGTAAAATGCCAGTATAATAGGCCCAGATACAGAAAATTACTGTTCCAACTGCCCCAACAATAGAAGACCAGTTGATAAATTTTTGTAAAAGAGGGGAGACGGCAGTCATTTTCTTACTCGTATTTGCCATAAGTTCCTCCGTGTTAAATTCTCTATTCTTACTATAACATTTTTAAACATTTTTTGGCAAATTGTACATAAAATCGATGAAAAAATCTAGGGTGCGAAAACTTTTTTTTTATGTTAAAATAGGTAGAAGTATAATGTTTGGAGAGAAATGTGGCAATTGAAAACTACATGCCTGATTTTGCGATTGAGGCAGTTTATGATTTGACAGTTGAAAGTTTAAAAAAACACGGTATCAAGGCTGTTTTGGTGGATTTAGATAATACTCTTATCGCATGGAACAATCCCGACGGAACGCCGGAAATGAAGCAGTGGCTCCATGATGTGCGCGATGCAGGGATTCGGATTATTGTGGTGTCCAATAACACTAAAAAACGAGTCAAACGAGCAGTTGAAAAGTTTGAAATTGACTATGTCTGTTGGTCTATGAAACCATTCACTTGGGGGATTGATCGGGCGCTGAAAGAATTTCATTTTGAGAAAAATGAAGTAGTCATGGTGGGAGATCAGCTCATGACTGACATTCGAGCTGCTCATAGAGCCGGAATTCGTTCGATTTTGGTTAAGCCACTGGTTGAGCATGATTCGTTAAAGACCCAGATTAACCGAGCTCGTGAGCGTCGTGTGTTGAAAAAAATCACCGAAAAATATGGACCGATTGAGTATAAAAAAGGAATTTAAGTATGGAAGATATTCTCTGTATTGGGTGCGGAGCATCGATTCAGACAAAATATAAGGATAGGCTTGGCTACACCCCTCAGTCGGCTTTGGAAAAGGGAATGGAGACAGGTGAGCTGTATTGTCAGCGCTGTTTCCGTCTGCGTCACTACAACGAAATTACCGATGTGCAATTGACAGACGATGATTTTCTCAGACTTCTCCACGAAGTCGGCGACAGCAATGCTCTCGTAGTCAATGTAGTAGATATTTTTGATTTTAATGGTTCGGTGATTCCGGGTTTGCCACGCTTTGTGGCTGGTAACGATGTGCTGTTGGTCGGGAATAAAAAAGATATTCTCCCTAAGTCGGTTAAGACGAGCAAGGTTGCCCAATGGCTGACGGAGCGGGCTCACGAGGAAGGACTGCGCCCTGTTGATGTAGTTTTGACTTCAGCTCAAAACAAGCAAGCGATTAAAGAATTGATTGAAAAGATTGAGCAATATCGGAAAGGCCGAGATGTTTATGTGGTCGGCGTGACCAATGTTGGTAAGTCCACACTTATCAATGCCATTATTCAGGAAATTACTGGGGATAAGGAAATCATTACGACTTCGCGTTTTCCAGGGACCACACTGGATAAGATTGAGATTCCGCTGGCTGACGGCAGTCATATCTACGACACACCAGGGATTATCCACCGCCACCAAATGGCTCATTATCTGTCTGCTAAAAATCTTAAATATGTCAGTCCTAAAAAGGAAATCAAACCCAAAACTTACCAACTCAATCCTGAACAAACCCTCTTTTTAGGGGGCTTGGGGCGCTTTGATTTTGTGTCAGGTGATAAACAAGGCTTTACGGCTTATTTTGACAATGAACTCAAATTGCACCGCACCAAGCTTGTAGGAGCGGGAGAATTTTATGAAAAGCATGTTGGCTCTTTGCTAGCACCACCCTCTAAAAAAGAAGTGGCAGATTTTCCTCAGCTCGTCAAACATGAGTTGAAAATTGAAACCAAAACAGATGTAGTCTTTTCAGGCTTGGGCTGGATTCGCGTGACAGGGCCAGCAAAGATTGTAGCCTGGGCACCAGATGGAGTTGCAGTAGTGACCCGAAAAGCCATTATCTAAGGAATTCTAGTAAGAAACCGTCACAGTTAAACCAATTTTTAGAAAGGAATTGAACACGAGCTAAAACTTTGGAAAATAGAAAAATTCTCTTAGAAAATCATTGATTCTTCGTCGAATTTCCTAGTTTTCTGTTGGTTTTGTCGTTCTTTGTATCTTATTATGTCATTAACATCTAAACAGCGAGCTTTTTTGAATAGTCAGGCTCACAGCCTCAAACCAATCATTCAAATTGGCAAAAACGGTCTCAACGACCAGATTAAAACGAGTGTCCGCCAAGCTCTAGATGCTAGAGAATTGATTAAAGTAACTCTTCTACAAAATACAGATGAGAACATCCATGAAGTAGCAGAAATTCTCGAAGAGGAAATCGGTGTGGATACTGTTCAAAAAATTGGTCGTACTTTGATTCTCTACAAACAGTCTAGCAAAAAGGAAAACCGCAAAATTTCAGTAAAGGTAAAAGAAATTTAGAGGAAGCAGCCTATGGCAATTGAATTACTGACTCCCTTCACCAAGGTGAAGTTGGAACCAGAAGTAAAAGCAAAAAAAAGAAAGCAGGTGGGGATTTTAGGTGGAAACTTTAATCCAGTTCATAATGCCCATTTGGTTGTGGCGGATCAAGTTCGTCAACAATTATGTTTAGATCAAGTCTTGCTGATGCCTGAGTATGAGCCACCACATGTTGATAAGAAATCCACGATTGATGAGAAGCACCGACTGAAAATGCTGGAGTTGGCGATTGAAGGTATTGAAGGTCTGGGAATTGAAACCATTGAGTTAGAGAGAAAGGGTATTAGTTACACCTATGATACGATGAAGCTCTTGACGGAAAAACATCCAGATGCAGATTATTATTTCATTATCGGAGCAGACATGGTAGATTACCTTCCCAAGTGGCATCGAATTGACGAATTAGTTGATTTGGTGCAATTTGTTGGTGTTCAGCGCCCCCGTTATAAAGCTGGTACCTCTTATCCAGTTATCTGGGTAGATGTGCCGTTGATGGATATTTCTTCGAGCATGGTTCGAGATTTTCTAGCTCAAGGTAGGACGCCTAATTTTCTCCTACCCAAGCCAGTTTTAGACTATATTGAGAAAGAAGGGCTTTACAATAATGGGATATGAAACTTACGTGGGAATTTCTCGTGAGCAGCTTTTAGTCAAAATGCAGCATCTTTTACCAGAGAAACGTTTTAAACATTGTCTGGGAGTGGAACAAGCAGCGATTGACTTGGCAGAGCGCTTCGGTGTAGATGTAGAAAAAGCTGGTTTGGCAGGTCTGCTTCATGATTATGCAAAAAAGCTCTCTGACGAAGAATTTCTGGCACTGATTGATAAGTATGCTCTGGATCCAGCATTGAAAGATTGGGGAAATAATGTCTGGCATGGCAGGGTCGGCATTTATAAAATTCAGGAAGATTTAGGATTGACAGATCCAGAAATTTTACGAGCTATCGAAGTTCATACCGTAGGTTCTGCCCAAATGTCCGATTTAGATAAGGTGGTCTACGTAGCAGACTATATTGAGCCTAATCGGAACTTTCCAGGAGTGGAGCAAGCACGTGAAATTGCTAAAAAATCGTTAAATAAGGCGGTTGCCTACGAAACAGCGCGGACGGTAGAGCACCTGGCACATAAGGGCTTGCCTATCTTCCCACAAACCATTGAGACTTATAATGCGTATGTTGGCTTTATGAAAGATGACAAATGAAAACGGCTCTGTTAGTGATTGATATTCAAACAGCCTTGATAGAGGCTAAACCGTATGCTGTTGATAACTGCTTATCTGTCTGGCAAAAAGCAATCGCCACTTGTCGTGAGAAAAACATTGAAGTGATTTATGTCCGCCACAATGACGACGAACTACTGACAGGAAGTCATGGCTGGGAAATTTACGGAGCTATTGCTCCAGAAGTTGGCGAAAAAATCTTTGATAAACATTATAATAGTGCTTTTAAAGAAACTCATTTACAGACTTATCTGGATAGCCAAGCTATTGAGCGGCTGATTATCATTGGCATGGCAACGAATTATTGCATTGATACGACTGTTAAGGTAGCGTTTGAGTTTGGCTATAATTTGGCAGTTGTTAAAAATGGCACGACTACCTTTGCTGAAAGAGAAATTACAGCAGAACAATTAATACAGTATTATGAAAACGCTTGGAATGGACGTTTTGCCCAAGTGGCTGATTTAGAAGAAATTTTAAAAGAGGATTAAATGGATAAAAAAGAACTTTTAGAAATTGTTGTAAAAGCAGCGGATGAAAAACGAGCAGAAGACATTACTGTGCTAGATTTGCAAGAATTGACGACGATGACAGACTATTTTGTCATTGCCAGCTCTATGAACAGCCGTCAACTAGAAGCGATTGCTGATAATATTCGTGAAAAAGTTACAGAAGCAGGGCAATCAGCTAGCCATGTAGAAGGAGACTCTGCTGGAGGCTGGGTGCTTTTGGATCTAGGCGAGGTGGTTGTTCATATTTTTTCTGAGGAAATGCGGAATCACTACAACCTTGAAAAACTCTGGCATGAAGCCGTTGGTGTGGATGTGACACCATTGCTTGAGAAACAAGCCTTGTAGATAAAAAACGATGAGGGTTGAGGACATTGTCCCAACCTCTTTCAATGAGAAGAAAGGAAGAGTACCTTTTTGGTACTTCTAGATAAGATGACAACTTATGAAACCTTCGCATCAGTCTATGATGCTATTATGGATGATAGTCTTTATGATAAATGGACCGATTTTTCGCTCCGCCATTTTCCAAAAAATAAGAAAAAGCTCTTAGAATTAGCTTGTGGAACTGGGATTCAATCCGTACGCTTTGCCAAAGCTGGCTTTGATGTGACGGGATTGGATTTGAGTGATGAGATGCTTGAAATCGCTCGTAAACGTGCCAAAGAAGCAGGTGAAGCTATTGAATTCAGACAGGGCAACATGCTTGATTTGTCGCAAGCTGGTAAATATGATTTGGTGACTTGCTACTCTGATTCAATTTGCTATATGGCCGATGAAATTGAAGTCGGTGATGTCTTTCAGCAAGTTTACAACTGCTTGAACGAAGGCGGAGTATTCATCTTTGACGTGCACTCAACTTACCAGACAGACACAGTCTTTCCTGGCTATTCTTACCATGAAAACGCTGAAGAATTTGCCATGGTCTGGGATACGTACGCTGATGAGGCGCCACATTCAGTCGTGCATGAATTGACCTTTTTCTTGCAAGACGAAGACGGGCGCTTCACACGTTACGACGAAGTCCACGAAGAACGCACTTACGAAGTCTTAACTTACGATATTCTCTTGGAACAAGCAGGCTTCAAATCATTCAAACTTTACGCCGACTTTGAGGACATAAAGCCACGCAAAAAATCAAACCGCTGGTTCTTTGTGTGTGAGAAGTAGGGGGAATTTAAGTGTGTGTGATTTTTAATGGAAAGTGGTGCAGAAATGAGCTATTTTCAAAAAGGTAATATAAATAGTGATTTGGAATCTGAAATTATTAACTTGATTGAACTTCATCAAGAGGGAGAATATTGGGATTTTAAGCGTCAATGGTATGATTCTAGTAAAGTTGTTGATCTTTTACATGATATTATATGTATGGCAAATAATTTAGCTAATCATGACGCTTATATTATTATTGGTGTAGATGATGAAGATTTTTCGTTGTATGATGTAGCTGCAGATCACAATCGGAGGAATACTCAAAAAATTGTTGATTTTTTGAAGGATAAAAAATTTGCAGGAGATATTCGACCAATTGTAACTGTAAAACAAGTTTTTATAAAATCGTTTACTTTAGATGTAATAATAATTCATAATAGCAGACAAACACCATTCTATCTGAAAGAAAACTTCAAAAATTTAAAAGCAAGTCACATTTATACAAGAATCCAAGATAGTAATACTCCAAAAGATAAGTCCGCAGACATAGATAAGGTTGAATATTTATGGAAAAAAAGATTGGGTCTTCTTCAAACACCAATTGAAAAATTTGAAATTTATTTAAAAGATACAAAGAATTGGATAAATACTTCAGATTATATTATGGAAATGTATTATAAATTTTTCCCAGAATATAGACTAATTTATGATTTTGATGAAAGTCGACATGGATATGAATATTATCACTTTTTTCAATTTGATTCTACTCCTAGTTATTTAACAATACAATTATATTATCATCAAACTTTACTAGCAGATTTTGTAGGTTTATCTTTAGATGGTGGAAGATATGCTACTCCATGTCCAGAAACCGATGGTATAGCTTTCAATGCTATTAGGGGATGGGATGTTATGTTTAAATATATGGAAAAAGATTCATTAATTTTTAAACTTAATGAATTCTTGTATTGTAAAGAATATACTGATGATGCAAGAATCTCTAGAAATAATTTTTTTGAAAGCATTTTGGTATTTAACTCAAAAGAAGAAAGATTAAATTTTAAGCGATTTGTTAAAAGAAATTGGAAAGAATGCAGAAAACATTACTCTAGTGAAATTCAAAGTATTGTTCCTACAATTCCAAAATTAGGAAATGGCTATACTGATGGTGCATTTAAGCAGGAATGTGAGGACATATGTATACTTCAAAAAATGTTAAGTGAATATAGAAGAATAGATTATTAGTATAAATTTAGGAGCACTCCATGACTGTTACTGGTATTATTGCTGAATTTAATCCCTTTCATAATGGGCATAAGTATTTGCTGTCGCAGGCTGAGGGGGTCAAGATTGTTGCTATGAGCGGTAATTTTGTCCAACGTGGTGAGCCTGCAATTGTGGATAAGTGGACGCGCACGGAAATGGCACTAAGAAATGGAGCGGATTTGGTGGTTGAATTGCCATTTTTGGTGGCTGTTCAGTCAGCTGACTACTTCGCACAAGGTGCGGTGGATATTTTAGAGCGTCTAGGTGTGGATACGTTGGTCTTTGGCACGGAAGAGGTCTTAGATTATCAACATTTTTCACAGATTTATATAGATAATCAACAGAAAATGGTGGACTACGTACAAAGTTTGCCAGATGATTTGTCTTATCCACAGAAAACACAGAAAATGTGGGAAAAGTTTGCTGGTGTAAATTTCACAGGCAATACCCCAAATCATATTTTAGGGCTTTCCTATGCCAAAGCTTGTGCGGATAAGGCTATCGAACTTCTCCCAATCAAGCGTCAGGGAGCTGGCTATCATTCGCAAGAAGAAAATTTAAAATATGCCTCAGCTACGGCTCTTAGAGAGCGTCTTAATTGTCCAGACTTTCTGGAGAAATTTACCTCGGCTCATGAACTGCTGATTCAGTCTCCCAAAGTGACCTGGTCAGCACTTTATCCTTTGCTGCGTTACCAGATTATCAGTCATCCCGATTTGACGAGTTTTTATCAGGTTAATCGAGAACTTTCGGTACGCTTGCAGGAAGCAGTGAAAACCAGTTATAGCGTAGAGGAGTTGGTCGAACAAGTCGCAACCAAGCGATATACGAAAGCACGAATCAGACGAATTCTGACTTATATTTTGGTCGGTGCAAGAAATGATCAGTTGCCTAGCGGTATTCATATCTTGGGCTTTACTCAAGCAGGTCGAGAACATCTTAAAAAGATGAAAGGGAAAACAGACTTCGTCAGTCGCATCGGTCAAGAACCATGGGATTCCTTAACCCAGCGAGCTGATTGTATTTATCAGCTAGGGAACGCCCAACTAGAGGAGCAGAATTTTGGGAAAATCCCGATAATGGTAGATTGATGCAAAAATTATTTTATAGAGCTGGTTATTGTCAATAATTTGCTAGTGAAATTCAACCTGACTTGTGATATAATAAAAAAGATTGAAAAAGTGAAAATCTAAAGGAGAACATCCAATGGGACGTAAATGGGCCAATATTGTGGCGAAAAAAACTGCCAAGGACGGTGCAAACTCAAAAGTTTATGCTAAATTTGGTGTTGAAATCTATGTAGCAGCTAAAAAAGGAGAGCCAGATCCAGAATCGAACTCAGCTTTGAAATTTGTTATTGAACGTGCGAAGCAAGCGCAAGTGCCAAAGCATGTTATTGACAAAGCGTTAGATAAGGCAAAAGGAAATACAGACGAAACCTTTACTGAAGGACGTTATGAGGGCTTTGGTCCAAATGGTTCAATGCTTATTGTGGATACACTAACTTCAAATGTCAATCGTACCGCAGCAAATGTTCGTTCTGCCTTTGGTAAAAATGGTGGAAACATGGGAGCGAGTGGCTCAGTGTCTTATATGTTTGATAATAAAGGTGTGATTGTGTTTGCAGGAGACGATGCAGATAGCGTCTTTGAACAATTGTTAGAAGCAGATGTAGACGTAGATGACGTTGAAGCAGAAGACGGTACTATCACCGTTTATACAGCACCAACAGATTTGCACAAAGCCTTGACTGCTCTCCGCGAATCTGGTGTAGAAGAATTCCAAGTTACCGAATTGGAAATGATTCCACAATCTGATGTGACCTTATCAGGTGAAGACTTAGAAACATTTGAAAAATTGTATGCTGTTTTGGAAGATGACGAAGATGTCCAAAAGATTTATACAAATGTAGAAGGATTTTAATAGTGAAGAAAGAGGTGGTGGGACAGAAGTAAATATTTTTAATTTTTACTTCTGTCCCACCACCGCAGGGTTGCTTAGATACTCTTCTGAGCTTAAAAAGCAAATGAAGAGTCCGACAGCTACTGCGTCAAGAGTTTTTTACTAATACAGATTGAGACTGAGATAATTTTGTCCCAGTCTCTTTTTTGTTACTTACTAATCTCTCAGTGTTTTTTAAGAAATTTAGTTATAAGACCGTAAGTATGTTGAGCTAGTATCTTCTTTACTTTGATAGAGTAGACATGAAGTTTGGTAGAAAAGGTGGCTAGCTAATAATATGTAGTTGAAGAGTGAGGTTGGTTTCCAAGACTGCTTGTTGTAGATTAGTTTATTCTAAAAATTCAAATAAGGAGCGTAAAAAGCAGACAAACCAGTGATAAACTATAAGTTGAGAGAAGTAAACTATTGGTCGATTGAGTTTGTAAGAAAAGGTGCTACAATATAATTAGCAAATGGAGGGAGGAAAAATCTGATGAAAAAACAAACACTAGGTATGATGATTTCATCATTAAGGAAAGCAAAAGGGATGACACAATTAGAACTGGCTGAAAAGATGGGGGTCACTGATAAGGCTGTTTCAAAATGGGAAAGAGATTTATCCTATCCAGATATTAATACCATTCCTAAATTAGCAGACCTGTTTGATACATCGGTAGATGAGCTGATGCAAGGACAGACAGTGATGACAGAAAACAAGAAAAATAGAAAATCTGATATTGTTGACACCGTGTTGAGAGGACTTGGAGTAGCCATGGGGATTGTTGTAGTGGTTTTATCTGCTTTAGGAAAAGTGGACACTAAGGCTGCACTGACAATGCTTGGACTTGGTTTAGCCAGCCTTTCTATCTCCTCACTAAAGGATAGAAACGAATGAGAATAATTGTTAAAGGCGTTGGTGAAATAACTATCGCCTTTTCTGGTAAGTTTTCATATTCAGGTCATCTAGAGATTTTACATGGGGTTATATTACAATGGTAATAAGATTCTCGCAAGCGTCTGGGAACAGGGGAAATGGACGCTTTTAAGCATATCAATCCTAAGTTTTTAGTATGGTAAAGAATTATTCGGGTGCACAATTTGTCAAAGACCTTGTAGCTAGATTATCGTGGCAATTATTGCCTTACCATTGTCAATTGCTTTAGCGATTGCTTCGAGGGTCAATCCAGAGCAAGATCTTTATACAGCTGTTGTAGTTGGTTTTTTCATTTCCTTTTTTAGGTGGGAGTCGTGTTCAGATTGGTGAGCCAACAGCCGCTTTGGTTGTTATCATTTATGGAATTATTGCGCAATACGTTCTGGCTGGTCTGACAGTGGCTACTTTCTTAGCTGGTCTTATGCTCATTGGCATAGGTTTGTTGCATTTTGATGATCTGATTAAATTTATTTCAAAGACCATCACTGTTGGATTTACCCTTGGAATTGCCGTTGGAATCATCGTTGGACAAATCAAGGACTTATTTTGTCTGAACAAGGCAAAAATGTCTTAATTCTTCGTATGCGCAGTGTGTCTGCAATGGATATTTTAGGATTGGATGCTCTTGAAGAGCTCCTTGGCAATGTCAACGAACAACCTTACCATGTCATGGAAAAAGCAAGCTTTATTGATAGAGTTGGTGCAGACAACTTTTGTGCTAATATTGATGTCGCTTTAACGCGCGCAGCTAGTTTAGAAAAGTAATTGAGTTTTCCACTATTCGTCAAATGTATCAATGTTTGGTAAAAATCTGATTTCGTTTAGCTCTACTTGATAAAGAAAATCTATCACTTTGATAAAAATCAAATAATAGTCAAGAAGGAAAATATTTGATATGATAAGATTTATCTTAATGAAAGAGGTTATTATAGGAATATGAAAAAAGTGTTGAAATATTCTTCTTTAACAGCCCTTGGGCTTTTGACAATAGGAGCTTTAGTAGCGTGCTCCAATTCAAAATCAACGACTTCATCTGGAAAAACAGAAATTAAAGTCGCAACGAATGCTTCACCCAAGCCGTTTAACTATGAAGAAAATGGTAAACTAACAGGTTATGAAATCGAAGTCGTTCGTGCGATCTTTAAAGATTCTGACAAATACAAGGTAAAATTTGAAACAACAGAGTGGTCAGGTATTTTCGCAGGTCTGGATAGTGATCGCTACCAAATGGCGGTCAACAATATCAGCTATACAAAAGAACGTGCAGGAAAGTATTTGTATGCAGCTCCAACTGCTAAAAATCCAAACGTTTTAGTGGTGAAAAAATCTGATAAAAGCATTCAATCGCTGGATGATATTGGTGGGAAAACAACAGAAGTTGTACAAGGGACAACGACTGCAGCACAATTAGAAAAATACAACCAAGAACATTCTGGCAATCCAACGAAAATTAGCTATACAAAAGCAGATTTTCAACAGATTATGAGTCATTTAAACGACGGTAAGTTTGATTATAAGATTTTTGATAAAATTGGTGTAGAAACAGTCATTAAAAATCAAAAACTGGACAACTTGAAAGTGATTGATTTACCAAGTGACCAACAACCTTATGTTTATCCACTTTTAGCAAAAGGACAAGATGAGTTGAAAACATTTGTTAATAGGCGCATTCAAGAGTTGTATAAAAACGGAACTCTGGAAAAACTATCCCAAAAATTCTTTGGCGGTAGTTACTTGCCAGTAGAAGCAGATGTGAAATAAGAGAATGTAAAGCCAGCTAGTTTCAAAGTTTCAGCTGGTTTTCTTATACAAAACAGTTATAGTTTATAACTATACCCTTTGTTATGAAATAACAATTTGTCAATTAGGTAAATATGTGCGATACTATTTTCATAAGATTTTTAAAGGAGACAGAAAATGAAATTTAAAAAATGGTTTGGAATAACAGCTCTAGCAGCTGCAGCAGTGATTGGCTTAGCAGCTTGTGGTTCAGGAAATAAAAGTGACGACGCCAAAACGATTAAAGTTGGTGTGATGACAAAGAGTGACTCAGAAGAAAAACGCTGGGACAAGATTCAAGAATTGTTGAAAAAAGATAATATCAAGTTGAAATTTACAGAATTTACGGACTACTCGCAACCAAATAAAGCGGTCGCTGATGGTGAAGTGGATATCAATGCTTTCCAACATTACTATTTCTTGAACAACTGGAACAAGGAAAACAAGCAAAACTTAGTTGCAACTGCTGAAACTTATATTTCACCAATTCGCCTCTACTCTGGCACCAAAAATGGAAAAAATAAATATACGAAAGTAGATCAAATTCCAAATGGTGCAGAAATTGCAGTTCCAAATGATGCGACAAATGAAAGTCGGGCGCTTAATTTATTGCAATCTGCAGGATTGATTAAATTAGACAAGTCTGGAAATGAATTGGCAACTGTGGCAAATATCAAAGAAAATCCGAAAAAATTGAAAATTACAGAATTGGATGCTAGTCAAACAGCTCGCTCATTGACTTCAGTAGATGCAGCCGTTGTAAACAATACATTTGTAACAGAAGCAAAATTGGACTATAAAAAAGCCTTGTTCATTGAACCGAAAGATAAAAATTCAAAACAATGGTTTAACATCATTGCAGCTAAAAAAGATTGGGAAAAATCTCCAAAAGCAGATGCCATTAAGAAACTCATTAAAGCTTATCATTCAGATGAAGTGAAAAAAGTGGTTGAAGAAACATCAGACGGTTTAGACCAACCGGTTTGGTAATCTTTATTTCATTAGCTGTATTTCAGTCTAAAAACTCAGTTGGAATTACCGACTGAGTTTTGTCGCCATTCTATAAGGAGAAAATATGACATTTTCAAGTGAAGAAGAGCAAATTAAAAAATTTGAACAAGATATAGTAACACAAGAATATATCGCCATTTTACGAACTTTGATTGCTAAAAAATCAATCTTCGCTCAACAAGTCGGTTTACAAGAAGTGGCTGCTTATCTAAAAGAAATCTTTACAAAAGCTGGTGCGGAGGTGGAATTAGATGACAACTATACAGCGCCATTTGTGATAGCGAAGTTTAAAAGTTCAAACCCTACAGCTAAGACAATTATTTTTTATAATCACTACGACACGGTTCCGGCAGATAGCGATCAGATTTGGACAGATGACCCATTTACCTTATCTATTCGAGACGGTGGCATGTATGGTCGCGGAGTAGATGATGACAAAGGACATATTATCGCGCGTTTGACGGCTATGCAAAAATATTTACAAAAGCATAAAACGTTACCTGTCAATGTCATTTTTATGATGGAAGGAGCAGAAGAGTCTGCTTCTGTTGATTTAGAAAAATACCTAGCCAAACACAAGGTGCTTCTGCAAGGGGCAGATCTTCTCGTTTGGGAACAAGGAATTAAAAATTCTTTGGGTCAACTAGAAATTTCTGGTGGGAACAAGGGAATTGTGACCTTTGATATGAAGGTCAAAAGTGCGGAAGTGGATATTCATTCTAGCTTTGGTGGTGTGATTGATTCGGCTTCTTGGTACTTGTTGAACGCCCTTGCTAGCTTGAGAGATAAGGATGGACGTATTCAGGTAGAAGGGCTTTATGATCAAGTAATCACACCTAATCAACGAGAGTTAGCTTTAGTGGAACAATACGCTCAGCGCAGTCCAGAAGAAGTAGAAACTATTTATGGTTTGGAATTACCTTTATTACAAGAAGAGAAAAAATCTTTTTTAAATCGAATTTTCTTTGAACCATCTTTGAACATTGAAGGAATTACTTCTGGTTACCAAGGTCAAGGAGTGAAGACGATTCTTCCGTCAGAAGCTTCGGCAAAAGTAGAGGTTCGCTTAGTGCCAGGACTGGAACCACATGGAGTATTGGAACTGATTCGCAAACAACTCGACAAAAATGGTTTTGATAAGGTAGAATTAGTTTATACTTTGGGAGAAATGAGCTATCGTAGTGATATGAGTGCGTCGCCGATTTTAAATGTCATTGAACTAGCTAAGAAATTCTATCAAAAAGGAGTTTCTGTCTTACCAACTACAGCAGGTACAGGACCGATGCACACGGTATTTGAAGCACTTGAGGTACCAATGGTCGCCTTTGGACTTGGAAATGCGAATAGTCGAGACCATGGCGGTGACGAAAATGTCCGCATTGCAGATTATTACACCCATATTGAATTAGTAGAGGAGCTGATTGCAAGTTATGAGTAAAGAAATGATTCAGTTAGATCACATTGATGTAACCTTTCAACAAAAGAAACGTCAGATTCAAGCAGTTAAAGATGTGACGATTCATATTCAAGAAAGAGATATCTATGGAATTGTCGGTTATTCTGGGGCTGGGAAATCAACCTTGGTTCGTGTCATTAACCTACTGCAAGTTCCAACGAGCGGGAAAATTATTGTAGATGATGATGTTCTTTTTGACAATAAAGTAACCTTGACAGCAGAACAGCTGCGCCGCAAACGTCAAGATATCGGCATGATTTTTCAACATTTTAATCTGATGAGTCAATTGACGGCAGAAGAAAATGTCGCTTTTGCGTTGAAACATTCTGGTCTATCAAAAGAAGAAAAAAAAGAAAAAGTGCGTACCCTGTTGGAGTTGGTTGGTTTAGCCGATCGTGCCGAAAATTATCCTTCTCAGCTTTCTGGAGGGCAAAAACAGCGGGTTGCAATCGCGCGTGCCTTGGCAAATGACCCTAAAATCTTGATTTCTGATGAATCAACCTCAGCTCTAGATCCAAAAACAACTAAACAAATTTTAGCTCTTTTACAAGATTTAAATCAAAAGCTGGGATTAACAATTGTTTTGATTACCCATGAAATGCAAATTGTCAAAGACATCGCTAATCGTGTCGCAGTTATGCAGGACGGTCAACTGATTGAAGAAGGTTCTGTTTTGGATATTTTCTCTAATCCTCAGCAAGACTTAACCAAAGACTTCATCTCGACTGCAACAGGAATTGATGAAGCTATGGGCAAGATTGAGCAACAAGAAATTGTCAAACATTTGGCGAAAAATAGTCTCTTGGTGCAAATGAAGTACGCAGGAACCTCTACAGATGAACCCTTGCTGAATGAAATTTACAAACATCATCAAGTTACTGCCAATATACTCTATGGAAATATTGAAATTTTAGGTGGAACACCTGTCGGAGAATTGGTCGTTGTTTTATCTGGTGAAAAGGAAAATCTAACAGCGGCTAAAGCAGCCATTCGTGAAGCTGGTGTTCAATTGACAGTATTGAAGGGAGAAGCATAGATGGAAAACTTTATTCAAACATACTTGCCGAATGTTTATCGAATGGGTTGGAGCGGTCAAGCTGGCTGGGGAACAGCTATTTACTTGACGTTATATATGACAGTTATTTCTTTTATTATTGGTGGATTATTGGGGTTAATTGCAGGGCTTTTTCTTGTTTTGACTGCTCCAGGTGGTGTCTTGGAAAATAAAATAGTTTTTTGGATTTTAGACAAAATCACGTCTATCTTCCGCGCCATCCCATTTATTATTTTGTTAGCTGTTCTTTCACCTTTTTCACACTTGATTGCGGGGACTAGTATTGGACCAAACGCAGCTATTGTACCACTTTCTTTTGCCGTATTTGCTTTCTTTGCTCGCCAAGTTCAAGTTGTTCTTGCCGAATTGGACGGCGGTGTTATCGAAGCTGCTCAGGCAAGCGGAGCGACTTTCGGTGACCTAGTTGGTGTCTATCTACGTGAAGGTTTGCCAGATTTGATTCGTGTGACAACAGTCACTCTTATTTCTCTCGTTGGCGAGACTGCAATGGCTGGTGCTGTCGGTGCTGGAGGAATCGGGAATGTTGCGATTGCTTATGGCTTCAATCGCTATAATAACGATGTAACAATTTTAGCAACGATCATTATTATTGTACTTATCTTTGCCATTCAGTTTGCGGGTGATTTTTTGACTAGAAAATTAAGCCATAAATAGGATAGCTGAGATGATTGTTAGAGATAAACAATAAATATATATAAAAATGATATAAAAGTTCTATGATAATAGGTCATAGAATTTTTAGTTTATACATATTTTCTATTTCGTATGACCAGTACAAGTATTTAGCAGTTTACAGGAGATAAGAAAGAGGAGACAGGAAAAATTGGAAGAAAAAGTTTAAGAAAAATAAAAAAAGATAAAAAAAGGTATTGACAAGAAGAGGAGGAGGTGATATACTAAGATAGTTGTCGCTTGAGGGGCGACAAAGACCTTTGAAAACTGAACAAGACGAACCAATGTGCAGGCGACTGTTTAAGAACAGTCCGTCAAACATTAAAAAGAAACAATAAATCTGTCAGTGACAGAAATGAGTGAGAGCTCAAACTTTATATGAGAGTTTGATCCTGGCTCAGGACGAACGCTGGCGGCGTGCCTAATACATGCAAGTAGGACGCACAGTTTATACCGTAGCTTGCTACACCATAGACTGTGAGTTGCGAACGGGTGAGTAACGCGTAGGTAACCTGCCTATTAGAGGGGGATAACTATTGGAAACGATAGCTAATACCGCATAACAGTATGTAACACATGTTAGATGCTTGAAAGATGCAATTGCATCGCTAGTAGATGGACCTGCGTTGTATTAGCTAGTAGGTAGGGTAATGGCCTACCTAGGCGACGATACATAGCCGACCTGAGAGGGTGATCGGCCACACTGGGACTGAGACACGGCCCAGACTCCTACGGGAGGCAGCAGTAGGGAATCTTCGGCAATGGGGGGAACCCTGACCGAGCAACGCCGCGTGAGTGAAGAAGGTTTTCGGATCGTAAAGCTCTGTTGTTAAGGAAGAACGAGTGTGAGAATGGAAAGTTCATACTGTGACGGTACTTAACCAGAAAGGGACGGCTAACTACGTGCCAGCAGCCGCGGTAATACGTAGGTCCCGAGCGTTGTCCGGATTTATTGGGCGTAAAGCGAGCGCAGGCGGTTAGAAAAGTCTGAAGTGAAAGGCAGTGGCTCAACCATTGTAGGCTTTGGAAACTGTTTAACTTGAGTGCAGAAGGGGAGAGTGGAATTCCATGTGTAGCGGTGAAATGCGTAGATATATGGAGGAACACCGGTGGCGAAAGCGGCTCTCTGGTCTGTAACTGACGCTGAGGCTCGAAAGCGTGGGGAGCGAACAGGATTAGATACCCTGGTAGTCCACGCCGTAAACGATGAGTGCTAGGTGTTAGGTCCTTTCCGGGACTTAGTGCCGCAGCTAACGCATTAAGCACTCCGCCTGGGGAGTACGACCGCAAGGTTGAAACTCAAAGGAATTGACGGGGGCCCGCACAAGCGGTGGAGCATGTGGTTTAATTCGAAGCAACGCGAAGAACCTTACCAGGTCTTGACATCCCGATGCTATTTCTAGAGATAGGAAGTTTCTTCGGAACATCGGTGACAGGTGGTGCATGGTTGTCGTCAGCTCGTGTCGTGAGATGTTGGGTTAAGTCCCGCAACGAGCGCAACCCTTATTGTTAGTTGCCATCATTGAGTTGGGCACTCTAGCGAGACTGCCGGTAATAAACCGGAGGAAGGTGGGGATGACGTCAAATCATCATGCCCCTTATGACCTGGGCTACACACGTGCTACAATGGCTGGTACAACGAGTCGCAAGCCGGTGACGGCAAGCTAATCTCTGAAAGCCAGTCTCAGTTCGGATTGTAGGC